>SLKC01000094.1 GCA_007134775.1 Ectothiorhodospiraceae bacterium | reverse complement strand
GTCGAGCCCGGCGGCATCGATCCACTGGCCCAACCCGAGCCCGATGCATCTTCGACCCGCGCATCGCGTGCTGACACGCCGCCTGTGGCGCCGACGGCACCGGCTTGTCGCGCGCAAGCGCGCCGGTACCCGGTTCGGGCGTTTGAGACTGCGCTCACAAGGCGCCAAGCCGCGACAGCCCCTTGCCGCGAGACGAGCCTCCTGACGACCCCGTGGAGTTGTCCCACTTCAGTGGACAGGTTCAGGCTTGGGTGAAGCCATTGCCTGAGCGTATTGCTTTTCAAACTGTCGCGGCGAGACATAGCCAATGGCCGAGTGACGCCGATGCGGGTTGTACCAGCCCTCGATATACTCGAACACTGCCCGCCGGGCTTCGTCCGGATTACGGAAGCTATGGCGGTCGATCAACTCGCATTCCAGTGTCGCAAAGAAGCTCTCTGCCATGGCGTTATCGTAGCAATCGCCGACCGAGCCCATGGAAGGGCGGACGCCGGCTTGTTGGCAACGCTGGCCGAAGTCGATCGACGTGTACTGGCTGCCCTGGTCGCTGTGATGGATAACGCCGCAGGGGCGTCGCTGCCACAGCGCCATATCCAGGGCCGCGCGGACCAGTTCGGCGCGCAGATGCGTTGCCATGCACCAGCCGACGACGCGGCGACTGAATACGTCCAGTACGATGGCCAAGTACAAAAACCCCGCCCAAGTCGGGACATACGTAATGTCGGCGACGTAGAGCTGATCCGGCGCCGTGGCGGTGAAGTCCCGCTCGACCAGATCCGGCTGGGGCCGGCGTTCGGCGGCCGGCACGGTGGTGACCGTGCCCTTGCGCCGAGACACGCCGCGCAGCCCCTGAGGTCCGCATCAGCCGGCCGACGCGTTTGCCGCCCACATGCCAGCCGTTGACGGCCAAATCGGCATGGATCCGCGGGCGCCCGTAGCTACCATGAGAGTCGTCGTGAGACCTCTTTATAGCGCGACTCAGACGTTTGTCCATCTCCGCCCGAGGTGACGGCCGACGTTGACGCCACGCATAGTAGCCACTGGGGGAGACGTCCAGCACACGGCACATGGTGGCGACGCTGTGAAAAGCCCGGTTCATCTCGACGAACTCGAAGATCCGTTGGGGGTCTCGGTGGTCTCCCGAGCGAACCAGGCCGTCGCTAATGGAATGGACCGCCACCTCCTTCATCTGTTTACTTAAATAAGTGACAAAAGCGACGAAAAAGGAGACTGTTCCATGAGCGCCAAGACTGTCGGTATCGATCTGGGCAAGGATAAGATGCATGTGGTCACACTTGATAGTGAAGGCCGCGTCGTCGAACGCCGCGTCTGCGCCAGTCGCAGCGCCTTGGCGCGCTTTTTGGCGAAGCTCGCACCAGCTTGCGTCGCCATGGAGGCGTGCTCCGGGGCTCACTACGCCGGACGCAAGGCCGAGGCGATGGGGCACGAGGCCAAGCTTCTACCCGCACAGTATGTGCGCGCCTACGTCAAATCCCAAAAGAACGACTATGCCGACGCCGAGGCGATCGCGGAGGCGGCCACCCGGCCGACGATGCGCGAGGTGCCGATCAAATCGGTCGACCAGCAGGAGTTGCAGCTGTTGCATCGACAACGCAGCGCCTGGATCTCCCAGCGCACGGAGACAGCCAACCGGGCCCGGGCGATGCTACTCGAGTTCGGCATTGTTTTGCCCAAGGGAATGCACCGACTGCGGCGGCAGCTGCCATTTGTGCTCGAAGATGCAGACAATGGGCTACCCGAACGCTCACGCGCACTCGTGTATGAGCTCTGGCGCGATATCAGCGCACTCGACGAGCGGATCCAGTGGAGCACGAAGGAACTCGAACACATCGCCGACGCCGATCCACGCTGCCAGGCGCTGCTCGACGTGCCGGGCATTGGTGCCGTCATCGCAACCGCGCTGGTCGCGGCGATCGGTGATGCTCGCTCGTTCCGCCGTGGGCGGGATCTCGCCGCCTGGATGGGCCTCGTCCCGAAACAACATTCGACCGGCGGCAAAACGCGCCTACTCGGCATCTCCAAGCAGGGCAACCGCTATTTACGGCAGGTGTTGATCCATGGTGCCCGCTCGGTGCTGCGCTACGCGCATCGTCGAACGGACGCGTTGGGCCTATGGATCCAAAGGCTGCAAACGCGCAAGCCGGCGAACGTGGTCACGGTGGCCATTGCGAACAAGATGGCACGGGCGAGCTGGGTCATTCTGCGCGACCCCCAGTCGTTCCGGGCGAAGGCACTGGTTGCGCACGGCTGAATACGGGCAACCAGCAGCCTTCGATTCGCACGATCGAGTGAACAAGGATCATCCAACCGGGTGAGCGCAAGCGCTGATCAGGATGGCGGGAACAGGTGAAACGGCGCGCCGAAAGGCCGATGGCAAAAGCGGCCCTGATGAGGCCTTGTCGCTATTGGGCCTCGGCGCGCTCGGATCTCCATCTTGGCCCTGAGCCGCTCGGTTCCACGGAACCCCGGCTCTTTACCGAGGCCGAATACATTGGCGTAGCCTCAGTTCCCACCGTTCAGAGTTGGCGCTTGCATCACGGTGGCGGTCCATACATTTTGCCAAAATCTCGCGCTCTTCGCGCAGACGCTTCACTTCTTGGCGCAGCCGCCGCAGCTCCGCCTGCTCAGCGCTCGTTGGTCCATCATGGCGCTCTCCGGCATCACGAGCCGCCTGCACAACCCAATTGCGGATCGTTTGCGCTGACGGCTCGAATTCACCGGCCAAGTCTTCTGGAGACCGACCCGACTGGACCAGTTCGACCATCTGGCGCCGGAACTCCGGCGGATATGGTGGATTCGTTCGTGGCATCTTAACCTCCTCTCTCATCCCAAAGGGTCAGATGTCCACGAAAGCGGGTCAACTCCACCCGCGCCGGCTTACGGTGGCGGCTCCCCATCCAAGCCTGGGCGACGCGCGTGGACGGGATCGTTGGGTCCCGGGTCGAAACCACCGCGGCCCCACCCGGGATCGTCCGTCGTGAACCGCGAGCTGCGGAACCAGCACCACCCCTCCTGGTCCGAGAAGAAGAACATCGACAGCCTGTCGACCGGAAAATCACTACTCGGCTCGAAAGTGCCATCCGGGTTGCCCCATCTGTAGGTCAATGTGCCATCGCGAAATTCACCATCACCGTCCAGGACTGGATGATCTAAAACCTCGATGAGTTCATACGTGACCCACGAAAGTTCGCCGCCGCTGATGTCCAACACCTCCAGCTTATCCGCACCCATCTTTACGCGATAAGTACCGCTGTCGCCGAGCCACGGCACGAACCAGTAGTCCCCCCGGTGGTACTCCACCGTTGCGCCGACAGGGCGCGGGCCACAGAAGGAATCGGTGACCTCTGCATGATCCTCGTCGTCCTCGTCCGTCGCGGCGAAGGACACGAAACCCGTGCCGTGGCGCGGCGGTGCGGCGGCGTCGCCACGGATGCCGCCCTGCGTGCTTGCGAAGGTATGGATCTCGGTGATGCCGGGCTCTTCCGGCAAGGGATCCGGCGCCTGGTACGCCAGCTCATAAACGCCGGGATCGCTGTCCTTCTCCGCGAACTCGGCCACGGCGCCGACCCCATCGATCTCGGGCGCCTGCAGGCCGGTATCGTCGGCATTGTCGACGGTGACCGTGAATGTCACGCGCTCGCCGGCCTCGACACCGGTGTGGCTGCTCGGTTCGAAGTCCACCTCGATCCGATTGAGGGATATCTGCTCACTCGCCGCTGACAGCGTGGTCCAGGGCGATTGCGGGAACCGGTCCGGGTCCGGCCGCATGCGCAGAATCGTGTCATCGCGCTCGAATGCCTGCGGTGTGACCAGGTGGAACTCGTAGGGGTCGATCATGCCGCCGCCCGCATCCGCCAGGATCGGCTCACCAGCGCCGGCAAAGGTATCGAGCTCGGGCTCGAGCCACAGCCGCGGGCTCGCATCCGCCAGCTCGATGTCCTCCCAGTAGAAGACCAGCTCGGTGCCGCTGACGCGATCGACCCAGTCGTCAAGCGCGGTCATTACGTCGGCGTCGTCGTCGAGAAGATCCTCGCGGATCTTCTCGTAGTGCTCCTCAAGGGCTGGAGACATGCCCTCCTCGTCGACCAGGCGGCGCACCACACGGCGCATCGCACCGCGATCCAGCTCCACTCCCTCGCTCACTACGGTGGCCTCAACCGATTCCACACCGATCTGATTCGCCTCGGCGTCCTCGTGGGCGATCACGCCGTCCGGCGGGTCAAGCTCCATCGCCATGTCCTCGATGCAACAGGGCAGGAACCAACGTGCCGTGCGCGCCTGGTTGAACGTTGCATCAGCCATATGCACCGTCCAGTCGAGTCCGGCCGCTACCCCCCGAACGGCGGCACCACCCGGACCCGCGGCAAGGCTCACCATGGCCGCGTAGGGGCCGAAGATGTCGACGAACAGCTCCGTGTCCTGCTGGCGAGCCCGCTTGTCTTCGTACTCCTGCAAGGCTTGCGACAAGGCGGCGGGGCCCTCGATCGGCAGGATGGCGGAGCCGTCGAGACGGCCCGCACCGAATGTCCCAGAATGGGTAACCGCCTCCTGCCCGTGCGCGCTGGTCAGCGGTTCCACAACATGGACACCCACGGCGTGGTCCAGCGCGCTGTCGCCGTCGCGGACCAGCTCGGCCTGGGTCTCGAGGGCCGACGCCAGCGCCCCGTCGGCGAACACGCGCTCGAGCAGCATCCGCGCGTCCGCATCCAGCGTTTGCCGGCGGCTGGCGAGCGAGTCGGGGTTGTCCGGGTCCGCAATCGCGAGCCACGAGCGCATCAGCGGCAACAGCGTCGGCGGCATCTGATCGAAACCGTGATCGCGCCGGTGCTCGAGGCTGTCGGGATAGGCCAGCCCCATTTCTGCCGCTGTCGCCGCCAAAACCTCGTCGAAGGCCGCAAGCACCTCATCCAGCGCGCCCGATCGCGGTGGCGGCAGCGCCTCGAGTTCGAGCGATAGTGGCGGGCTGCGGCTGGCACCGTCGGTGATCTCGAGTTCGATCGCGCCCCCATCCGGATCCACCAGCGGCGGGATCACGACCACACGGTTATCGCGACTGAGCAGCGGGACCAAGCGATCCCCCGTGGCCGTCATGGCCGTGGCATCACCTGTATCCTGCACGTGATAGGTTGCATACAGATCGGCCGACCCGATCCCCGCGGGCAGGCCCAGGACCTCGACCGCCGACAACGCCGCGGTATCGTCACGGGCGAGGGTCACGCCCGAGAGATCGATTCCCCCCTGTTCCGGCTCGGACTCCTCCGGCTGCCCGGCATCGGCCTCGCTACTGCCGCTGCCGCCACCCCCATTGCCACCGCATGCACCCAGTGCCAGTCCGAACACCACGAACGCGAGTAAGCGCCACCGCCCCGTGAACCCCTCCCCCCATCGCATGTCCCCTCCTTCTTCGCCTTCCCGCTCGGCGAGTCCCTCCCGATCCCGGTCGCCCGGTGGCTACGCCGAAGCTGTTTCATCCGGTTGTTTCATGCTTTATGGATTACATACCCACCCGTGTCAACGATGCGGACGCCGTCGCCCCCTGTTCACAGACGCGCGCGAACGCGGTGGCGGCACCAGTGTCGACGCGCCCGAAGCATTCGGCCAGGGTCACCGCAGGAATCGCCACAACCCCCGCCGGATGACCGTCCTGCCGACACGCCGCGCGACCTCCCGCCCGGGACTGCCTTTGCGGAACTGCTTGCCGGTCGCGCTGCCGATGCGATAGAGG
>SLKC01000196.1 GCA_007134775.1 Ectothiorhodospiraceae bacterium | reverse complement strand
CCTGGCCCTCTCCCCCAGTGGGGGAGAGGGAAGCAAGGTGCGTCCCGTTCCGAGGGAGGATCGGTAATGAACAAAACGCTCCCTACCGCCGATCACTGCAAATCCCCTCTCCCCTGTAAGGGGAGAGGGGTTGGGGTGAGGGGTGCGCCACTTCCCTACGCCGAGCTACACGCGCTGTCGAACTTCAGCTTCCTGCAAGGGGCATCGCACCCCGAAGAACTGGTTGCACGCGCCGCAGCACTCGGCTACCGCGCCCTGGCGCTGACCGACGAGTGCTCGCTGGCCGGCGTCGTCCGTGCGCACGCCGCAGCGCGTCGGCACGGGCTGCATCTCATCATCGGCAGCCGCCTGACCTGTGACTGCGGCCTGAGGATCGTCGTCCTGGCGATGGACCACGACGGTTACGCACGGCTGTCCACATTGATCACCCGGGCCCGCCGGCACACGCCCAAGGGTGAATATCGCCTGTCGCGCGAGGAGTTGGCCGATGGTCTGCCGGGGTGCCAGGTACTGTGGCGCGCGGATCCGCAGGCGGGCGATGGCGAGCGTGATGGTCGCTGGCTCGCCGCGCGCTTCGGCGCACGCTGTCACATCGCCGTCGAACGACCACTGACAGCGGACGAAGCGCCACGCCTCCAGGCGCTGGCCGACCTTGCAGCCAGAACCGGCCTGGCCCGCGTCGCCACGGGCGGTGTGGTCATGCACGCACGCGGCCGACGTGCGCTCGCCGATACGCTGACCGCGATCCGCCTGGGTACCACGGTCGCCGCGGCGGGTACCGCCCTGCTGCCGAGCGGCGAGCGCCATCTGCGCCCGCGCGGGGAGATCGCCGCGCTGTTCCCGGCGGAACTGCTGCATGCCACCACTGCCATCGCCGAGCGCTGCACCTTCACGCTCGACGAACTGGTCTACGAGTATCCCGATGACGTCGTGCCGGATGGTCATACCGCCGCGGGCTGGTTGCGCACGCGCGCCGAGCGCGGAGCCGCCGAGCACTGGCCGACAGGCATGCCCGCAGCCGTGCGCAGCCAGCTCGACCATGAATTGACGCTGGTCGCCGAGCTGGGTTACGAGGCCTACTTCCTGACCGTCGACGACATGGTCCGCTTCGCCCGCGAGCGCGGGATCCTCTGTCAGGGCAGGGGGTCGGCGGCGAACTCCGTGCTCTGCTTCTGCCTCGGCATCACCGCAGTCAACCCCGAAGAAAGCTGCATGCTGTTCGAGCGCTTCATCTCGCGCGAGCGGGGCGAGCCGCCCGACATCGATGTCGATTTCGAGCACCAGCGGCGCGAAGAAGTCATTCAGTACGTCTATCGCCGCTATGGCGATGCCCGGGTCGCGCTTGCGGCCACGGTCGTCTGCTATCGCACGAAAAGCGCCCTGCGTGATGTCGGCCGCGCGCTCGGGCTGGATACGCAACAGATCGAGCAACTTGCCCGTGCCGCGCGTGGCCGTGATGGTCGCACCATCGACCGCGAGCGGGTGCGCGAGACCGGCCTCGACCCCGATGCCCCGCTGATCCATCGCGTGCTGGTGCTGGCCGAACAACTGCTCGGCTTTCCGCGCCACCTGTCGCAGCATGTCGGTGGCCTGGTGATCGCCCGCCAGCCGCTGGCCGGACTGGTGCCGGTGGAGAACGCGGCCATGGACGGGCGCAGCGTGATCCAGTGGGACAAGGATGACCTCGACGCCGTCGGCCTGCTCAAGATCGACTGCCTGGCGCTGGGCATGCTGACCGCGCTGCGCAAGGCCTTCGCCCTGATTGAGCAATTTCATGGACAGCGTTACACGCTGGCGAGCCTGCCGCGCGATGACGCCGACGTCTTCGCCATGATCCAGCGCGCCGACACGGTCGGCGTGTTCCAGATCGAATCGCGCGCGCAGATGAGCATGCTGCCGCGTCTGCGCCCCGCCTGTTTCTACGATCTCGTGATCGAGATCTCGATCGTGCGCCCCGGCCCGATCCAGGGCGAGATGGTCCATCCCTACCTGCGCCGCCGCCAGGGGCTGGAGCCGATCGACTACGGTGGCCCGGAGATGGAGCGCGTGCTCGGGCGCACCCTCGGCGTGCCGTTGTTCCAGGAACAGGTGATCGAGATGGCCATGGTCGCCGCCGGCTTCACCCCGGGTGAGGCCGACCAGCTGCGCCGCTCGATGGCGGCCTGGCGTCAGGCCGGCGATCTGGAGCAATTCGAGCGCCGGATCGTCGATGGCATGCAGGCCCACGGCTACAGCGCTGACTTCGCCCGCCGCATGTTCGCCCAGATGCGCGGTTTCGCCGGTTATGGCTTCCCGGAATCGCATGCCGCCAGCTTTGCCGTGCTGGCCTGGGCCTCGTGCTGGCTCAAGCATCATTTCCCCGCGGCCTACACCGCCGCGCTGCTGAATGCCCAGCCCATGGGCTTCTATGGTCCGGCCCAGCTCGTGCGCGATGCGCGCGAGCATGGCGTCGAGGTGCGCCCGGTTGACGTGCGCTACAGCGCGGATGGGTCGACGCTGGAGGCCGACGACCGGGGCGGTGCGGCGCTGCGTCTCGGCCTCGATCGCGTCCACGGCCTGTCAGCCGATGCCCGTACGCGCCTGGTGGCGGCGCGCGCCGAGGCCGTGTTCGTCGATGTCACCGATTGCGCCCACCGCAGCGGACTCGGCCGCCGCGACCTTGACGCACTGGCGGCAGCCGACGCCCTGGCGGGGCTCGCCGGCGAGCGCCCGCAGGCGCACTGGGCAGCGGATGGCGTGCAAGCCAGCCTGCCGCTGTTCGCGCAGGCGGAGACCGAAGCGAACGAACCGGCGCCGATGCTGGCAGCGCCGAGCGAGGGGCGCGCCATCGTCGATGACTACCGCAGCCTCGGCCTGACCTTGCGCCGCCACCCGCTGGCGTTGCTGCGCGAGCGCCTGCCGCACTGGTGTACGGCGCGCAGGGTGCGCGAGCGCCCCGGTGGGCGGCGGCTGATCACCGGTGGTCTGGTCATCACTCGCCAGCAGCCGTCGACCGCGACCGGCATTACCTTTCTGACCCTCGAGGACGAGACCGGGGTGGTCAATGTCGTGGTCCGGCGCGATGCGCGCGCGCGCCAGCGCGAGGTGCTGTACGGTGCATCGCTGCTGGGTGTCAGCGGCCGCGTCCAGCGCGAGGGCGAGGTGGTCCACGTGATTGCTGAGCGCCTGCATGATGAGAGCGCGCTGCTCGGCGACCTCGCGGTCTCCTCGCGCGATTTCCACTGAGCGCGGCAACCGTCGCCCGGGGCGGCTGGACTTCCGGGCGAGGGGTATTCAACAATCCGGCCCTTGCAGCAAGCGCGCTTCGTGGAACCCGCGCAGCGGAATAGCAACAACAACAGGGGTGGCATGCATGCAGCACTATGATCTGCTCGTGATCGGCAGCGGTCCGTCGGGCCAGCGTGCAGCCGTGCAGGCGGCGAAGCTCGACAAGCGGGTCGGCATCGTTGAGCGCAAGGTCGATATCGGCGGGGTTTCGGTGCACACGGGCACCATACCGAGCAAGACCATGCGTGAGACCGTGCTCAATCTCACGGGGTGGCGCGAGCGCGGCTTCTACGGGCGCAGCTACCGGGTCAAGCAGCACATCGAGGCCAGCGATCTGCATGAACGGCTGCAGATTACGCTGAACCACGAAGTCGAGGTGATGCAGCACCAGCTGCTGCGCAACGGCGTCGAGGTCATCGGCGGGGCGGCCGAATTCGTCGACCCCCACCGCATCCGCGTCACCACCCGCGACGGCTCGAGCACCGAGTATAGCGCTGATCATTTCGTCATCGCGGTGGGCACGCGCCCGCACCGCCCCGAGGGGATCCCGTTCGACGGGGAGCGGGTGATGGACAGTGACGACATCCTCGAGGTCGAGCGGCTGCCGCGCAGCATGGCGGTAGTCGGGGGCGGCGTGATCGGCATCGAATACGCCACGATCTTCAGCGCGCTCGATATCAACATCACCGTCATAGAGGCGCGCGATCAGCTGCTGTCGTTCGTCGATACGGAGATCATGCAGGAGTTCCAGCACCACATGCGCCAACGCGGCATCATCGTGCGCACGGACGAGCAGGTCGAGGAGGTCGACCGATCGCGCGCGGACAAGGTCGTGGTCAAGCTCGCGAGCGGTCGGCGTGTCTGCGTGGATGCGGTGCTCTTCTGTGCTGGCCGCCAGGGGGCGACCGACTCGCTCGCCCTGGAGAACGCGGGGCTGGCCGCGGACAAGCGCGGGCGCCTGGCGGTCAACGAGCACTTCCAGACGGATGCGTCCCACATCTACGCGGTCGGTGACGTGGTCGGCTTCCCCGCCCTGGCGTCGACGTCGATGGAGCAGGGCCGGCGGGCCGCGCGACACGCCCTCACCGACGAGGTGCCGCGCGCCCTGGACAACTTCCCCCTGGGGATCTATGCGGTGCCCGAGATCAGCATGATCGGGCGCACCGAGGCGGAGCTCAAGGCGGCGGGCATCCCCTTCGAGAGCGGGGTGGCCCACTTTCGCGAGACCGCGCGCGGGCAGATCCTCGGCCTCCACGAAGGCATGCTGAAGATGCTCTTTGATCTGGAAAAGCACACGCTGCTCGGCGTGCACATCGAGGGCGAGGGGGCGACCGAACTGATCCACATCGGCCAGGCGGTGATGGAGTTGGGCGGGACGCTCGAGTACTTCATCGAATCGGTGTTCAACTATCCGACCCTGGCCGAGGCGTACAAGGTCGCCGCGCTCGATGCCTGGAACCGCCTAATCCGGTGATGCCACCGGGTGCCGCGGCCCGCGCGGGCGGCGGCACCGGCGACAGGCCGTCTACTCGCCCCGGTTGAGCGTATCCAGTGCGTCGTAGATGCGGTCGCGGATATCCTCGACCTCACCGGTCCCCGGCACACGGATATAGCGCGGCGCGTCCGGGTCGCCCTGTTCCGCCCACTCGCGGTAGTACTGCACGAGCGGTGCCGTCTGGCTGTGATAGGTTTCCAGACGCTGGCGCACGATCTCCTCGCTATCGTCGTCGCGCTGGACCAGTGGCTCGCCGGTCTCGTCGTCGCGGCCCGCGACCTCGGGCGGGTTGAACTCGACGTGGTAGACACGCCCCGACGGGGGGTGGACGCGACGCCCGCTCATGCGGTGGATGATCTCTTCATCGGGTACGTCGATCTCGACCACGGCATCGATCGGGACGCCGGCCTGGCGCGTCGACTCCGCCTGCGCGATGGTGCGCGGGAAGCCGTCGAACAGGAAGCCGTTCTCGCAGTCGGGTTCGACGATCCGCTCCTGGACGAGGCCGACGATGATGTCGTCGGAGACCAAATCGCCGCGGTCCATGACCGCCTTGGCCTTCTGTCCCAGGGGGGTGCCCGCTGCAACCGCGGCACGCAGCATATCGCCGGTGGAGATCTGCGGGATGGCGTAGCGTTCGGCGATGTAGCCGGCCTGGGTGCCCTTGCCTGCGCCCGGCGGGCCCAGCAGGATGATGCGCATGTCAGTCTCCTCGGTTGCCGTTGGCGTTTATTGGTGCGCTGCCGCGCCGCTCAGCCCTTGAAGGGCGGCAGCTTCTTCTCCATGCCCATATTGCGCAGGCGCACATAGTCGGGCAGCCCTCTGCGGTAGGGCGGCCAGGCCTCGCCCTCGATCAGCGGTTGCAGATACCGCCGCGCGGGCGCGGTGATCCCGAAGCCGTCCTCGGTGATGTAGTCGCGCGGCATCTTCGCCTCGACGTTGGCGACCTGCTCGAGTTCGACGGCGTCGATGTCCCACTCGTAGGGGTCATCGGCGAGCCGCCGGATGATCGGCAT
>SLKC01000067.1 GCA_007134775.1 Ectothiorhodospiraceae bacterium | reverse complement strand
TGGGTGGACATGGAGGCCAGCGGTGTCGATGTGCTGGTCAGCGCGCCGCAGAAGGGCTGGACCGGGACACCCTGCTGCGCGATGGTCATGCTCAGTGAGGCCGCGCGCAAGCGCATCGAGGAGACGACGAGCACGAGCTTCGCCATGGATTTGCACAAATGGCTGCAGATCATGGAGACCTACGAAGGCGGGGGGCACGCCTACCACGCGACCTTGCCTACCGACGGTCTGCGCCGGTTGCTGGAAGTGATGCGCGAGACCGAGGCGAACGGCCTCGAGACGGTGCGCGAGCGTCAGTGGACGCTCGGACAGCGGGTCCGCGAGGTGCTCGCCGGCTACGGCTACGACAGTGTAGCCGCCGAGGGCTTCCAAGCGCCGAGCGTCGTGGTCAGCTACGCCCGTGACGCCGGCATCGTCGGCCGTTTCGCTGAGGCCGGTCTCCAGGTTGCGGGCGCCGTTCCGCTGATGTGCGATGAGCCCCAGGATTACCAGGCATTCCGAATCGGCCTGTTCGGTCTGGACAAGCTCCAGCAGGTCGAGCGCACCGTCGAGCGCCTGCAGCAGGCGCTGGAGCGGATCGGACCGGACGAGGGGTGAAACCCGGCTGTGACCGCGCCGCCCCTCGCACCGATCCACGTCACCGCCTGGAGCGCGACTTCGGCGCTCGGTGCCGGGCGTGCGGCCCAACTTGCCGGCGTTCGCGATGGGCGTTGCGCCCTGCGCCCCCCGTGCGGGGTGGACTTCGGATATCCGCCGCTGGCCGCGCTGCCCGAGACGGTCGTGGGGCGGGTCGACGGTCTCGAGACCCCGCTGCCCGCGTCCTTCTCGCGTTGGGACTGCCGCAACAACCGCCTTGCCTGGGCGGCTCTGCAGCCCGACGGGTTGCTCGCGGCGGTGCGGGCCGCGCGCGAACGCCACGGCCCTGCGCGGGTCGCCGTGGTCATGGGCACCTCGACGGCGAGTATCGCCGTCACCGAGAGCGCCTACCGCGGCCTCGGCGCGGGTGAGGCGCTCGATCCGGCAGCGCTGGCGCCGGAGCTGCAGTCGGTGGATTCGCTGACTGCGTTTCTGCAGGAGGCCCTAGCGTTGCACGGGCCGGGCCTGACCGTGTCGACTGCCTGTTCGTCCAGCGCCAAGGTCTTCTGCACGGCCGAGCGTTTGCTGCGCCTTGGCGTGGCTGATGCCGTACTGGCCGGCGGCGTCGACAGCCTCTGTGCGAGCACGCTGTTCGGCTTCCACGCCCTCGAGCTGGTCTCGGCGCGGCCCTGCCGACCGTTCGATGCCGCGCGCGATGGCATTAACATCGGCGAAGCGGCGGGTTTCGCCCTGCTCGAGCGCGGCACCGGACCCCGACAGCTTCTCGGCTATGGCGAGTCCAGCGATGCCCACCATCTGAGCGCGCCCGATCCCGAAGGCGCCGGTGCCGAACGGGCGCTCGACGCGGCCCTGGCGCGCGCACAACTCGCACCGAGCGCGATTGACCACCTTCAACTCCACGGCACGGCGACGCGGCTCAACGACGCGGTCGAGTCGCACCTGTTGGCGCGCCGCTATACCGCGGCGACTACAGCGAGTTCGAGCAAGGGTATGATCGGCCATACGCTCGGTGCGGCCGGCGTCATGGGCAGCGCCTTCTGCTGGCTGGCGCTGGAGACGGGCGACGTGCCGGGCACGATCAACACGCGCGAACCCGACCCGGCGCTGTGGCCGCATGTGGCGCTCGAACCGCTCCGGCGCGATGTCGCCGTCGCCGCCACCCACAACTTCGCCTTCGGCGGCAGCAACTGCGTGCTCGTCTGGGCCGATGGCGCGGCCTCGCATCACCAATCGGAGGGCGCGTAATGGCCGGCGGCGCCTACCTGCACGGCCCGGCGTTCGTCGCCCCCGCGATCCCGGACTGGCAGGCCCTGGCCGACGCCATGGCGCGCGACGAGCTGCCGGCTACCACCGGCGGGCGGCTGCCGCGGCCCGAGCTGCTCGCGGCGGGGGATCGTCGACGGGCGCCCGCCTCGGTCGCGCTCGCCCTCGAGGCCGGGCGCATGGCGCTCGCCGCGGGCGGCCACACCGGTGCGGCGCTGCCCAGCGTGTTCACCTCCGCGCACGGCGATCTCGCCATCGTCGATACCCTGTGCAGCACACTGGCAACGACGCCGCTGGAAGTCTCACCGACGCGTTTCCTCAACTCCATCCATAACGCGCCCGCGGGGCTGTGGAGCATGGCGACCGCAAACCGCCAGGCGACCACGGCGGTGACCGCGGGCCGCTACAGCTTCGCCACGGGCTTGCTCGAGGCGTTGCTGCAGTGCGCGGCCGATGACCAAGCGGTGCTGTTCATCGCCTATGAGACGGTCGCCCCCGAGCGTCTGCGCCGCACCGTCGGCGGGCGTGTGCCGTGCGCCTTTGCCATGATCGTGTCGTCGCAGGATGCGCCGGCATCGGTTGCGTCGTTCTCCTGGTCACTCGACAATCGGGGGGCAGGGTGTCATGGGCCCCGGACGGCGCCGGGTCGATCCCTCGCCGACACCGGGATGGACAACGGCATGGCCTTCATTGAAATGCTCGCCCTGCGCGAGCCGGGCGTCTGCCCACTGCCGCTCTCCGGCGGCCAGGTGCTGCGACTCGATCTCGCGGCCGGGGATGCCCGCCCGGTGGCGCCGCCACCCTCCGGGTCGACGGGCTCACAGTGATGGCCGGGGCGGGGAGTCACCACGATGTCATCATCCTCGGCGGGGGACTGGCCGGATTGACGCTGGCGCTGCAGTTGCGCGACCGCCTGGCCGGCCTCGACATCGTGGTACTGGAGCGCCGGAGCCTTCCCTACCCGGAGGCGGCGCATAAGGTGGGCGAGTCAACTGTCGAGATCGGCGCCCACTACTTCGCCCATGTGCTCGGCCTGCGCGAGCACCTGGAACACGAGCAGCTCTGCAAGTTCGGCTTCCGCTTCTTCTTCTCCGAGGGCCGGCGCGATCTCGATGCAGTCAGCGAGATCGGCGCCAGCCGGCACCTGTCCGTGCCCAGCTACCAGATCGACCGCGGGCTCTTCGAGAACTTCCTGGCTGCCGAGGCGGAGCGCCGTGGTATCCGCTTCCTCGAGGGCGCCACGGTCCGCCAGGTCGATCTGGCCGAGGCGGGTGTGGGGGGGCACACTGCGCGCGACCACACGGTCGTGTACGAGCACAGCGGCACGCGACACTCGGCGGGCGCCCGCTGGGTGGTCGATGCCAGCGGGCGCATGGGGCTGCTCAAGCGCAAGCTCGGTCTGGCTGAGGGTAACGACCACGCCTGCCACGCGGTCTGGTTCCGCATCGCCGATCGGCTGGTTATCGATGACTGGTGCGACGACGCGGCGTGGCGCGGTCGCTGCAAGCCGCAGGCGCGCTGGTTGTCGACGAATCACCTGGTGGGAGCGGGCTACTGGGTATGGCTGATCCCGCTGGCCTCGGGGTCGCACTCAGTGGGGATCGTCGCCGATCCGGCACAGCACCCGCTGGCGACAATGGACACCTTCGAGCGCGCCATGGAATGGCTGGGCGAGCACCAGCCCCTCGTGTTCGATGCCCTCGACGAGCGCCGCCACCTGCTGCAGGACTTCGCCTTCCGGCGTCGTTTTTCGTACGGCTGCCGGCAGGTGTTCTCGGGCAATCGCTGGGCGCTGACGGGCGAGGCGGGCCTGTTTCTGGATCCCTTCTACTCGCCCGGCAGCGACTTCATTGGCATCAGCAACACTTACATCACCGAACTCGTCGCGCGGGATCAGGCGGGGGCGTCGATCGCGCGCCCCGCGCGGCAGTTCGAGCAGCTCTACCAATCCTTTTATGCCAGCACCCTGACCCTGTACACACAGCAGTACCCGCTGTTCGGGGACCCGGAGGTTCTGCCGCTCAAGGTGATCTGGGACTACACCTACTACTGGGGCGTGCTCGCGCAGTTCTTCTTCCACGGGCGGCTCACCGATCTCGCCAGTGTCTCGACGCTGCAGCCCGAGCTCCTGCACTGCCAGCAGCTCAACCAGACGATGCAGACATTCCTGCGGTGCTGGTCGGCGCTGACGGACAAGCGCGACCCCGCTGTGATGTACGACCAGGCGGCGATGCCCTGGTTTGCCGAACTCAACCGCAGCCTGAACGACGAACTCAGCGCCGAGTGCTTCGTCGCGCGCATCCGCCAATCGCGGCGGCAGCTAAGTGATCTGGCCGGCGAGATCGCTGACCGCGCCACGGCGGGCCGACCCGCGCCGGATGCCACGGCGCTGCGCCGACTCGCGGCTTCCGGTATGTCGGCCGAGCCGGCGATCGAGGTCGCTGCAATGCTCCCGCGTGCTCGCGGTGCGGCATGACCTCCCCAGCCCCGGTTCTGTCTCGGCTTGCAGCGAGGCGAGCCCGGGGCGCGCCCAATGCGTTCATGTTGGGCCAACGCGACGCTCGATGTGGCGGCGCACACGGCGGATGACGACCCATACCAGGCCGGCGACCACGGGGATGGCCGCGCCGGTGATCAGGGCGGGGTTGATCGCCACGCCAGCGTCCGCGGCGGCACGGCCGGCGTAGTGGATGAGGCTCACGGTGTAGTACGTGATGGCGGCGACGGAGAGCCCCTCGACCGTCTCCTGCAGTCGGATCTGCAGGTTGGACCGCCGGTCCATTGAGGCGAGCAGGTCGCGATTCGCGGCCTCGACGCGGACGTTGACGCCCGTGTGCAGTAGCTCCACGGCGCGTGCCAGATCCCGGGCGAGGCGGTCGCGGCGTTGATCGATCGCCTCGCAGGTGCTCATCGCCGGGGCCAGACGCCGGTCGATGAACTCGGCCAGCGTCTGGAATCCCTCGATCCGCTCTTCGCGCAGCTCCTGGATGCGGCGCTTGACCAGTCCGTAATAGGCGCGTGCGGCCCCGAAGCGGTATTGCGCTGACGCCGCGATGGCCTCGATGTCCTTCGCCAGGCCGGTGAGCTCTTCGAGCATCCGGCGTTCGTCCTCGAGTTCGTCGAGCGCGCTCATCTCCGCGGTGATACTGGCCAGGCGGGTTTCGGCGTGGCTCAGCGCTCGCCCTTGCTCGCGCGCGACCGGATGGGCCAGCAATGCGGTCATGCGGTAGGTCTCGATCTCGAGCAGGCGCTGCGTCAGTCGCCCGGCCTGGAACCGCCCCAGTCCCTGGTCCTGGATGAAAGCGCGGCCGTAGCCGGCCTCGTCGATGGCGAAATCCATGAAGGCGAGGGCGCTGTTGCCGGAGACGCGGGCGGCGGCAAAGTTCGTTGAGCTCATCAACTGCGCGATCTCGTCGGGCGAGCGGGCGGTCTCACCCCCCGCCTCGATGGCGACGTTGACGGCGACGAGCAGGCCTTCGGGCAACGCCGCCAGCCAGTCGGACGGCAGCGCCGCCAGCGCCGGTTCGGCGAAGGGGTCGGCGGGTAGCGGGCCGTCGACGAAGACCGTGTAGCTGCAGAACTCGGTATGGCGCTCCCACTTCAGTCGAAAGGCGCCGAAATCGATGATGCTGTGGATTGCATCCGCGGCCGGCTCCTCCACCCCGTAGCGTCGGCACAGTAAGGTGAGGTGCTCGCGATCGCGTTCGGCACCGGCCTCGCCCGTGAGGATCGCCAGATGAGTGGCGCGGGTCGGGGGGCGCAGTGCCGCAAAGGGGCGCGCATGCACTTCATGGCTCAGCCGTCGGCGCTGGGGGTGGTCGCGCGGCAGCGGCAGGTGCACGGTCTCGTCGTTCATCGTCGCAGTGGGCAGTGGTGGATGGAGAAGTAGCGCACGCTAGCACGGTCGCACTGCGCCGCGCAGCATTCGCTTGCGGGCACAACGCTGCCCCGCGCGCCGTTGCTGTTAGGTTCCGGGTCCACTCCCATGGGGCCGGGTGGAATGGATGACTGAGCCGACGTCGCTGCTCGGCAGCGACGACGCGGTCGCGCCGTGGTGGGGCGCATACCCGGTCGATCCGACCACGCCCTGCTTGGCGTGGCGACTCGGTCCGCTCGTGCTTGCTGCCTGACGGAGGCGAAGCGCGCGGTCTTGTGCCTCGGCTTCGGCGACTCCGGGTTGGCGCTGCAGCTCGATGTCTGGGCGGTGTGCGCTGGCGACCGCGAGATCAGTTTGAGCGGCGTGCCTCGCGATCGGACTCCGGGTAGAAGTCGAGGTCGTCGAGCCGACCCATGATCGCCATGGCGATATGGGAAAGATGGTGCGCGACTCGCCGGTAGTGCTGCGTGAGCAGCACGAAGGCGATGGTCTCGTGGAAGGCATCACCCGTCGCCGATTCGCGCAGGCGGGCGGCGAGATCGCTGCAGAGTGCGTCGATCTCCCGGGCCCGTTCAACCACGGTGGCGGCGGCGGTGTCGTCGGAGTGGCGGCAGGCTTTTGCGACGAGACCGAACAGTTCGCGGTTGCGCTCGGCGATCCGGCGTACCGATTCGCGATGCTCACCATGGCCGAGGCCTTCGGTGTAGAGTCGGCCAATCTCGAAGACGTTGCGGCAGTCATCGCCGATGCGTTCGGCATCCTTGGCCGTCGACAGAAGGGCCAGGCACAACGCCGTGTCATAGCCCTGATTGACCGTCAGGTGGCGCATGAGCTTGCGCCGGATGGAGCGTTCGAGGTTGTTGACGGCCTGCTCGTGGGCGTAGAGGTCGGCTTCCACCTCGCTGGCCGGCTTGCCATGGATGACCTCGTTGGCGCAATCGAACATCGAACCGGCCCGTTCGATCATCTCACTGAGGCGACGAAACGCCTTGTCGAGTGTTTCGTCCGAGGTCAGCTTGCGCAGGAACTTGGCGAACATGGGCCTTTCGTCCAGTGGTGGGCGCTCAGCCGAGGCGGATCAACAGCTCGGTGATGGCGATGCCCACGATGGGGATGATCACGAACAGCGTCAGCAGGAAAAAGAATGCGTACCGGATCTGCCGACTGGCGAGCACGGCGTACCAGGTGGCGATCCGCAATGGAATCCGACGTAGAGGATACCAGATCGCCGTGCCGACCAGATTGAACAGGACATGGACGAAGGCGACCGTCACTGCCGCGGAGATCGGATTGGCCGTCGCAGCCAGCACGCTCGTGACCGTGGTGCCGAGATTCGAACCCATCATGAACGGCAACAGCCGCCGCATCGGGACGGCGCCGGCGCCGGCAAGCGGGACGATGACGCTGGTGGTAATCGTGCTCGACTGCACGGCGACCGTCGAGGCGACGCCGACGCCGTAGCTGCGCAGATCTGTGCGGAAGAAGTAGGTCCGGAACAGGCCATCGAGGTGCTGGAGCACGGCGCCGCGGAGATTGCGGACCATGAACATCAGAGCCACGAACATCAATCCCAGCCCGATCGCCGCGACCAGTAGCCCCTGTGTCAGTGCCGTCGGTGCGAGCCAGCCGCCCAGCGTGTCGAACAGGTCGACCACCGGGCGCGTGAGCACGCGCACGGGGCTGTCGGGTCGCGCGACCTCCTCCATGCCGATGAGTTCGCTAAGCCAGCCGGCGAAGCGCGTGAGCAGCCCGCGCCCGCCCTCATGCAACAGCCCGGTAATCCACTCTAGCGGGAAGAGGATGAGCACGGTTAACACGTTGAACAGATCGTGCATCAACGCCGCGGTGAACGACCGCCGGAAGTGCGCGCGGACGCGCAGATTGGCCAGCGAGACCAGGATGGCGGTCACGGAGGTGCCGATGTTCGCGCCCATGATGGCGAACACAGCGGTCCCCAGCGTCATCTCGCCGCTGGCGACCAGGGTGACGATCAGCGCGGTGGTGAACGACGAACTCTGCACCACCGCGGTGACAATGACCCCGCCCATCAGCGCGATGAACGGGTTCTCGCCATAGGCGAAGGCGCGTACGAGGAAGTCGCTCTCCTCGCCGAACAGGCCGAGGCCACTGCTGAGCACGTTGAGCGCGGCGAGGAAGAGATAGAGACAGAGCGCCGCGTAGATCCCGCGCAGCCAGGCCGGGATGGCACCCTGCAGGTGTGCGCGAACGAGGGCGGAAGCGGCTGGATCGATCGACACGTTAAGCGGCTCGCAGGCGGTTGCTGGCGGCAGCCCGCACAGGCAGACAAACCGGGTCAATCCCGGTCCCCCTGCGCAGGTGCCGCGAGTCTATGACGACTTCGTTACATTTTGATGACAGGCCGCCAGTCATTCAGTCGCCAGCAGGGATCATCTCTCGCCAAGGCGACAGGCACGCAACGAGAACAAGGACTGGAGGGCGGCGACGCCGCCTGGACCTGCGCTCGCGAGCACGGAGGGCGTCGCCGGCGCCCGGTACGCCCCACGCTCGGGGTCAGTCGATCAGGCCATGTTCATGACCGATGGCTTTGGCGTCGGCGCGGAATGCCTCGGCCTCATCCGCGGATACGCCTGCCGCTCGCTCGAGTTCCCTGGTGCGCTTGTCGACCATGTAGACGAAGGCCTCGCGGATGGCGTCGTGACGGTCTTCGGGCGCGTCCGCGAGTTGCACCGCCATGCGCTCGCCCACGCGGTCGATCGTACGGAGTTCCTCTGCGATCGCATCATCCGAGGCAGCTGCCCCCGAGGCCGTTGCGATCCCCACCGCGAGGACCGCTGCGAGCGGCATGGTGGCACGGTGTACACGTGGGCGCGCCATGGAGCCTCCGTTGTGTCGTTGCCGGCAGTCTCTGCGACTGGACCCGTCGTTCACTCGACGACATCGTGTGCGCGAACGATTTCGCGGGCCCGGATGCGGGGAGCGGAATGGCGCCATCGCGTCCGCAGAGACGAGTCGGGGCACAGCTCGAGCGTTCGCGCCCGTGCTCGATCGTCATACGGAGCCCTGCGCGCCTACCCGAGCGTCGTTCCACTGCATCCGCCGCGGCTCGCGGGGCCGGACCGATGCTTGAGAATGCGAAATCTGCGCCACTGGCAGTCGATTTGCAAGCCATTCAGGTCGCGTCGCGCCACGCCCGTTCCCGCGCGCGCTCGACGAGATCACTACCCTCGGCGAAGAGGTGATCGAGGACGGTGAAGTGATTGCAGCCGGGCACGCTGTACAGCCTCGCGCCATTGGTCTGACCCTCCCACTGGGCGATGAATTCGCTCGACTGGCGGTGGAATTCGCGGCTCTCGCGGCCACCGACCCAGGCGTCGATCGCTGGCAACGCGCCGCTCGGCGGCCGACTCGGACTCAGGATGCGCGCCGTAGACACATCGAGCGCAAGCGCCTCGTTGAGCGCGGTGTGCACTAAGGGTTCGAGTTCGAACACGCCACTGATCGGCGCGATCCAGCCCACCGTATCGATGGCCTCGCGTCCTGCGTCTGCGTGCCGCGCGGCGTTGGCCGCGACCATCGCGGCGAGATGGCCGCCGGCGGAGTGCCCCGAGAGCTGGAGCGGGGCAGTCGTGAGCCGCAATCGCTCGCGCCGGGCCTGTAGCCAGCTCACGGCGCCGCGGGCCTCTTCGACGATGCCGGCGACTGTCGTGGCGGGGCACAGCGTATAGCCGACCACAGCGACCGCGATGCCGCGCGCGTTCAGCGCGCGGGCGATGAAGCTGAAGTCGCGGCGATCCATCGCCTGCCAGTAGCCGCCATGGAAGAAGACATGCAGCGGTGCTGCGGTGTCGCCATCGGGGTGGAACACATCGATGCGCTGGCGTTCGCCGGGGCCGTAGGCCAGATCGAGCCAGGCGCGGTCGCGCGCTTGTGCCCGATAGTCATCACTCGCCTGGCGCCAGCGCGCGAAGATTTCGGGGTGTTCCGGTACCGCCGCACGGGCGCTGTACTGCGCCTGCAGCTCGGCCGCAGTGTAGCCATTGTAGACTGCCGCTGTCGCATCCGGAGCGCCCATCCGCTCGATCCCTCGTGAACTCACTTCTCAGCGTCGAGATTGCCACCCATGACCGTAGCCTACTGGTGCGTGCTCGCTAACATCCTCATGCCGATCGCCTTCGCCGGCCTCGCCAAGGCGGGTGCAGCGGGCTTCGATAACCGCAATCCGCGGCCGTGGCTTGCCGGGCTCACCGGCTGGCGCCAGCGCGCCCATGCGGCGCAGCAAAACAGCCACGAAGCCGTCGCCCCGTTCGCCGCCGCCGTGATCATCGCCCATCAACTCGGTGCCGACCAGGGCCTGATCAACGCCTTCGCCCTCGGTTTCATGGCGCTGCGGGTGCTCTACGGCGCCTTCTACATCGCCGACCGGGACTGGCTGCGCAGCCTGGCATGGCTCGGGGCGATGGGCTGCGTGGTCGCGCTGTTCGTCGTCGCCGCGTAGCGCCGCGAGCGGTCTCAGCTGGCGACACCGAGATGACGCTGCAGCAGCGCGGGCTCGGCGGCCAGCGCGTCGGAGTCGCCCTGCCACACCACCCGTCCCTTCTCCATGATGTAGTGGCGGTCACCGAGTTCGAGCAGGGCTTCCAGGTTCTGATCGATAACCAGGATCGACTGGCCGGTCTCCTTGAGGGCGCGCAGGCAGTCCCAGATGGCGCGGCGCACCATCGGGGCGAGGCCCTCGGCGGCCTCGTCGAGCACGAGCACCTGCGGGTTCGTCAGCAGCGCCCGCCCGATCGCCACCATCTGCTGCTCGCCCCCGGAAAGCGCGTGACCCGGCCGATCTGCGACGTCGCGCAGTGCGGGGAGCAATTCGTGGACACGTGCCAACGTCCAGGGCGACTGCGCGCGGTGGCGGTTGGCTGCGGTCGCGACGAGGTTCTCGTGCGCGGTCAGGGTAGGGAAAATGCGCCGCCCCTCCGGCACCAGGCCGAGTCCGAGGCGCGCAATGCGGTGTGGTGCGGCCTTGGTGATCTCCTCATCCGCGAGCGTGATCCGCCCCGCGCTCGCAGGGTTGAGTCCCGCAATGGCGCGCACGGTCGTGGTCTTGCCCATGCCGTTGCGCCCGAGCAGGGTCACCACCTCGCCGTCGCCGATCTCCAGGTTGACGTCGAACAGCACCTGGCTCTGACCATAACCGGCGGCTACGCGATCGAGGCTCAGCATGCCGCATGCTCCCCGAGGTAGGCGGCCTGGACCTCGTCGCTGGCGCGGATCGCTTCGGGCGTACCGGTGATGACCACGCGGCCGAAGATCAGCACGGTAATCTGATCGGATAGCGAGAACACCACGTCCATGTCGTGCTCGACCAGCAGGATCGTGACCTCGTCGCGCAACGAGCGCAGCAGCTCGGCCAGGCGTGCCCCTTCCTCCGCTCCCATGCCGGCCATCGGTTCGTCAAGCAGCAGCAGGCGGGGATTGCCGGCCAGAGCCATGGCGAGTTCGAGCTGACGCTTCTGGCCATGGGCAAGCTCACCGGCGAGCCTTTGGGCCTCATCGCCAAGGTTGACCCGAGCGAGCATCGCCTCGGCCCGCTCGTTGAGGCCGCGTTCGCGGTCCGCGCGGCGCCAGAAGCGGAAGCTGTGGCCAGCGTGGGCCTGCACGGCGAGGGCCACGTTCTCGCGTACGGAGAAACCGCTGAAGATCGAGGTGATCTGGAATGAGCGTGCGAGACCCGCGTGGGCACGGCGATGCACCGGCAGGCGGGTGATGTCATCACCGGCGAAGACGATGCGACCCGCGTCGGTCGCGATCTCACCGGCGAGCTGCCCGATCAGCGTCGACTTCCCGGCGCCATTGGGGCCGATGACGGCGTGCAGTGTCCCCGCCGCCACGTCGAGATCGACGTGGTCGGTTGCCTGGACCGCGCCGAAGCGACGCGAGAGGCCGCGGGTGCAGAGCAGTGCCTCAGCCATGGCGCCTCCAGGTCAGCCAGCCGAAGAGCCCGCGACGCGCGTATAGCACGACGAGGATGAGGATCGGCCCCAGGATAATCATCCAGTGCTCGGTCCAGGCCGCCAGTGTCTCTTCGAGCATAATGAACAGCGTGGCGCCGAGCACCGGGCCGTAGATCGAGCCGAGGCCGCCGAGGATCACCATCACCATGAGTTCGCCCGACTGGCTCCAGTGGAGCAGGCTCGGGCTGACGAAGGTCTCCAGGTTGGCCATGAGGGCACCGGCGAGGCCACCGATTGCGCCGGCGAGCGTGAATGCCGCTAGACGGTAACGGAACACCGGGAAGCCCAGCGCGGCCATGCGCCGTTCGTTCTCCGCAGCGCCGCGCAGCACGCGGCCGAAACGCGCCGCGACGATACGGCGCAACAGGAAGACGCTGCCCGCGAGAAAGGCGAGGCAGAGATAGTAGAACTGGACGCTGTCCCCCGTGTTGATCAGCGGCAGCGTATTGCGCTGCCACATCACCATGCCGTCCCCGCCCCCGTAACGGGCCATAGCGATGAACAGAAAGAAGAACATCTGGGCAAAGGCGAGGGTGATCATGATGAAGTGCAGTGCGCGCGTGCGCAGGCTCAGTGCACCGATGAGCAGGGCGCAGAGTGCAGCCACCGCGATGGCGAGCGGCAAGCTGATCAGCGCCGCATTCGTGCCCGTGAGCCAGGGAACGGCCTCGAGCAGGGGAGCCCCGCTCTGATGGTGGTGGGCGAGGATGCCGACGGTATAGGCACCGATGCCGAGAAAGGCCGCGTGACCGAGGCTGACCATTGCGCCATAGCCGAGAATGAAGTCGAGGCTCGCCGCTGCCAGGGCGAGGATCACCACGCGGGTGAAGATCGTGACCAGATAGGGGTCATCCGTGAGTGCAGCAATGAGCGGCACTGCGGCGAGGGCGGCGAGCCCGATCAGGGGCAACCAGCGGCGAGGTTCAATGTCCATGGGCGGGCAGCAGTCCGCGCGGTCGCCAGATCAGCACCGCGGCCATCAGGATGTAGACGAGCATCGAGGCCAGACCCGCGCCGATTCCATCGGCGGAGGCCGGATCCGTTACCCAGCGCAGCAACGTGGGCAGGTAGGCGCGCCCAAGGGTGTCCACCACACCGACGAGCAGGGCGCCGACGAGCGCGCCGCGGATCGAGCCGATGCCACCGACGACGATGACGACGAAGGTCAGAATCAGGATGTTCTCGCCCATCCCCACACCGACCGTGAAGATGGGACCAGCGAGCGCGCCGCCAAGCCCCGCAAGCATCGCGCCGAGCACGAAGACACCGGCGAATAGCACGCGCGTGTCCACGCCCAGTGCTGCCACCATCTCGCGGTCGGCGGCGCCGGCGCGGATGAGCATGCCGAGCCGGGTGCGCTGCACAAGCCACCACATCGCCAGTGCAATCGCGAGGCCGATGACGATGATCGCGAGGCGATAGACCGGATAGCCGCCGCCGGGGAAGAGCTCCACGCTGCCGGACAGCCAGGTGGGAATGTCGACATTGAGCGGACGCGGTCCCCAGATCATGCGCACCGCCTCGTTGAAGAACAGGATCAGGCCGAAGGTAGCCAGTACCTGATCGAGGTGCCCGCGGTCGTAGAGGCGGCGCATGATCGTGCTCTCGATCACCAGACCGGCGAGGCCGGCAGCGGCGGCTCCGGCCACGACGGCGAGCAGGAAACTACCCGTATACGCCACGACGGTGGCGCAGACGAACGCGCCGACCATGTAGAGCGAGCCATGGGCCAGATTGATCAGGCCCATGATGCCGAAGATCAGCGTCAGTCCAGCCGCGAGCAGGAACAGCATGACGCCGAACTGGAGGCCGTTGAGCAGTTGTTCCAGGAACAGGAGCATCGGTCACGCGCGGACGAGCGCCGGGCGCCCGGGAAGCGCCCGGCGGTAACATCGCCGCTCACTCCATCGCGCAGTCGCCGACGTAGGCGTCCCGGTGCTCGGGGAAGGCCATACCGACCAGCTCGTTGGTATGGCCCCCACCTTCGGCCGGCACCACACGACGCACGTGGATGTCCTGGATGGGGTGCTGGTTCGTGTTGAAGCGGAAGTCGCCGCGCACGGACTCGAAATCGGCTTCGCGAACCGCGGCACGCAGGGCCTGCATGTCGCTGATGTCGCCGTCGACGGCGGCGAGCGCGCTGGCGAGCAGGCGCGCGGTATCGTAGCCCTGGCTGGCGTACAGCGAGGGGCGGCGATCGTACTTCGCTTGGAACGCCTCGACGAACTCGCGATTGGCTGCGTTGTCGAGGTCGGGGCTCCACTGGGCGCCGTTGATGGCGCCCTCGGCGGCGCTGCCCGCCGCCTCGAGGATGGCCTCGTCGAACGAGAAGGCCGGACCGTAGAGTGGGATGCTGTCGCGCATGCCCGCCTGGTCATACTGACGCAGGAAGTTTACGCCCATTCCGCCCGGCAGGAAGAAGAACACGGCCTCGGGATCGGCGTTGCGGATGGTCGCGAGCTCGGAGGCGTAGTCCTGCTGGCCGAGGCTGGTGTTGAGTTCACCGGCGATGTCGCCCTGGTAATAGCGCTTGAAGCCTTCGAGCGCGTCGCGACCCGCGGGATAGTTGGGGGCGACCAGGTAGACGTTGTCGTAGCCCTCGTCGTTGACATACTGCCCCATCGCCTCGTGGAGGTTGTCGTTCTGCCAGGCGACATTGAAGTAGCCGGGGTGGCAGTCGCTGCCGGCGAACTCGGCCGGGCCCGCATTGGGGCTGAGGAACAGGCCGTCGGCGGCGAGGATACGTGGCACGGTGGCCAGGGCCAGGTTGGACCAGATCGTACCGGTGAAGATGCTGACCTGCTCGCGCTGGATCATGCGCTGGGCAGCCTCCCGCGAGCGGCTCGTGTCGCGCGCATCGTCCTCGATCAACACCTCGACGGGGACGCCGCCGAGTGTATCGTCATCGCCGACGGCGAGCATGAAGCCGTCACGGACGTCGACGCCGAGGGCACTGCCACCGCCGGAGAGGGTGGTAATCATGCCAATACGGACCGGCTCGGCGCCAGCAACGGGCGCAGCCGCAAGTGCCAGGGCAGCGAGCACGGCGGCGAAGGGCTTGTGGTTATTCATGTCGTTGTCCTCCGGGGCAAAGCCATCGGGCCTGCGCGGCAGGCGGGAAGGCGGGCGCAGTGCGCGAGTCCGGCATTGTAAGCAAGCGCGAACGCGAGACAAAGCGCGGGTCCATCCCCCGGGCCGCGCACGCCAGTGGCCGAGAGCCGTAGGTCGGACTGAGCGAGGCGAGGTCCGACGGGGAGCATTCGAACGAAATCAAGCCCGACTCGGACACCCGGCGCGCATGCACGTGGTCGAACGGCGCGGCGCACCGTATCATCGGTGCCGCAAGCCTGAATGCCGGAGCCTGTCGCCGCATGACGCCGCTGCTCACTGCCGCCCTGCTGGTCGTGTTCCTTGTCCATCTGATCGCCTTTGCGGTGTTGGGGGTGCGTCGTCGGCAGGGCTATTATGCGGCGCTGGTCGTGACGTTCGCGCTGCTCACGGCCGCGACCGGTCTGCAGCTGCTCGCGCCGGATCTGATGGCTACCCGTGATACCGAGTGGCACGCAGTGCTGCGCTGGGCCGCTTGGCCCGCGGCGGGGGTTTCGATCGCGTGGACTTTACTGCGTGTCCGTGCGCGGTATCGGGCTCGCAGAGCCTGAGCGCTCCTCGGTGGGCCGGGGCTGGTTGCGGGTGCACAAGGGAGGGAATGATGTCCGAGGCCTGTGAACAGATGCTGCGCGAGATCGAGCAGGAGGTGCAGCTCACGGCGAACCGCACCGGTTGTCATCGTCTACGCCCCGCAGTGGTCGAGGCCCTGCGCCGCGTCCCACGGGAGCGCTTTGTGCCACCAGAGCTTGCCGCCCAGGCCTATGTCAACCGACCGCTGCCCATCGGGCGCAATCAGACCATCTCGCAGCCCTACATCGTCGCCATCATGACCGAGCTGATCGACCCGGGACCCGATGATCGCGTGCTGGAGATCGGTACCGGCTGCGGTTACCAGGCCGCCGTGCTCGCCGAGGTGGTGGATACCATCTACTCGATCGAGAGTATCCCGGAGCTTGGCGAGGCGGCTGCCGAGCGTCTCGCCGAACTCGGCTACGACAACATCCACGTCCGCATCGGCAATGGCCGTGCGGGGTGGCCCGATGCGGCCCCCTTCGACGGCATCCTGGTGACCGCCGGCGCCGAGGATGTCCCGGCGGCGCTGATCGAGCAGCTCGCTCCCGGCGGGACGCTGGTCATCCCGGTCGGTGCGGGGCGCTGGGGCCAGCAGCTGCGCCGGGTACACAAGGATGCCGCGGGGGCCGTACACAGCGAGGATCTCCTGGCGGTCGCGTTCGTCCCCCTGACCCACGGCTGACGGCGGGTTGCCACCGACACCTAGGCCCGTACGCGGGCGCCGTCGATCTCATCAGGCGCGCGGGAGGAATGCGTTCAGCCGCTTCGCCACGGGCTCCGGGTCTTCGAGGTGGAGGTGGTGATTGCCTGCCAGATCCGCGACCTCCAGGTCCGCGATCTGTTCGATGCGTCGGCCCAGGCCGGCGTCTTCGCTCGGTAGCAGTCCATCGCTGGCGCGGACCAGCAGGGTGGGCGCACGGATCGCAGCGAGAAAGGCGAGCGCCTGGCGCTCGGTTAGGCGCAGCGGACTGGGCCCGCGCAGGCGCGGATCGCTGCGCCACTGCACCCCCTCGGCCGTTCGGCGGGTGGAGCGCTCGACCAGACGACGCGCGGCCGCGCGGCTGAGATCCCCTGCCGCCCGGCGGGCCTCGATGACCCGCTCGATATCGGGATAAGTCGGTGGCGTGCGGGGCTGGCGCGCGCGCTCCAGCGCGTCGGCGAGGCGCTGCGGTGCCTGTTCGGCGGATTCGGTGAGCGGGCCGATGGCCTCGATCAGCGCCAGGCGCTCGATGCGCTCGGGGCAGCTGCCCGCGACCAGCGTCGACACGGCGCCGCCCAGAGAGTGGCCGAGCAGGGAGAACCGTTCCCAGCCGAGGGCATCGGCAGCGGCCAGGGTGTCGGCGACGTAGTCGATGAAGTGGTACCAGGGACCGGGGGGCTGGTGCGCGGAGTGGCCGTGGCCGGGCAGATCGAGTGCGACGATGCGCCGACCGGGGAGGTGTGGTGCGAGATCGTCGAAGCTCGCCGCGTTGTCGAGCCAGCCGTGCAGAGCGAGCACCGGGTAGCCTGACGGCGGCCCCCAGACGCGTGCGGCGAGCCGTAGACTGTCCGCCTTGAGTTCGATCTCCTCTGCTTGTGCAGTCATCGCAGCGCTCCTCGCCAGTCAGCGAATCACTCCGGCGCCGGTGCCGGCGCACGCGCGCATTGTAGGCCAAGCGGGTAGCGCGATGCTCAGCGGGCACGCTTCGGGCGCCGGCGCGGGGCCATATCGTCGCCGAAGACCTCGCGATGGGCGGCGTGGACCGCGCCGGCGACGACGGGCAGCAGCGCGAGCAATCCGAGCCCGAACGGCACGAGGGCGAGCAGTGCTAGCGCGGCGTAGGAACTCACGAAGACACAGAAAGCCCCGACGTTGTCGTGCACGGCGCGCAGGCTGTCGCCCAGGGCCGGGACGAGCGCGCGGTCTGCGAGGGCGATGCGCGGAACGGTGAATAGCAACAGCGTCAGAACCGCAAGCAGGCCGGTGGCGGCCAGGACGAAGAAGAGAAAGGCGCGCAATGCGCCGGCCGCTGCGCCCGCCGGCACGGGGTCGCCGATCCCAGGGAAAGCGACCGAGTGGTCGAGGAGGGGCGCTGCCAGGAGTGCGAGCGCGAGCGCCGTGGCGAGCGGGATGACGCCGACGGCCACCAGGCGCAGGGTCGTCGCGCTGTGGCGGAAGGTACGCAGGAGACTGCCCGGATACAGCGTGCGGCCGGCATCGATCTCGCGCGCGCCGTGGACCATGCCCGCAAAGAGCGCCGGCCCGAACAGCGCGATGGCGAACGGGCCCAGGCGGGGGATCTCCGTGAGCAGGGCGCTGGCGATGAGGAAGCACGCGGCCATCAGCAGCCAGGTCAGCGGCTGTTGCGTGAACAGCCGCCAGCCCCGGGTGAGCCAGTGCCAGCCCGCCCTTGCCTGCACGCGCCGATGTGCCATCCGCCGTCGATCCTGCCGCGATGCAATGAGCCATCGTACGCGAGGCCGCACGTCGGGGGCAGGGAACGCGTTGCCAGTGGCGGTGCGCTCCGCGAGATTCGTGGTCAGCCCGCCGTACCGACAAAGCCGGGCGCGCCGAGGCGGCGCTGCCACCAGCGGCTCGCGACCAGCAGCGCGATCGACACGGGCACCAGCCAGCCGAACAGGCCCGCGAACGCGCCCAGCGCCGGCAGGCCGAGCAGGATGATCAGCGCCGGCGCGCAACAGGCGCCGCCGGCGAGCAGGGCCGGCAGGCCGGCGACCAGCCCCGCGCTCGAACCGCCGGGTCGGCACGCCGCGGGCTGGCGCCGGATCTCGATGGCGCCGTGGATGTTGATTGCCACCAGTGCGGCGATCACGCTCGCGATGGCGAGGTTGAGCGGACTGATCAACCAGACGACGCGACCGGCCTGTAACTGGGCGATCGCTTCGAACTGGACGAGACTGCGGGCCTTGAGCCACATCTCGTGCCAGGCTGCGGCGACTGCGCCGTGCCAGCCCGAGGTCCGCGCCAGTGAGAGATCACCGATCACGATCAGGTAGCCGACGAGGTAGGCTCCACCGAGGGCGATCGCGAGCCGTCGCGCGGTCGTCGCCGTCATCCGTCGATCACCGCGGTGTCCGGGTAGAAGGCGTACCAGGCGAACCACATCGCCTCGAAGGCGTTGATCTCGGTCAGCGCGTCATCGCCGGCGAAGGCCGGGCCCTCGGGGCCGAAATCGATCGCCTCCGGAGCCGGTACCGCGATGTCCTCGCCCGTGAAGACATAGCCGGTTCCGAGGCCGGCATCGTGGATCACCAGATACTCCGTGCCGTCGACTTCGTCGTGGACAACGCCCGCTTCGGCGAGATGGTCCGGATCGATTGCGACGGCGTGATCGCTGTCACGAAAGCCCAGGATCTCGGCCTTGTTCGGATAGCGATCGTCCTGGTGGAGGGTCGGGAAGATCGTGCTCGACTCCGGCGCATAGTAGCCCGAGGCCGGATTGTAGGAGCCGTAGGGATCGCTGTCGTAGTTGCGCAAGTAGCCGGTGTCCCGGCTCAGTACCTGCGTGTCGGGATGGCGCTCCTGCCACTGGCCCCACTGCGTCCAGATCACGCGTACCTCCTCGAGCCCGTCCCCCGCGAGCGGGCCGTCGATCCCGGCGCCGAGGATCTGCGGGTACTCGGTGTCGGTCTCCCGGTCGTACATGACCAGGTTGCTGTTGACGAGCTTGCCCGAGACGCCGAGTTCCGTGTCGCCACGCTTAAAGCCGAGGGCGGTGCCGGTCAGCGGGCAGTAGGTCACGGCGAGGTCGTCGCCCGCGATCGTGTCGTTGACGATCTCGTGCCAGACGAGAATGGCCTGTGGATAGGCCCGCGCCTCGCCCTTGTGATAGACGCCGATGACGCGGTCGCCGGGGTCGAGATCAACCTCGTCGGCGCCGATGAAGTCCGGCTCATCGATCGAGGGGATGCCGTCCTTGCCCGGGCCGCCGTCCTGGCGGGCGTCGCGGTAGGCCTCGAGCGATTCGGGCAGCAGGCTGGGCGCCGTGATCGGGGGGTTGGCGTGGGCCGTGGACAACGCGGTGGTGGCGGCCGTTGCAGCAATCAGTATCCTGGCATTCATCGTGATCCTCCGGCGAGGCCTCTTGCGGCTGAACAGGATCGCGTCGCGAGCACCGCCCCGCTATCCGGAGATTCCCGTAGGCGCGGCACTCGCGTGCGGCGCCGTTT
>SLKC01000187.1 GCA_007134775.1 Ectothiorhodospiraceae bacterium | reverse complement strand
TCGCGCTCGGTCGCCATCAGTCGCAAGGCGACGTCCGAGTGCGCGCGCTCCCAGCCCAGGCGCGTACTCAGCCGGCGCTGGCGCATGACATCGTCGCGCAAGGTGGGGACATCGACGACGCCACTGACCGGAGTGCCGTCGGGATCAAGGATGATGTTGCCGTCGGCATCGCGGAAGAGCACCGTCGTGCGCTCGAACTCGAGACCGGGCGTGGTGACGAGGTCCTCGGCGTAATCGAGATCGACCCGCAGAGCCGGCCCGCGTGCGGTCACCGATGCCCGCGCCGTCTCACCGAAGAAGCGCTCACCGACGGCGGCCTCGACGGCGACGTTGCGCCGCGGACGCCAGCGCGCCCCCGTTTCCCAGAAGCTGCCGTCGAACGTCTCGCGCCCGGCGGCGGTGGTGAATTCGTTGTCCTCATAGCCACCCGCAGCAAAGAGCTGGGTCGCGGGGCCGGCGCGCAGATTGATTTCCCCGCGCACGTCCTCGAAACGGATCTCCTGGAGATCGCGCCCGGCCTGGTCGCGCGACTCGTCGCGACGGCTGTACGCCAGAGCCCAGCCCCAGCGCGAGAACTGCGGGCCACTGCTGAGGCCGGCGGTGTAGCGGTCGATATCGCTGACATCGCGCTCGTCACCACCCAAATCGATGCGCTCGCGGCGGTAGGCGGCGTCGAAGCGCGCAAAGCGCGAGAGGTCATGCTGTACCCGCGGTCCACCGCCGAGCGTTGTCACGGTCTCGCGCTCGTCGTCGCGGAAGACCACCGTATCCGCGACGCCGGCATCGGGCCCCGACAGGCGCTCGCGCCGGGTGACGTCGGCATCGAGGAAGAGACGTTCGCGTGCAACCTCAACGCTGCCCTGGCCGGCCACGCGGTGATTGACCCGGTCGCGATCGCTGTCGTTGACATGGAACAGGCGCAGCAGGCGATAGCCCAGCACCGCACTGGAGCGCCGGCCCTCGCCGGTGAGGCGGATGCCCGGTGCGACCTCGGTGATCCACTCCTCTTCCGGGTCCTCGGCGACGAGGTCGATGTTGTCGGTCCAGGTCTGGCTGAGCCGGATGTCGGGCTGCACGTCCCAGTCGCCAGCCTCCGCGGAGAGCGCGAGCATGAGGCCGAGCGCGAGCAGGCTCGGCCGTGCCGCTCGCCGCAGCCACAGCCGGCGGCGCGGGCCGCGCGCGCAGCGACCACGCTGCACGGCTACCGCCATCACGAGGCGTCATCGTAGTAACTGGAGCGCCGCCGAGCCATACTCTTGTTCAGCAGCAGGCCGACATCGGCGGTGGCCGGGTCGAGCAGCGCGATGGCGTTGCGCAGCGGCATCTCGGCGGTACGACTCGCCTCGACGACGACCACAATCTGGCCCACATGCGCAGCGAGCGTGGCCGCCTGGGAGTCCATCAACAGCGGCGTCGAATCGACGATCACAAGACGGTCGTGGTAACGCGTCGTCACCTCACGGGAGAGTCGGCGCATCGCATCACTGGCGACCAGCTCGGTCGAGCGCGGGTGCCCTTGGCCCGCCGGGATGACGCTCAGGCGCGGGATATCGGTTCGGGTGACGATGCTTCCAACATCCCCGACTTCGCCAGCGAGCAACTCGGTGATGCCGGGGCGTCCTTGCAGGCCGATCAAGTGCGTCAGTCCGCGCCGCGTGAGATCCGCGTCGACCAGCAGCACGGTGAAGTCCACCTCCATCGCAACGCTGATGGCGAGATTGAAGGCGGTGAACGTCTTGCCCTCGCTGGCGAGGGCGCTGGTGATCTGGATCAGGTTGACGGGATTGCCCCCGTCCGGCGCTGGCCTGAAAGCGCGGGCGAGGAGCTGGCGCTTGACCAGGCGATACTGCTCCTGGAGAGCGCGTTGGTCGGCGTCGGGGGTAAGCATGCCGAGTTCGCGCAGAGCAGCGAGATCGAGCGCAACCGCGGGGTCCGATGCAGGTGCAGGCTCCGGCTCGGACATCGGCGCCGCTGTGACATCGACAGCGCCGGCTGCCGGGGCGCGGCGCATGCGTTCCATCGCTCGTTCAATACTGCTCATAAGCCATCCTTCGGCTGCGCTTCTGGCGCCCGGTCATCAGAGGTAGAGGATCACGAAGCCCATCACGCCTGCGTAGGCGAGCAACAGGCCCATTGCCAAAAAGACGAACAGGGTCAGCTCCAGCCACCTGCGGCGGCGCACTTGGCGGGTCGGCACCTGCTGGACCGCACCGAGCACGGGCAGTTGGAGTGCCTCGCCCAGCGTGGCTCGGGAATGAAAGGTCGGCCAGACCAGTACCAGCAGCAGCATCAGCGCACCGAAACCGGCACCCGAGGCGCCCAGCGAAGCGGTCACGAGGAGGGGGCGGTTGGGCGCACTCGGTTCACTGGGAATGCGTGGCGGCTCGATAACGCGGAACTCGATCTGGTCCTCGCTGCGCTCGACCTCGCCCGAGATCTCCGCCGTCTGGCGGCGGCGTTGCAACTCCTCGTAGGTTGCCTGGATCGCCTGGTGCTCGCGCTCAAGCTGCTCGAACCGCACCTCGATCTCCGGGACCGTGGCAGCACTCTCCTCCAGGGCCTCGACGTAATCGCTGAGCCGCACCACGCGTGCCTGCGCGGCGGCCACCTCGGCCCGCGCCCGCGCCAACGCGGAGCGGATCTCTTGGTGTACCGGATTACGCTCCAGTCCCGGTTCCTCGCCGCCCCCCTGGGCCGCCCGTTGGGCAGCCAGGCGCTCACGTTCGGCGGCGCGCTCGGCCTCGTGGCGCTCGAGCTGAGCGCGCAGTGTGCCGACGCGCGGATGCTCCTCGGTATAGCGCAACAGCAGGTCATCGAGCTGATCGCTCAACTGCTCGATGCGCCGGTCGAGTTCGGGCGTTGCGCCGGCCGCCGCCGAGCCCGCGCCCATGATGCCGAACACGGGGGCCTCGCCGTCGAGCTGGCGCTCCAGCTCGGACTCGCGGCTGCGGGCCAGGTCGAGTTCGCCACGGGCCGCCTCCAACTCCGCACGCCGCAGGGTCAGCCGCTGGTAGTAGTCACCGCCCCCGGCGCCGGTGAGTTCGGCGGCGTGTTCGCGACGGAAGGCGATGCGCGCACGATCCGCCGCGTCGAGGCGCTCAGCATATTCGGCGATCTTGCGGTCGAGAAAACGGGTCGCCGAGTCCGTATCATCGCGCGCACCGCGCATGCTTTCCTCGACGAACAGGTTGACCGCGGCCTGCACCACATCGCGCGCGAGCACCGGATCGTCGCCCTGGTAGGTGATGCGATAGAGATTGGTCTCCGAGGTCCCGGCAAGGCGCAAGCGCCGCTGAAGCTCGGCCACGATGCGATCGATGTCCTGTTGTGTCTCGGCCCGCAGGTCGAGATCGGTCTGGCGTGCGATCTCCTCCAGATTGGGCCGCGAGAACAGGGTCCGCGTCATCAGCTCGACACGGCGGTCCATGTTCGACTCGACGACGAGGCCGCGCATCAGCGGCTTCAACATCGATTCGGTATCGACGTGCACCTGTGCCGAGGACCGATACTCATTCGGCACCTGCAGCGCCATCGCCCATCCGATGCCCGCCACGATCCAGGCCACCGCGAGGCCGTACCAGCGGTACCGCCACATGCCCTGGATGTACGCAGCGATCCGATCGATCAGCTCACGCATTGCCCTGCCCTCCATTGCAATTCAGCTCATTCACAGCCAGGACTCGGGGATGATCAGAATGTCCCCCGGGCGCATCGCGACATCGGCGCTGATATCGCCTCCGCGGACCAGGTCGTTGAGACGCACCCGCTGCTCGCGTCGCTCGCCATCGACCTCGCGGATCAACTGGGCGCGATTGCCCGCGGCGAACTCGGTCAGGCCACCGACCGCGATCATCACGTCGAGCAGCGTCATGCGCTCGCGGTAGAGCAGCGCCTGCGGTTGCGCTGCCTCGCCGACCACGCGGATCTGTTCGTCGGGCTGGCCGACGAAGCCGGAGACAATGACCGTCACGACAGGGTTCTGCAGATAGCGCGAGAGCTCCGCTTCGAGGTCGCGCGCCAGTTCTGTGGGATGGCGCCCTGCCGCCTTGAGGTCCTCGACCAGCGGGCTGTTGATCCGCCCGTCCGGGCGCACGGGGATGTTCGCCGACAGCTCCGGGTTCTCCCAGACGAAGATCTGCAGGCGGTCTCCCGGGCCAATACGGTAGAGCGGGCCTTCCGGGCTGGTGGCCAGCGGATCGAGCTGGGCTGGCGGCAGTTCAGGCCGGCCGGCGCAGGCCACGAGTGCCAAGGCCGCCAGCAGCAGGCAGAGACGAGTCAGCGTTCGAACCATCGGTTTGTGCCCTCCCGGGCATCACGGTCAGTGCGGCGGGGTGGCGCGCGCAGGGCAGGGGCGACATCGGACCACGCGTTCAGCGGACCCCACGCCCCCACAGCACCACTTCTGCGGTCTGCAACAGAATCAGCAGGTCGAGGTAGAGGAGATTGCGATTCTTGACGTAGAAGAGGTCGTACTCGAGCTTGCGAAAGGCGTCCGCCTCGGTCGCACCATAGGGATAGCGGATTTGGGCCCAGCCCGTCAGGCCCGGCTTGACCCGGTGGCGGTCGCGGTAGTGCGGACAGGCATCGCTGAGGCGGCCGACGAACTCGGGGCGTTCAGGGCGCGGCCCGACGAAGCTCATGTCGCCACGCAGAATATTGAGCAGCTGCGGAAGTTCATCGATACGGAAGCGGCGCAGCACACGCCCGACCGGCGTGACCCGCGGATCGTTGCGCTCGGCCCAGCGGGCCTCGCCGGGCTTCTCCGCGTCTTCGCACATGCTGCGGAACTTGAGCAATTGGAACGGCTCGCCGTTATGCCCGACCCGGACCTGGCGGTAGAGAATCGGGCCGCGTCGCCCTGATTCCAGCCACAGGGCCAGGGCAGCGCCGACGATCAACGGCAGCGCGAGCAGCAGCACGACCAGGCTCACGGCGATGTCGAAGCCGCGCTTGAGGGTTCCCGCGACGGGCGGCGAATGGATCCCTTTGGAGAAGGCAAACCAGCCGGGCGTCATGCGGTTGATGCTGAGGCAGCCCGTTTCGCGCTCGATGAAGCTATTGACGTCGGTGACGAGCACGCCCGCCGCGCTACAACTCATCAGTTCGGCCATGTCCAGGGTCTGGCGCCGTTCATCGGGGGCGACGACGATCTCGTCGACGGCGTTGCGCCCGGCCCAGTCCGCGAGGCCACCGTCAACGGTGAGTTGGCGCTCGGCCGGAATCTGCACGTCATCGCCCGCCACGGGGATGAAACCGACGATGTACAGGCCGATAAGATCAGTCCGCCGTCGCAGCCGCAGGACGGACGCCGCATTCTGCCCCGCGCCCAGCACAACGGCGCGGCGCTGATACTCGGGCCGCTCCAGGCGCTTACCGAGCAGCGCACGCAGTACCACGATGCCGGTAAAGGCACACAGCAAAGCCAAGGCGAGGACACCCCGCCCGAGGAAGAGATCGAGGAAGAGGTAGTAGAAGGCCGAGAGGATCAGCGTGCCCGTCAGCATGGCCATGAGCAGCCGGATGGTGATGCCTTCGAGACGTTCGCGTAGGCGGGGGTTATACAGCCCTGTCGCGGTCATGCAGCCCAGCATGGCGAGAGTGAAGGTCAGCGCGTCGGGCCAGATGGCCCCGACATCATGCGCGGCCAGCGACGCCGGATCCGTGCCGATACGCAGGTAGAGCGCGATGTAGACGCTGACGAAGAGAATGCCGCCCTCGGCGAGCGCCAGGTAACGGCTGAGCCCGTCACAGCAATGCCCCACAACACCCATGTTGCATTCGCGGGGCACGGCCCCGCCTCCTTGCGTTTGTTGGCT
>SLKC01000048.1 GCA_007134775.1 Ectothiorhodospiraceae bacterium | reverse complement strand
TCCTGCTCTTTACGCTGCTTACGCCCATGCTCATCCACGGGCGCCGGCGCGTGGAATGGCTGATGATCGTCGTTGCGGTCTCCATCGGCTTCTACGGCATCAAGGGTGGTGTGTTCACCCTCGCCACGGGCGGACAATCGCATGTGCTGGGCCCGCCGCGCTCCTTCATCGCAGGTAACACGAATCTCGGCCTCGCCCTGGTCATGACCCTGCCCCTGATCCTCGTACTGGCACGCCAGGCCACCCAGGGTCGGCTCGCTTGCCTGCCCGATTCGCTCTGGCTGCGGCTCGCGGGCTGGGGCGGCTATGGCGCGTTCTGGTTGACGGGGCTGGCGACCCTGTTCACCTTCTCGCGCGGAGCCATGGTGGGGTTGGCAGCGATCTCTCCGTGGGTCTTCCTCAAGCTGCGACGCAAGCTGGCGCTCATCCTCGTCGCGGTGCTGGCGGTGGGGGTGATCGGCGTCACCGTGCCCGACCGCCTTGTCCAGCGCGTCGAGGCCCTGCAGGGCTACCAGGAGGATGGCTCCGCGATGTCGCGCTTGCAGGCCTGGAGTGTGGCCTGGAATATCGCGCGCGAGAACCCGTTGACCGGGGCAGGCTTCCGTCTCTCCGGCATGGGCGACGAGCGCTGGCTCAGCTATGACACGACCACGCTCGAGGGGTGGTGGCCCCAGCGTGCGCGCGCGGCGCACAGCAACTACTTCCAGGTGCTGGGCGAGCACGGCTTTGCCGGCCTGGGGCTCTACCTGGCCTTGCTCGCCACCGTGATCCTCTGCCTGTTCCGTCTCGCGCGACAGGCGCGCAAGCGCCCCGATACCGTGTGGATCAGTGAATACGCCTGGGCGCTCTTGGTCGGGGCGGTCGGCTACGCCGTCGCGGGGGCGTTTCTCGACATGGCCTATTTCACGCTGTTCTACGCCTTTGTCGCGCTGACGCTCATCCTGCGTCGTGAATACCGCACCGCACTCGAAGACCGCACCGCACCCGCCGACGCCCCGGCGCCGGCTGGACGGCAGTCGCCGCAGCAACCGGCGACGACGGTCCCGGCCTGGCCCGGTCGTGCCGCCGGCGAGCGTAGTGAGGCGCCGTGACCGCTGCGCCCGCGGCGCGATCCCCGACGCCGGCCGGCACGAGCGGGGAGCAGCGCAGAAGCGGGCGGACGGTCGCGCGCTGGCTGTTTGCCCTGAGCGTCGCCGGCATCATCTACGGCTCGCTCTACCCCTTCGATTTCGCCTGGCGGGCACCGGACTGGGCCGAGGCCGTAGCCGCGCTCACCGACGCCGGGGTCGGCTGGTCTCGCGGCAATGTCGTCGCCAACGTGCTGCTGTTCCTCCCCTATGGTCTGTTCGCGGCGCTGGCCTGGGGGGGCGGGCGACCGACGGCGCTTGGACTCGTTGTGATCGTTGCCAGCGGGGTGTTGCTGGCAGTGGCGCTGCAGGTCCTTCAGCTCTGGCTGCCGCTGCGTGTGCCCGCGCTGGCGGATGCGGGGATCAATGGGATCGGACTGCTCGCCGGCATCGCCATCGCCCGCTGGCCGTGGCCCCGAGCGCTGGTGGAGCGCGCGGTCGTGCGCCGGCCCCTGCTCATCCTGCCGCTGCTGCTCATGAGTTGCTGGTTCGCCTACAAGTGGGCCCCTTTCGTCCCGACCCTGGATGTCCATGAAATCGTCCAGGGCCTGAAGCCGCTGCTCGCCGAACCGCGCCTGGAGGCACTGGTCCTGGCCCGCGGCCTGGTCGGCTGGCTTGTGTTCGCGCTGTTGTGGCGCGACTGCGGGCTGGGGACGCGCTGGCTCTGGTTCGTCATGCCGGGCGCTGAGCTGCTGCAGGTCGGCATTGCGCACAACCCGGTTGCCCTCGACAGCCTGCTCGCTGGTGTGTTGGCACCCTTCGTCGCCTGGTGGCTGCAGCGGGCGGTGGCCGAACCGGCCCCGGTCGTGCTGTTGCTATTGATCGCCCTGCTCATCGTCCACGGCCTCGCCCCCTTCACTTGGGGCGCGTCGCCATTCCACTGGCTGCCGTTCACGGGTTTTCTCACCGGCAGCATGGCCGTCAATCTGCTGAGCCTGCTGCTCAAGGCCTATCTCTACGGCGGTCTGGTCTGGCTGGTCTATCGCACCACCGCGCGGCCGTGGGCCGCGCTCGTCATCCCCGTTGTCATCGTCGGACTCATCGAGGTGGCCCAGACCCGGATCGCGGGCCGAGTCGCCGAGATCACGGACCCGCTGCTCTGCGTGCTGGTTTGGAGCGTACTCCGCCTCGCACAGGCCGGCGGTGGCCGTGGCCGTCGCGGTGGCTCGCGTCAGTCGTCGATGGCGTGACCGGCGGCGGCGAGCTGGCGGCGCAGCCCCGGCAGCGGATAACCCAGCCCATAGGCGAGTTCGGCCTGTTCGCGCGCCTCGGCGTAGCGGCCCATGTCGACCAGGAGCAGACCGTAGTTGTAGTGGATCTCGGCGGGGGCGTTCGTGCGCGCCAGCGCCTCTTCGTAGGCCGTGCGCGCGGGGTCGTGGCGGCCGACGCGATGGTAGTAGAGCCCCGTGAGCGCGCGGACCTGGGCATCGTCGCGGGCGAAATCCTGGGCACGTTGGAGGTAGCACTCGGGCGGCGGGCGCTCGCGCTCGTCGCGCGTCGCCGACGCCCAGGCGCGGGCACTCTCCTCGCGGAAACGGGTCTCCGTCGCGTAGCGGATCATCGCGTAGAGCGCGGCGTGATGGTTGGGGAAGCGCCCGATGGTGTATTCGAGGTCATTGAGCGGGTGCCCGCCGTGGCGGCCAGCGCGCAACTGCCGCACCTGGTCGGTGAAGTGGGCGGCCTCGACGATCGGCAGATGGTTCGCGCGATCGCTGGGGTTGGTGTAATCGAAGACGTTGCTGCGGGGCAAAGCGCCGAGCAGGTCGCTACACGGACGTCCTTCCAGCGTCTCTCCAACCCAGCGGGCCTCCCGGGCCAAGGCGGGTGAGGTGGTCAGTGCCGTGGCAATCAGCACCAGCAGGAGCGGCAGATATCGGTTCATGGTCGTCCCTGTCCCATGTTGGCGTACCGGCGGCACGCTCCCCCGATTGTAGTCGCCCCCCATGGGATGGCAAGTGTTTTCGTGCCCGGCACAAAAAATCCCGCGTCTGGACGCCCCGTAGGCGTATACTCTAGGGGCGGCAGGACCGCAATGGCTGTCGCGTGGACATTCAGGGAGCACAGGGAGGTCGATGATGATCCGATTGGAAGCGGTACGGAGTGTGGTAGGCGATGTCCTCCAGCTCGGCGAGCGCGCGCAGTACCTCGACCGGGAGAGCGAGCTGGTTGGCGCCATCCCCGAGTTTGACTCGATGGCGGTCGTGGCCGTGGTCACCGGCATCGAGGACGCCTTCGGCATCGAGGTCGACGACGAGGAGATCTCGGCCGAGACCTTCGCTACGCTCGGTACGTTGACCGACTTTGTCAACGCGAAGTACCGGGGCTGAGGCGATGCTCGACCCCGTCTTCATCGATGGCGGTCGCGGGCGCATCCACTGCACGCTGTTTCGCCCCGCAACGACGCCGCGCGCCGGGCTGTTGTGGCTGCCCCCCTTTGCCGAGGAGATGAACCGCTCGCGTCGGATGATGGCGGGCCTCGGTCATGCGTTGGCGGCCCGGGGCTGGCTCACGGCGCTGCCGGACCTTTGCGGTACGGGGGACAGCGCGGGCGATTTCGCCGCTGCCGACTGGTCCGTCTGGCGCGACGATGTCACCGCGACAGCCCGTCGCCTCGCCGCCGAGGGCGTCGACGAGTTCGTCATCGGGGGCGTGCGCAGCGGTGCGCTGCTCGCCCTCGACGTACTGGCCACGCTGGCACAGCCGTCGCGTCGGGTCCTGCTCTGGCAGCCGCTCCCGAGTGGTCGCTTGCAGCTGCGCCAGTTTCTGCGCCTGCGTGTGGCCGCGGCAATGGGCGGCGCCGCGCGCGAGTCCACCGCGGACCTGCAGGCGCGCCTGGATGCTGGCGAGACCGTCGAGATCGCCGGCTACGACCTGTCGCCGAGCCTCGCCGGGGCGCTTGCCGCACTCGAGCTGGAGCAGCTCATGCCGCCGCCCGGGGTCGCGGTCGATTGGCTCGAGGTGGGCGCCGGCGAGGCCCCGGAGCCGGGTGTTGCCTCGATGGCGATCGCCGCGGCGTGGCGGGCGGCCGGCCACGACGTGCATCTCGGCACGGTCGCGGGTGATCCCTTCTGGACGACGCAGGAGATCACCTGGGTACAGCCACTGATCGACCGTACCGTTGCCTGCCTGGACACCGCCGTCGCCGTGCCCGCCTTCGCTCGATTGGGAGTGCGGTGAGCACTCCCCCCCCGGCGCCGCCTGCGTCCATGGGTCGGGCACGGGCCTGCGGCGACAAGCCTCAGGCGATGCGCCCGACCTGGTCGGCGCGCAGCGTCGCCCGTGTATGCCGGCTGACCAGGTCGAGCAGCACGCGCACCCGCTCACCGCCGTCGCACGACTGCACGATGCCCTCGTAGCCCGCCAGCAGTCCCTCCTCGACGCGTACCCGCTCGCCCGGCATGAGCGGCGCCGGTCGGTGGTCGGCGACAATGCCGTCGGCGTCGGCCGAGGCGATCAGGCGCTCGACCAACGGGGTGGGTACGCGTGCCGGTGATTGACCGAAGCGCACGAGATTCGACACCCCCAGCGTTGAGCGGATCGGTCCCCAGTCCTCGTTCGCCAGGTCCAGATGGATGAAGAGATAGCGCGGGAACAGCGCGGTGACGCGTTGCTTCGTGCGCCCGTTGTTGCGCTGCTGGATGTGGATGTGCGGCAGAAATACCTCATAGCCCTGGCGCGCGAGGTGGCTACGGGCGCGCTCCTCCTGCTGCGGTTTGCTGTAGACGAGATACCAGTAAGGTCCATCCAACTCCATCCCGAGTCTCCTTGACCGGCGGCCTTGCCGGCTCTGCTGTACTGTCCGCTGCCCTTGAATGTTCGCACATTCCGATGCGGTTTGCCGCTGCATCGCGCTTGCTCTTCGCCTTGTGCGCCACCGCATCGCGCCCGCACGCCCTGTCGGCATGCCGACTACACCAGCACTTCCACCGGCGGCGGGTGGTCGAGGAAGGCGTGTGGGCTCGCCGTGTAGCCGTAGGCGCCCGACTGCAGCACGGCGATCAGGTCGCCGGGCTCGGCGCGGGCGAGCTCGATGCCGTCGGCGAGGCAGTCGAGCGGGGTACATAGCGGGCCGACCACGGTCGCGGTCTCGCGCGGACCGCCATGCACGCGGTGGGCGAGGCAGACGGGGTAGTTGCGGCGCAGGATTTGGCCGAAGTTGCCCGTCGCCGCGAGATGGTGGTGGAGGCCGCCATCGGTGACCAGGAAGACCGTCCCGCGCGAGACCTTGCGCTCGATCACGCGGCAGATATACACGCCGGCCTCGCCGACGAGATAACGGCCCAGCTCGACGACGATCTCGGCGTCGCCGATGCGCTCGCGGCTCGTCTCCATGCAGCCCGCGAGATGTTCACCCAGCGGCGCCAGCGCGAGGGGCATCTCGCCGGGGAAGTAGGGGATCCCGAGGCCGCCGCCGATGTTCAGCGACGCGATCGGCGCCGGGGCGTCGGCGGCCAGGCGCCAGGCCAGCTCGAATGTAGCCGACTGCACCTCGATGAGGCTGTCGACCTGCAGATTCTGCGAGCCGCTGAAGATGTGGAAGCCGCGGAAGTCGAGGTCGAGCGCGTGGATGCGGTGCAGCAGGGCGGGCACGGCCTCGGCGTCGACGCCGAAGGGGCGGGCGCCGCCACCCATGGTCATGCCCGAGGACTTGACCGTGTAGTCGGGATTCACCCGGACCGCCACGCGCGGCTGAACGCCGAGCGCGCTGGCGAT
>SLKC01000003.1 GCA_007134775.1 Ectothiorhodospiraceae bacterium | reverse complement strand
TCGATGAAGTTGCCGCGGTAGACGCCGTCGAGGTAGGTGCCTGGCGCGATTGCCAGCATGGCTTCTCCCCACTGGCGCTCCATCGTTTGCGGTGCGGTGGACGGTGCGCGCTCAGGCTCAGGTTCCGGGTCGGCGCGCGGCGCCTCGGCGACGGCCTCGTAATCCTCGAGCACACCGATGCGGTAGTCCTCCAGCATGGCGGTCGCGCGCGGGCTGTGCGGGCGTCCGGGCGTCTTGTTGTACCAGCCCTCGGTGGCGTCGCGCCCACACCACTCGATGAACACAGACTCGTCGGTGGGATGACGCGGAATATATGCGGTCACGTCATAGACGACGCCATCGATCGCCTTCCAGCAACTGTCCAGACTGTCGTGTTCGGTGACCTGGTCGAGCGTGTAGACCGCTCCGCCCTCCCCGGCATCGGCGCGTACGGCTTCGTCGGCATCGCCCTGCAGCCAGTAGACGACCAACAGTGTGGCCAGCACGCTGACAAAGGCGACAAAGGCGGTGTAGGCAATGCGGCTCGCATTCATAGGAAATCAAACGCCTCCGTGTGTAGGCGCTCGGGCGGCACACCCTCGTCGCGCAGCAATCGGTCCACATACGAAATCATACCGGGCGGGCCACAAATGAACACCTCCCGCTCGGCGAAGTCGGGGCAGTGCGCGCGCAGATAGTCCGCCGTGAGCACGCCGTGCTCGTTGAAGTAGTGCACGTGTGCGGTGAATGCCGGAGTCGCCTCGGCGATGGTCTTCAGTTCGTCCAGGTAATACGCACGTTCGGGCCGGTCGGCCAGGTAGAGCAATACGGTGTCGACCGCTTCACTGCTTCCTGCGCGCATTGCGCGCGCACCGGCGACAAAGGGCGTGATGCCGATGCCGCCGCCCAGCCACAGGCGTCCGCGGCCGGGTTGTTGCGCTTCCAGGAAGGTGCCGTAGGGCCCCTCCACCTCGGCCTCCGTGCCGGGCCGCACGTGTTGCAGGGCCGCCGTCGCATCGCCGATCGCCTTAACCCCGATGCGCATGTGCGTATCGCTATCGTCCGAGGCGACGGTGTAGGGATGCTCCTCGTTGATGCCGGCTTCGAGTTGCGGGTCCAGGGGGCTGAGATAGACGAACTGCCCGGGTTGCCAGGCCATCCCCTGGCCCTGGGCCTTGAGGTTGATTTCCACCACATCGCGTGCGAGCGGCGTGACGCTGTCCACGGTGTAGCGATGGCGTCCCAGCAGCCGAGAGAAGAACAGGCGCCAAGCCACAGCGGCCAGAGCAAGTATGCCCAGCAGCCACCAAATGGCCGTGGCCGGCGCGAGGACGGTGCCGTGCACAAGCGCCAGCAGGAACGCCGGCCCAGAGAGACGATGCAGGGATTTCCAGCGCTGGTAGTGCGGGTGACCGAAAAAACCGAAGGTGGGCGCGATGAACACAACCATCAGCACGAACGCGAACCAGCCGAGCCAGACATCCCATTGCACTATCGCTGGGAAGAGCGTCGTCACGCTGCGTTCGACAGAGACAGGCAGTGTCATCAGCGCGAGCAGCACCACATGCGCCATGACCAGCAGGAAGGCGCTGAAACCGAGCAGCTTGTGGATCTCCCACAGCCGAACCTGACCACCGAACCAGCGATCCGTACGCGGCACGCGGGCCGAGAGCAGTGCCGCGGCAGCGAAGGTCGACAGCGCGAGTATCCCCGAGACACGCACCAGTACCGAGGAAATGGCGGCCCACGAGCTGTCCAGCGCGGCAATCAGGCCGGGTGCTGCCCACAACAACGGCAGCAGAACCACAGCCACGATCAGTAGATCGCCGGGATGAAACTTTCTACGCAAGCCGATCCTCTCTCAGGTGCTCATCCATCCGTCACCAACAGCATGGTCGACTTTTCGCCGGACCGTGGCAAGCCCATCGCGAAGCCCCTACAGTACACAAACTCGCAACATCAGAAACGGGAGCCTCGTCCCTGATCGCGACGGCTCCGTCAATCGAGCAGGATCAGCAGCACACAAGCGGCCGTGAGGGCACACCTGACGAGTTCGAACTCCGCCGTGTCGCAATGCCGGCGCGGCGGTTGCGCCGGAAACTGTGCAACTCCGCTACAAACAGGCAAACACCGTAGGTGCAGGCTCTCCGGCGTGATCTCCGCAACTACAAGGGAGCCTTTACGATGAACATCAACATGGGCACTGCCGACCGGGTCATCCGATCTCTGATCGGCCTCGGATTACCGTCCCTCGTGTTGGTGGGCCCGCAGATCAGTTGGGGTCTGATCGGACTGATCCCCCTGGCAACAGCGGTGGTGAGCATCTGTCCCGCCTACTCGCTGATCGGTCTCAATACTTGCAAGCGATCCTGAGTGACAGGGTCGGATTCGGCATCCCCTACGGGTACTCCCGTAATGCCGGCAGAACGAATTTTCTGTAGGGTCATGGCCCGCCAACATTCTCGAGCAGTGCGCCACAGGAGCCACATTCATGAGTGTAAACGACAACACGTACACGCTGCCGCATGTCTGGACCCAGGACGAACCGAGCGGCGGGCAATTCGCGAACATCAACCGGCCCGTTGCCGGAGCGACCTACAACCAAGAGCTGCCGACCGGCAAACACCCGTTCCAGCTCTACTCGCTAGCCACGCCTAACGGGGTGAAGGTCACGATCCTGTTCGAGGAACTACTGGCGCTGGGCCACACCGGTGCCGAATACGATGCCTGGCCGATTCGCATCGGCGACGGCGAGCAGTTCTCGAGCGGCTTCGTGGCCGTCAATCCCAACTCGAAGATCCCGGCGCTGATGGACTACACCGGCGAGACGCCTGTGCGCGTCTTCGAATCGGGCTCGATCCTGTTACACCTGGCCGAGAAATTCGGCGCGTTCCTGCCAAGTGATGTTCCCACACGGACCGAAACCCGCAACTGGCTGTTCTGGCAGATGGGCAGCGCCCCCTACCTCGGCGGAGGATTCGGCCACTTCTATGCCTACGCACCCGAGCCGATGAAATACCCGATCGACCGCTACGCCATGGAGGCCAAGCGCCAGCTCGACGTCCTCGACCGGCGACTCGCCGAGCACCGCTATCTCGCCGGGTCCGAGTACACCATCGCCGACATCGCCAACTGGCCGTGGTACGGCGCCCTCGCCCTGGGTCGCCTCTATGACGCTGCCGAATTCCTGCAGGTTCAGGAGTACACGCATCTCCTGCGCTGGGCGCAGGAAATCGACGCTCGCCCTGCCGTACAGCGTGGCCGCATGGTCAATCGCCTCTGGGGCAAGCCCCACAGGCAGTTGCACGAGCGCCATGACGCCAGTGATTTCGCATACCGGACCGCGGACAAGTTTGAAGAGACGGCAACGGGGTCCGGATAGCAAACATCCGCCCGGGCTCTTGGGCTTGCTGACATCACCCGTAGTCAAAGGCTCCGATTCACACCGGCCTCTTCCGTATCGGCTGGGACTTCCTGCAGTGGCTCGTCGGGTTCGCCTTCGATTTGCTGGTCATACGCGGCCTGGAGGCCGGTGCTCTCCTCAGCGTCCTCCCCTTCGTCGCCGTGCAGCGGATACAGTGGTGACAGGGCCGCCACCAGCATACCGAGCGCAGCGAATATGGCGAAGGCATCGGCGTAACCGAGTTGATTCACGAGCAGGCCGACGGCGGGGGAGCCGGCCGCCTGTCCGACTGCAACGGCGATGAATGGCAGAACCGGTCCCAGCGACAGCCGGCCCGGCAACAGGCGGATGCCGCTAATCAGGTACAACCCCGTAAGGCTCATGTAGGCAAGGCCGAAGACCAGTGCGGAGAACACCGCCAGTCCCAACTGACCGGGGCTGGCGGCAAGCAGCGCCAGGCTCGCAGCCATCGTGACCAGCATCAAAGCCTGAGTGATGGCGGGGTTATTGCGATCGGCCAGGTCGCTCACCACAGCGCCTCCGAGGCCGGCGATGCCGACCGCAAGCCATAGCCAGCCGGTCTCGCCGGATGGCAACGCGCCGAGGTTGACTGCCAGGTCGGGGGCGAAAACCCAATACGCCGAAGCGATGAAACCCATTGCGAACGCGAACCCCGAGAGCCAGGCGAGGCGTGCCCACTGCAGCGCGCTGATCGGCGGCGGCGGAGCAACGTTCGCCGTCGTTACCCGCGATACCGAGGGGAGGTAGAGCCAGGCGGTGACGACCCCGATGACTGCCGCGACGGCGAAGGACACATACGCCAAACGCCAGGCATCAGCCAGAAACAGGATCGCCGGCACGGCCAGGATCACGCCGATGCTGGTGCCCGCGTTCATGACCGCGCTGACGCGTCCATGCAGCGACCGCCTCACCACCGCCTGCATCGCGGAGGTGAGTGCGGGCATCATCAGGCCGGTACAGACGCCGCAGGCAACCACGCCCGTGCCAAGCGCGACCGCGCTCGGAGCCTGGCTGATCAGCGTCAACCCGCCAACGCCGAAAACACCGGACAAAACCGCGGTGTTGCGCGCGCCAAGGCGATGGGTGGCGATCGGCGCGACCAGTGTCGCCAGTATAAAACTGATGAATGGCAGTGCGCCGATAATGCCGATTATATCCGGTGTCAGTCCCAGCTCTTCGCGGATGGGCGGCACGAACAGACCGAAGGCGAAGCGCGCGAGCCCGTAACTGATGGCGATCAGCGCTGCACCGAGCAACGCAAAGCCGGTGGTATCGAGAGGTCTCATGCCGATTCCACCGAGCAGGCGTCCAGCATCCTGGGCAGCATGGCCCGCAGGTGGGCTGCTGTGCGGTCAGGCCCCAAGAGCGGTGCAAGCGTGTTGGCACCCTCCATCGCCAGAAGCACGCGTTCGGCCACGGGCGCGCTCGCCGGCTGTTCATCGCGCGCCAGTGCGTCACGGATCATGGCGAGCAGGTCCTGCTTGAGCGCCCGTCCCTGCTGCGCGATGCCCGGCGCGTGATGTTCGAATTCCGCGATCGCCTTGATCACAATGCAGCCCTCGCGCGAAGCAGAACTCAGCCAGCGACAATGGCACTCCACGAGGGCCATGAGCGCCGAGCCAGTGCCCCGGTGGTCAATGGCACCCTGGAGTTCGTCCAGGTAGCGGCGGAAGCGTCGCTCAAGGACCGCCTCGATCAACGCCTCCTTCGATGGGAAGTGGTTGTAGAGGGTCATCCGAGCGACGCCCGCCTCGGCCACCAGGCGATCGATACCGGTAGCGTGGAAACCCTCCGCGTAGAACAGGCGTTCCGCCGTTGCCAGCAGCCTCTCGCGCTTGCCTGCCTGCATGCCCCGCCCTCAATATAGACTAATCAGTATATTCTGAGGTGTAGAGGGGCAGTACTCAAGGCCGAGACGCGCCCCCGATAGTCACCACATCAGGTCATCGGGGATCGGAAAATCCGCATACAGATCGTCACCCGACTCGGTACGCGCGGTATTGAGGACCAGCACCGCCTCCTCGTCGATACCCCGGATTCGCTCCCCCGTCGCCTTCGGTACCAGCGCGTAGCCCTCACCGAAGGTCACAAGCGCGATTTCGCCGTCGGCCAAATGCCGATGATGTTGCGCACTGAGCCACACCTCCTTGATCTTCCGGCCACGTGTGAAGCGATAAACCCGCTCGCCTGCACCGCGCTCGATGCGGTGGGTCTCGACGATCTGACGAATGCGAGCGGCCGTCTCCTTCGCACGGCGCCACGCCTCGCGTTTCGCATTGGCCTCACGGTCGCGCTCCGCCTTTGCCGCGCGCTCGCGTCGGGCCGCCTCCGCATGCGGGTCAGGCGCGGTCGACTGGCGGCGAGACGGTTTACTCTCCTTCCTGGCCTTCTTCTTTTCCTGCCGGGCCTTGCGCGCCTGCTTCTCGTCCACTAGGCCCGTTTGCTTGAGTTGATCCTGCAGGGAATTCGACATGACGGCACATTCGCTAGCGATGAGTCATGCCACAGGATAGACGACATGCTGGCTCAAGCCTATCGGTGCGATCCTCACCAGAGCAGCCTCCCAAACGCCTGGTCCTCAGTGGTCCCACGTCACTTGATGCAACCCGCAGCCGCCTCACTGACACCGCCGGCAACCGGTCCCGTCGTGGATGAGCGCGACACGGCAACCGTGACCGCGTAAGGGCCGTCCATTGACTCGGCTCCACGGAAGCTCGATACTCGGGCCACGAAATAGACTGATCGGTATAACCTTGCGACACGGGAGCGTACATGACGTACCCCGACCACGGCGATGCGTATCCCGATGGCTACGTCCAGGAGATCCTCGGATCGGTCAGGACCATCGCCATCGTGGGCGCCAGCGCCGACCCGGCGAAACCCAGCCACCAAGTGTTGCAGTTCCTGATCGGGGCTGGTTACGACGTGATCCCGGTCAACCCCCGCGCGGATGTAACGGAGATTCTCGGATTGAAGGTGTATCCCTCCCTCGACTCCATCGATCGGCCGGTGGACATGGTTGACGTCTTCCGCCCATCGCGTGAACTCGCGGGCTTCGCCCGGCAAGCCGTGGCGATCGGGGCGAAGGTACTCTGGGCCCAGCTCGGCATTCACGATGACGAAGCGGCGAGTATTGCCGAGGACAGCGGCCTGAAGGTGGTGATGGACCGCTGCCCGAAAATCGAGCTGGCCGCCCACTGCGAAGGTCACGCCTGACCCTGGGGGCTAGACCGTGACGCGTGAACTCAAGCACTGTGCCGGGGAAGCTCCTCCAGTAGCGCACATGGAGCACGGGCTTCATGCCCGTCCCGGCCCACTCACCTCTCAACCAGAGGATATCGCCATGCACTCAGCAGACGCCGCCGAATCCGACTCCATCCTTCTCCAGGAGCCGAGCAGCGAGGGCATCCTGCGCCTCACCCTGAATGACACCGCGCGCCGCAATGCCCTTTCCAAGGACATGTTGGCCCAGTTGCGAGAAGTGCTGGAGCAGGCCGCAACGGACACCTCGGTGCGGGTGATCGTTCTTGCCGCCACCGGTCCTGCATTCTGTGCCGGTCATGACCTCAAAGAGATGACGCGAGCACGACAGGCACCGGATGGTGGTCGGGCATTCTTCGCTGAAACGATGGCCAGCTGCTCCGGGGTCATGCAGGCAATCGTCAATAACCCGAAACCGGTAATCGCGGAAGTCGCCGGCATCGCGACGGCAGCCGGCTGTCAGTTAGTCGCCAGTTGCGACCTCGCCTACGCATCGCCCTCCGTTCGCCTCGCCACGCCCGGCGTCAATATCGGACTGTTCTGCTCCACCCCGATGGTCGCGCTCTCGCGCAATGTACACAACAAGCTCGCGATGGAAATGCTCCTGACTGGAGACATGATCGAGGCGGAGCACGCCGCGGAGATCGGCTTGATCAACCGCGTGGTTCCCGACACCGAGCTGACCGAACACACCATCGGAATCGCACAGAAGATCGCGGCGAAATCGAGCATGACCCTGGAGACGGGCAAGAAGGCGTTCTACCGCCAACGCGAGATGCCTCTCGCCGAGGCCTACGAATACACATCCAACATCATGGTCGAGAACATGCTCAAGCGTGACGCCGAGGAGGGGATCAACGCCTTCATCGAGAAGCGCACGCCGCAGTGGTCGGATCAGTAGACCCGAACCGGATGGACCCCGCCATGACCAATCCATTCAATACCGACCTTGATCGCAACCCGGCCAATTTCCAGCCGCTCACGCCGCTGACCTTCCTCGAGCGCGCGGCAGCCACCATGCCGGAGCATGTGGCCATCATCTACGGATCATTGCGCTACACCTACGGTGAATTCTACAGCCGCTCGCGCAAACTCGCCTCGGTGCTCAGTGACCGGGGCATCGGTCGGGGTCACACGGTCTCGGCATTACTACCCAATGTCCCACCGATGTTGGAAGCGCACCACGGCGTGCCAATGTGCGGCGCCGTCCTGCATGCGATCAACACGCGGCTGGATGCAAAGACCATTGCATTCCAACTCGACCATGCCGGCTCAAAGGTCCTGATCGTCGATAACGAGTGGCTACCACTGGCCCGGGAGGCGCTTGGGCAGGCCGAGGTAGACCCGATCATGATCGTGTACAGCGACCCGGAAATCCACGATGGAGACGCGGTGCCGTCAAGTGAAACCGAATACGAGTCCTTGCTCGCGCGGGGCGATCCCGACTACAAGTGGCTGATGCCCGATAACGAATGGGACGCAATCTCGATCGGCTACACGTCAGGGACCACCGGCAAGCCCAAGGGGGTCGTGTCGCATCACCGGGGGGCCTATCTCCTCGCCCAGGGCAATGCCCTGATCGCCAACATGCCGCGACATGCGACCTATCTGTGGACCCTCCCGATGTTTCACTGCAACGGGTGGTGTTTCCCCTGGACCATGTCGCTGGTGTTCGGCACCCATGTATGTCTGCGCCAGGTTCGCTCTGAACCGATCTGGCACGCACTCGCCGAACACAAGGTCACCCACCTGTGCGGTGCGCCGCCCGTGATGTCACTGCTGGTTTCGGCAGAGCCCGATGTCCGCCGTGAACTCGCGCACACGGTTGAGTTCTTCACGGCCGCGGCACCACCACCGGAGAAGGTTCTGGCCGATATGGAAGCCAACGGCTTCAATGTCACGCAGTTGTACGGCCTGACCGAAACCTATGGCCCGGCAGTCGTCAACGAGTGGCACACCGAGTGGGATGCACTCGATGCCGATGCACGCACCCGCATGAAGGCGCGTCAGGGCGTGCGCTACACCCCGCTCGAACAACTTGAAGTGATGGATCCCGACACCATGAAGCCGGTCCCGCATGACGGTGAGACCATCGGCGAGGTGATGTTCCGCGGCAACGTGGTGATGAAGGGGTACTTCCGCAACCGCGAGGCGACGGAGAAGGCGTTCGCCGGCGGCTGGTTCCACTCGGGGGATCTCGGCGTCATGCATCCCGATGGTTATGTTCAGCTCAAGGATCGTTCCAAGGACATCATCATTTCCGGTGGCGAGAACATCTCGTCGATCGAAGTCGAGGATGCGATCTACAAGCATCCCGCAGTGGCGGTGGTCGCCGTCGTCGCAATGCCGCACGAGAAGTGGGGCGAGACGCCATGCGCGTTCATCGAGCTGGCACAGGGGCAGACGGTGTCCGGCGAAGAACTGGAGCAGCACTGCCGCAGCAATCTCGCGGCGTACAAGATCCCGCGCCACTTCGTATTCGAGACCATCCCGCGGACGGCGACCGGCAAGATCCAGAAGAATGAGTTGCGCAAGCGGCTGGACGGCTCCTGATGAGCTGCAAAAACGTTTGAATGGATCGGACCTTGCCTGATTCCAGCCTGAACAAGTTCGCGTAGCGCTCGTGCTCAGCGGCAGCCCGGCCGCAGTGCCATGCAGGACTTGCGACCGGTATTCCGGGCGGCGTAGCAGCATAGATGGTGATCAAGCCGCCGACGCGCGTGCAGTGGCGGCCGGATGGAATATTTCGGTCTGGCGTGGCGGCATGACATTCGTATCACAAAGGGAGTGAATCAGCGTGACAGAGCAAGATGATCAGAAGCCCGATATCGTCGTGGCCGATACCAATTATGAGGTCGGGCAGGACAATATCCGGCCCTTTGGGCTGGATATCCATAATCCGGTGTTCATGATTTCGGCGGTCGGTACCGTATTCTTCACGGCACTGGCGATGTTCTTCTCCGATATCGCCAACGAAATACTCGGCAACACGCGCGAGTTCCTCGAGACCACCTTCGACTTTGTTTACATGTACGGCGCCAATCTGATGGTGCTGTTCTGCATCATGCTGTTGATCACGCCGCTCGGCAGTGTTCGCCTCGGTGGGCAGGGTGCCAAACCCGAGTTCGGCTACTTTGCATGGTTCGGGATGTTGTTTGCGGCCGGCATGGGCATCGGCCTGATGTTCTTCGGCGTGCTGGAGCCGGTCACGCACTACCTCTACCCGCCGCTGGGTGCCGAAGGCGAGACCGACCGCACGCTGGCCATGGCGGCCACCATTTTCCACTGGGGTCTTCATCCATGGGCGGTTTATGCAACTGTGGCACTGTCGCTCGCCTTCTTCAGCTTCAACTGGGGCCTCCCGCTGACCATTCGCTCGGCATTCTTCCCGCTCCTGGGAGACCGGGTCTGGGGCTGGTTTGGACACGTGATCGACACCGTGGCCGTATTCGCCACCCTGTTCGGCCTCGCAACATCGCTCGGTTACGGCGCAGAGCAGGCGGCTGGCGGTTTGTCGTATTTGTACGGCTTCCCGGACGGCAACGTCACCCTCGTTACGCTGGTGCTCGGTATTACCGCAGTGGCCCTCATTTCGGTTCTGCGTGGCATCCATGGCGGGGTGAAGATCCTCTCGGAGATCAATCTGGTCCTGGCTGGTCTGCTGATGGTTTTCGTGATCATCTTCGGCTACACGATCGACATCTTTGCAAGTATCGTTACGTCCGCCGTCGGTTACGTCCAATACGTATTGCCGCTGAGTAATTCCTTCGGGCGAGAGGACGAAGGCTTTCAGATCGGCTGGACTGTGTTCTACTGGGCCTGGTGGATATCCTGGTCGCCCTTTGTCGGCATGTTCATCGCTCGCGTTTCCTATGGCCGCACCGTGCGGGAGTTCGTCACCTGCGTGCTGCTCATCCCGACCGCTGCCGCAATCGTCTGGATGAACGCGATGGGCGGCTTCGCCATCGATCAGTATGTGCAGGCTGGCTATACCGGCGTGACCGAACTGGTGGATACCTGGCAGCCCGAGCTGTCGATCTACCTGATGCTCGAGGAGCTGCCGTTGTCCGGTCTGACGTCACTGCTGGCGATCATCCTGGTGCTGGTTTTCTTCGTCACCTCCTCGGATTCCGGCTCGCTCGTGATCGACACCATCACCTCCGGCGGCAAGACCGATGCCCCCGTGATCCAGCGTTGCTTCTGGGTGCTCTTCGAGGGGCTGATGGCCATTGCCCTGCTGGTCGGCGGTGGTCTGGCGGCGTTGCAGGCCGCGGCCATTGCCTCCGGCGGACCGTTCACCCTGATTCTCCTCGGGATGATGGTTGCCGTTGGTTATGCGCTGGTCCTGGAGCACAAGCGGCTCACTGCCTGAGCCGCCCGGGTCGGCAGTTCGTACCTGCAGGCAGTAACCCGAGAAGCCCCGCGTCGTGCGGGGCTTCTTGTGGGTAACGCGCTTGCGGGGGAGTGCCTTGTCGGAGAGTCCTGTTCGGGGCGCTTGTTCGGAGCGCTTTTTGGGGGCTGCTGGTGGTATCAGGCCGTGAGCGATGCGGGATCGACCACGACCCACAGTCCTTCGGCTTTCGCCACCAGAGAGCGATCGGACGCGAATACCGCGGCACCACAGCGGCGCTTGCGTCCCGCTCCACCCATGTTCCAGCCGATCACGGTCGCCTCGCCTTCCGCCGGCAGCGTCGCACCGATGCTTACCGTCAGGCGGGCGAGCAATGCCGCTTCGCCCGGTGCGCAGGCGAAGTATCCGGGACAATCCAGTGCTGCCCACAGGTATTCGCGTGCGACCAGCCCGTCGTCATCCGCCAACCCCGTGTGCAGCCGCCAACGCGCCGCCACCATCCCCTCACAACCGATGACCCGTTGCGGGTGGATGCACAGCCCATCGGGATGCTCCCGATCCCTACCGCAAACGAAACAGGTGGAGAATGGCGCGAACTCCTTCGGTCGTCCCGGCGCATCGACCGGATCCCCTCCCAGCGCCAGCGGTTCCGGCACGGGCGGCACTTCCAGAACGAGTTGCACCGCCTGGGCAAATCCCACCAGACGATCATCGAGGTACATCTCCACCCTCCCCCCGGACGCTGTGAGCGCAATCGGCGTATCCAACGGCGGGGGAGTTTTCAGACTGGCCGCAACATCGCCCTCAATCCATCGGGCCATCAAGCCACAGGTATAACCGCCATTGGCGCTGTTCGGTGGCCCCTTGAATCGTGAAGGGATGATCACTCTATCCACTACCGAGCGTCTCCAAAATTGATCACCGGGATACCCTTGTATAGTGCCCGCGAACACAGCGCAAGAGCATCCGCCGGTCGATGGCGGTTGCTGGAGCTGCGTAGGACTGGCTCGACCGCCATCCAAATGCTTTCATGACGACAGGTAGTGACACGTTTTGTGCGCTAGGTTACATATCGCGACACGGTTCGTGCGTTATATTGCCCCTGACTCGCCAGGACGGCGTACTGATGAACAGCGGACTCCAGTTTGCAATGGGCTGCACGATTCTTGTGGCCTCGGCAACCATCCCAGCATCAATAGACGGGGATTCGTACGAGCCGCCACGCGTTGTCGAATCCGCCGGCACCGAGGTGCGTACTTGGAGCGACATCGAGGCGCGGGGGGAATTGCGTCTGCTGGTGCTGGCCGGCGAAACCCGGAACCTTGCGGACCTGGATACCCCGGTGCGCGTACAGATCCGCCACGCGGCGGAGTTTGCCCGATCGCTCCACCTGGAACCGGTCGTGGTGCCGGTGGAGCACGCCGAGCATCTAACCCCCGCACTGCTCAGCGGGCGCGGCGATATCATCATCGCCAATTGGCCGATCACGCCCGAGTACAGCAACCGGATCGCCTTCACGGTCCCATTGGACCGCTCGCAGCGGATGCTCGTGGGGCACAGCGCCTGGGCTGTACGACCACAGGCGGACGCGCTTCGCGATCTGCTCAACCGCTTCGTCACGCAGCAGAGACTGGTCCAACCTGAACGCCAGAGCCGCACTGCGGACCTCTCCGGCATCCGTTCCGCACGCGCGCTCCGCGTCGCCACACGCAACAGCGCAGTCAACTTCTTCGTGTGGCGCGGGCAGTTGCTCGGATTCGAGTACGAACTCGCCGAGCATTTCGCCCGCGAACTCAACGTGCGCCTGGAGATCGTGGTCGCCGATGACAGCGAGTCCTTGTTCGACATGGTACGCAACGGCGAGGCCGACATTGCGGCGGCCTTCCTGAGCCCGATGGCACGCGATGATGACTCTGATATCCGCTGGTCGCGCCCATACCACCGTGCCCATCAAATGGTCGTGGGGCGTGCCGGCACGGGCGGCATCGACAGCGTTGCAGAGCTCTCCGGGCGTACGTTCCACGTGCGCCCGGAGAGCCGATACGAACGGACCCTGAAAATCCTTGCCCATGTTCACGACCTCGAACTGGACATCCAACCGGTTGCCACAGACCAAGAGCCCGAACTGACCCTGGAGCGGGTCGCACAGGGCGAATACGATCTCACGCTGGCCGACGAGCACCTCGTGCGTAACGCGATGATGTGGATCGAAGGCCTGGAGCCGGGACTCACCATCGGCAACGAGATTACCCACCACTGGGCTGTACGCACCGACAATCCCGCCCTGCGAGCCGCAATCGACGACTTCTTCGAGCGCGAGTACCGGGGCCTCACCTACAACACGCTGTATGCCAAGTACTTTCGTGACCGTGGGCGAGTGCGCGGCCATTCCACGCAGCGTATCGACCTGCAGCACGGCCGCGAGATTTCACCGTGGGACGACATCGTGCGCGAACATGCCCAGACGTACGGCCTGGACTGGCGACTCATCCTGGCGCAGATCTACCAAGAGAGCAGTTTCAATCCGCGGGCACGCTCCTGGATGGGTGCCAAGGGTCTGATGCAGATCATGCCACCTACGGCGCGCCAACTCGGCATCGATGCCGATCTGACTGACCCGGAAACCAGCATCGCGGGCGGTATCCGCTACCTCGACTGGCTCCGCGACCGCTTCGACGGTGACCTGCAGGTTAACGACCGCATGTGGTTCATGCTAGCGGCCTACAACGCGGGTATCGGCCATGTCCGCGACGCCCGGCGCCTGGCCGCAGAGCTGGGATACGATCCCGACCGCTGGTTCGACAATGTCGAGATCGCGATGGAGAAACTGAGTCAGCGTGAGTACTTCCAGCATGCAAGCCATGGCTACGTCCGCGGCCACGAACCCACAGACTATGTGCGCAAAATCCGCGAACGCTATCTGGCGTACATTCTCTGGACCGAGGACTGCTGGCCGGTGTGTCCCGACGCCACGCATCCGCAACCGCGCGAGCCGACGACGCGCCCCCCTGGTATGCTCCAGATGCATAATTGAGCGAACACAGTTGCGACGGGTACGAGCCGGCGCGGCGCAGGCATGTTACGGCCAGCAGGTGGCGTGTTCCGAGAAGTCCTCCCGCTGAGGCGGCACCAAGCAGAAGCGGTGCCCGGTCGGCGCCTCCATCACCAGCCAGTCCCGGATCATGGCGACGCGCTTCGCGCCCAGGGCCTCGAGTCGCCGGGCCTCGGCCTCGATATCGTCGGTTTCGATGTCGAGGTGAACCCGACTCGGATGATCGACCCGTTGCAGGATTACGTCCACCTCGCCGGGCGGTGTGCGCAACGCCGCGTAGTGCGCATCTTCCGGCGCTGGCGAACGCACCAACTCGCACCCGAACACCGCGCCCCAGAACGCGCCGGCCGCCTCGGGATCGGTGTTCTCGCTGTCGATGCAGATGGCACCCAGGCGACTTCTATGCATGTTGACCTCCCCCCACGGGCGGCGCGGGCCGCGACGCCCGCACGTTCGAGTCTACCCGCACTAGCGCAGGCGTCCACGCTGATCGTCGACGAGCGCCAGTGTATCGACGACCACATCCGCGACGCCATCGCGCTCGATGCCCAAATCCCGCCGGTGGTGATCTCGCAGCCCATGCGGCGCACGAATCGCAGCCCGGCGCTGGACCACCTCTCGATCCGCCAGCTCCGCGCGCTGCCGGCTCAGGTTCCGGTCGGTCTCCGCGAACCATTGGAACAGATCGACCAGGCGCGCGGCCACGCCGCGCGGCTCCACCCACGCCGCATCGAGCGGGTGCGTCGCGTCCGCCTGGAAACCGTAAGCCAGGGCGTCCATTTGCTGTCTGTTCATGATAGATTTCTTCCAGTTTCACATGCGTGCTGTTGCACGCCGATATCATTGACGTCGTCCACGATCGGGACACCCCGAAACGCGGTTTCTGATGCAGCGAGAATAGGCGCCGGCGCCACACGACACAAACGAGGATCCCTACCCCTCGGGAAAGAAAAGCTTGAATGAGTCCAACTCGACGAGATTGCCCTCGCTGAACGCGCTCCGCGCCTTCGAGGCGGCCGGGCGGCACGGGAGCTTCACCCTCGCCGCCGAGGAGCTGCACGTCACGCCAGCGGCGGTGGCTCAGCAAGTCAAGAACCTCGAGGCGTATCTCGGCATCAACCTGTTCGTGCGCGGCAATCGCAGCCTGGAACTCACCGATTCCGGCCGCACGCTGCTGCCGGGGCTCAGCGAAGGGTTCACCCGACTCAGCGGTGCCGTCGACCTGCTGCGCCGACACCTCGACGAGCGACCGCTGGTGATCAGCATCGTGCCGGCGTTCGGCGGCAAGTGGCTGCTCAAGCGCCTCGACCGCTTCGGCGAGCAGCATCCGGACATCGACATCCGCATCGATGTCTCCGAACGTATGGTGGATTTCCAGGCCCAAGCGGTCGACATCGCCGTGCGTTACGGCGACGGCAACTATCCCGGCCTGCGCGTCGATCTCCTGCTACCGGAGGAGGTCTACCCGGTGTGCAGCCCGAAGCTGCTCGAGGGTCCGCATCCACTGCGTGAACCCGCCGATCTGCAGTACCACCCGCTGATCGATCACGGCTGGAGCCCGCACTACCCGACCTGGCCTGACTGGGGGATGTGGCTGAAGGCCGCCGGCCTGGCCGATCTGCCGGTACACTACGCCTGGCATTTGCGACCCAGCTCGCTGTCGGACAGCCTGGTGCTGGAGCAAGCGATCGCCGGGCGCGGCGTCGCACTGGCCAGCAGCGTACTCGCCGCCGATGACCTCGCCGCCGGCCGCCTGGTACGCCCCTTCGAGGGATCGTTCCCGGTACAGTTCAGCTACTGGCTGGTCAGCCCGGCGGAGACCGCCGACATGCCCAAGATCCGCATTTTCCGTGAATGGCTGCTCGGCGAGGTCGCGGCTCACCAGGCCGGGTTGGTCTAGGATACGCCGCTCACCCCATCAGGACCGGCGGCTCTCTTCAATATCCTCCGAAAGCCACAGGTTGATCCGCGACGGGTACGGTCTGTCGCGCTTGTTCGCCTCGACCTTAATCCGATTCAGGAAGAACTCCTCCGCTTCGCACGGAACAGCGTGAATCTCGATGGCGTTGAGCGCTTGGAGTTCAACGAGCCCGATGGGATGGAGCCGACGCGCAGAGAAAAACGTAGAGCGCAAGGTCCAAACGGCTGGGTCCACCTCATGCAGCCCGCTTGACGCATATCACAGCGCTGATCTGCGGCCGGACCATCTCCTCGACCATCACTTGACAGTCACCGGGTGGTGACAACTATAGTCACCGATCGGTGACACCTTGCCGCCAACACCATCGCCGGGAACCCAAACGTCACGGTTGGCCCGCTCGTAACGCCGGTCGCGTTGTTGGAGGCCACCGCCGAGGTCAGACCCGTTTTCACCGCAAGGCTGGAGAACGAGCATGAATCGTGATCGCCAACAGTCCGAACAGCGCCTTATCGACGCAGTCGGGCAGATCCTTGCCACGGAGGGTTTCAGCGCCCTGGGCATCAATGCGGTCGCACGCACGGCCGGTGTCGACAAAGTACTGATCTACCGGTACTTCGATGGCCTCCCCGATCTCCTGCGGGTCTATGGCGAGAGCGGGGATTTCTGGCCTTCCATGGACGAAGTCCTTGACCGTGACGTCGAAGCGATCCGCTCGCTCCCCCTCGCGGCGCGCGTGGAAACCGTCGTGATTGGCCTTTTCGATGCCCTGCGCAATCGACCACAGACCATCGAGATTCTGGCCTGGGAAGCAGTCGAGCAGAACGCCCTAACCGAGACCCTAGCCGGGATACGCGAGCAATGGGCGCAAAAGGTAATCAGCGAAACGATGACCGACGCCGCCGACCATGATCAGGACTTGCTCGCCCTAGCCAGTCTGCTCGTCGCCGGCTTTCAGTACCTGCTGATCCGATCCCGCAGGAGCGCAATCTATGGCGGCCTCGAATTGACCACCGACCAAGGGTGGGAGCGCATTCGCACTGCGATACGCCTTGCCTGCAGTGATCCCGGCAGGGGGGCAACGGTGGCCGATCCCATATTTTCAAGAGAGGACTAGCAACATGAAACGCAGAGACTTCCTCAAGGGAACGGCCGCCGTGACCGTGCTGGCCGCGGGCGGCACCGTGTGGCGCGCGTACGACCAGGGCGTGTTCAGCGCCGGTACCGGTCCCGCGTATGAACCGTGGCGAAACTGGGATGTCGACTCGCACAACGGACCGCTGGCCGTCGTGCGTGCCGGCATTCTCGCTTCGAATCCGCACAACACCCAGCCATGGATCTTTCGAGTCCACGACGACGCCGTGGAGCTCTACGCCGACACGGCGCGCAATCTCGGCACCTTCGACCCCTACCTCCGCGAGATGCATCTGGGCCTCGGCTGCGCACTGGAAAACATGATGCTCGCTGCCCGTGCCAACGGCTACGAGGTCGACCTCCGGCTCGCATCGGGTGAGCTCCGCCCCATCCCGGACGACCCGGAGCCGGTGCGCGTAGCACGCCTGAACCTGCGTCCCGGTCCGCTGTCGGGGAACTCCCTGCACGATGCCATTCCGCGCCGCCATACCGATCGCGCCGCCTACGATGCAGAGCGCTCTCTGGAGCCCACCGTGCAGGATGCACTGCTCGCGGCGCCCGGCAACGACGACGCCGTTCGGGTCGTGCTGTTCACCAAAGCCGCGGACCGGGCGCGATTCGCCAATATGATTGTCGAAGCCACCGAGGACATCGTTGCCGACGAACCGATGGTGCAGGACAGCGAACGCTGGTTCCGACACACCTGGGACGACATACAGCGATTCCGTGATGGGCCCACGCTCGATGCGGCCGGCCTCCCACCGCTGGTGACCACGATGGCGAAAATCCTGCCCCCCGCCTCGGCGGAGGCCAACCACCAATACTGGCTTGATGCCACGCGCGACGTTCACGTGACCACGGCAGCGGCCTTTGGCCTGGTCCTGGTTCGCAACCGCTATGATCGCACCGAGTCCCTGCAAGCCGGGCGCGTCTGGCAGCGCATGCACCTGTGGGCCACGACGCAAGACGTCGCCATGCAGCCGCTGAACCAGCCCGTGGAGCGTGTGGATCGGGAACGCGCGCTTTCGGCCCCAGCTCGGGCCGCGCGCGCCCTGGAGGCATTTACGCCCGACGGACGCTGGCGACCGACCTTCGCCTTCCGCGCGGGCCATCCGACCCGGGAGGCTTCCCCCAGCCCGCGGCGTTCACTCAAGCAGGTCACGATGGAGAACACCACGACATGACGATACCGCCTGCTTGCGCCCGCCCCTGGCGCCGACTGACTCGGTTCTTCGCCGTGATCGGCATGGCAACCAGCGCTATGCTCATCGCCGGACTCACGCTCGACATGCGCGCATTCGATCAGACCCGTGGCGGCTACGAGCCGCCCTATACCGACTACACGGGCACGCCGATTGACTGGCGCCGCATGGACACGACCGCCGACGGCATGGTGTACCGCGGACACGTGGTAGATCTGTTGCTCGATTGCCGAAGCGGCATGATGACCGTCGACGCATTCGGGCTCGAGAAGCAGTGGCGCCGTCTCTCTCCACGCGCTCTCGCGGTACACAAACCACGCGAGGAGTGCCGCGCCCGCGGGTTTGTGCCGCAATTCTGACCGGCGCTTGCCACCCCAAACCCACGACGACCACCCCTGCTTGCCGTAACGTGCAGCCTGTCACAGACTTGCCCCCAACAAGCACGCACCGCACCAGCGCACGATCTCCGGAGAGCCACCCCGCATGACCGACTCACAGCCCACCGTGGAAGTACTCCAGCAACGCCTCGCCACCTTCGTCGCGGAACGGGACTGGGAGCAGTTCCACTCGCCAAAGAACCTCACCATGGGCCTGTGCAGCGAGGCGGGCGAACTGAGCGAACAGTTCCGCTGGCTCACCGAAGCCCAATCCCGCGAACTGGACCCGGAGCAGCGCGCCGCCGTAAGCCGTGAACTGGCCGATATCCAGATCTACCTGCTGATGCTCGCGCGCAATCTCGAGGTCGACCTACTCCAGGCCACCGCCGACAAGATCGAGGAGAACGCGGCCAAATACCCCGCCGAGCAAGCCCGCGGCCGCACCCGCAAGTACACGGACCTGTAGACACTCCCATGCTCGTCGATCAGAACCGCTCCGCCCTAATCCGCAACAATCCCACCAGCACCAGGATCCCCGAAGCCACAGCCATCCCCACCACGAATCCGTGCGGCCCCATGAGGTCCATGGTCGCGCCTACGGCGGCGGGGCCGATGATGCTGCCGACGCAGTAGGTCATGACCAGGGTGGAGCTGGCCTTGGCGAGGGCGTCGTCGCGGAAGGTGGTGCCGAGCAGTGCCAGCGCGATGGTATAGAAGGCGACCATGGCCCCGCCCCAAATGAACAGGACGGGCCAGTGCAGCCAGGGCGTGTGCACGACCAACGGCAGCAGGAGTACGGCCACGGTCTTGATGATGGCGCAGGCGACGAGGGTCTCGCGACGGCCGATGCGATCCGCGATCCAGCCGATGGGGAGCTGGAGTGTGATCACGCCGATGGTAGCGATGGCGATCTGCAGCACGGCGGCGGATTCGCTCATGCCGAGGCGCAGGCCGTAGACGGGCAGCAGGCCGACGGTGGCGTTGTCGATGAAGCCGGCGATGAGGGCGGCGAGCATGATCACCGGGGCGATGCGCAGCAC
>SLKC01000032.1 GCA_007134775.1 Ectothiorhodospiraceae bacterium | reverse complement strand
TTAGGTGATCCAGTAACTGAACAGCCGAGCGGATACGTGGTCGAATCGATGACCACATCGCAGCGGTACGTAGCCACAACCGCGCTACGGGCGCGCCCGACCACCCGGTGGGCAAGCCGCTGTCAATCAGGCAATGACATCAGGGGTGAATGGCGCTATGAGCAAGCACGTCCCCACACATGACCCGCAACGCAGGCGTTTTCTCACCTCCTCCGGCGCCCTTGTGCTGGCAGCGGCGGGTGCGAGCGCCACGCGGACGGTCATGGGTCAGACCCGTGGCAATGGCGCCGAAATCGCCATTGTCGGTGCCGGCGCCGCCGGCACATCGCTGGCGAACCGCCTGGCCAATGCACTCGACGATGCCAACATCACCGTCATCGATCCGCGCGTAACGCATATCTACCAGCCGGGGCTGACGATGGTCGCCGCCACCGGCTGGCGGGCCGACAAGGTCCAGGAGCCGGCCTCGCGCTACATGCCGGGCGATGTCCGCTGGCTGCAGGAGTCGGTGGTCGAGTACGAGCCCGAGAACAATCGGGTACGCACCGACGCGGGCACGGTCGTCGAATACGACTACCTGCTCGTTGCCACAGGGGTAACACTCGATTTCGACCGGATCGAGGGCATGGATCCCGGCCTGATCGGGGCGCACGGCATCGGCTGTGTCTACGACCATCCCGACCATGCGGCCGCGACCTCGCGGGTCATCGACCGCTTCGTCGAGGAGGGCGGCGAGGGCCTGTTCATCCAGCCTCCCGGCGCGATCAAGTGCGCGGGCGCCCCCTTCAAGATCTCCCTGCTCACCGAGGATCGGCTGCGTCGGGCCGGCACGCGTGATGACAGCGACCTGACATTCGTCGCGCCCACGCGGGGGCTGTTCTCACAGCCCGACATCGACGACTTCCTCAAGGAACAAATGCCGGGCCCACGCGGGTTTTCGATGGCCTGGGAGCAGGAGCTCATCGGCATCGAGCCGGAAGCGCGTCGGGCCACGCTGGCCACGCACAACGGTGAACGCACGGTCGACTACGATTTCATCCATGTCGTGCCGCCGATGTCGCCTCCGGATGCCGTGCTCGAAAGCGACCTCGTCTGGGCCGATGGTGACTTCGCCGGCTGGCTCGAGGTCGATCGGCACACCCTACAGCACCGCCGCTATCCGAACATCTTCGGTGTCGGCGATGTCATTGGGACGCCGATCGGTAAGACCGCTGCCAGCGTGAAGGATCAGGTCCCGATCGCGGTCGACAATCTGCTCGATGTAATCGCGGACCGGGAGCCGCAATCGCGCTACAACGGCTATACCTCGTGCCCACTACTCACCGAGATGGGGCGGGGCATCCTCGTCGAGTTCGACTACTCACTCGACATGGTGCCGTCGTTCAACTTCATCAGCCCCTATCGCGAGCACTGGGTCCCGTGGCTGTTGAAGGACCGCATGCTGCAGCCCGCCTATCAGGCGATGCTGCGCGGCCGCGTATGAGCACAAAAGGAGGTTAGACGACGATGGCTTTTTCACTGGGCGGCATCCTCGCCGTCGTACTCGAGTTCCTGCGGCCTGTGCTGCTGCCGATTGCGATCGTAATCCTGGCCGATGTTGCCGCGCTCGCGTGGCTGGCCTACCGGCCCGGCGGCACAGCGTGGTCGCGCGGCGTTCGGCCCGCAGCACTGGCCGGTGGCGTGATCGCGGTCGTTGCGATTCTCGTTGCGCCGGGCTGGACCCAGGCGAGCCTCGCCGACCTGACCGGCGCCCTTGACTGGCTCGCCGTGATCGCGTTGGGCCTCGGCGTGGGCATCGCGGCCGGCATCCTGCTCTACCCACTGATTCAGCTCGCGCTACGAGCAACGGCAGCACGACACGGTTGACAAGGCGTGTGCGGCAGCTGTAGTCACCATGGCGGCGGCTTCGGCGATCTACAGCTGCCACAACGCGAAAACCCCGCCGGAGCGGGGTTTTCGGGGTCTGCTTCCGGTAAGGCCGGATTCAGACGGGGCGCACGTTGGAAGCGGCGAGGCCCTTCGGCGTGCTCTGGACATCGAACTCCACCTGCTGACCGTCGGACAGGCTCTTGAAGCCGTCGCCGACGATGCCGGTGTGATGGACGAATACGTCCTTGCTGCCGTCTTCGGGGGCGATAAAGCCGAAGCCCTTCGCGTCATCAAACCACTTCACGGTACCAGTTGCCATCATGTCATCTCCCGGATGATCCATTTGTTTCAGACGTGCAGATCGAACTTCAGACCTTTCTCGGGAGTGACTGCCTTACGGAGCTGACTACCGGAGGGGACGTGCAAGTTGCTCACTGCGGTATGTACTATGCCTAGGTCCGAGGCGGAGCGCAAGCCTTTGTCGCTACCGGATTCCACCGCCGTTTCGCTCTCCCCCCTTTTACCATCGCGCCATTGCCCCATAATGCACGGTCCACGCAACAAGTGCCCCGGCTGCCACCATGACCGACCATCTGCGCAACATCGCCATCATCGCCCACGTCGACCACGGCAAGACCACCCTGGTCGACCGTCTGCTGCAGCAGTCCGGCACGCTCGATGCGCGCGCGGCGGCGCCGGAGCGCATCATGGATTCCGACGACATCGAGCGCGAACGGGGCATCACGATCCTGTCCAAGAACACCGCCATCGACTGGCAGGGCTACCGCATCAATATCGTCGACACGCCGGGCCACGCCGACTTCGGCGGCGAGGTCGAGCGCGTACTGTCGATGGTCGACTCGGTGTTGCTGCTCGTCGACGCCGTCGACGGCCCGATGCCGCAGACCCGCTTCGTCACGGAGAAGGCGTTCGCGCTGGGCCTCAAGCCGATCGTCGTGGTCAACAAGATCGACCGCCCCGGTGCCCGGCCCGGGTGGGTGATCAACGAGACCTTCGATCTATTCGACAACCTCGGGGCAACCGAGGAGCAGCTCGACTTCCCCGTCGTCTACGCCTCGGCGTTGGGCGGCTACGCGGGCCTGAGTGAGGATGTCGCCGACGGCGACATGACGCCGCTGTTCCGCACGATCACCGATCAGGTGAGGCCTCCTGCGGTCGATCCGGACGGCCCCTTCCGCATGCAGGTCACAACGCTCGACTGGTCGAGCTACCGGGGCCAGATCGGCATCGGGCGCATCGAACGCGGACAGGTGGAGCGCGGTACCGTGATCACGCTGGTCGGCCGCGACGGTCGCCAGCGCCGCGGCCGCATCCAGGGCCTGCTCGGCTTCAACGGCCTCGACCGTGTCGATATCGCGGCGGCCGCAGCCGGCGACATCGTCGGTGTCACCGGCCTCGACGGCCTCGATATCTCGGATACCCTCTGCGACCCCGCGGCCCCGGAGGCGCTCCCCCCCCTGACAGTGGACGAGCCCACCGTGAGCATGACCTTCGAGGTCAACAAGTCACCCTTCGCTGGGCGCGAGGGCAAGTACCTGACCAGCCGCCAGCTCCACGAGCGCCTGGAGCGCGAACTACAATCCAACGTCGCCCTGCGGGTGACCGCCACCGATGACCCGGACCGCTTCACCGTCTCCGGTCGTGGCCTGCTCCATCTCTCGGTGCTGCTCGAGAACATGCGCCGCGAGGGCTATGAACTCGCCGTGTCGCGGCCCTCGGTGATCGCGCGCGAGATCGACGGGGAGACGCGCGAGCCCTGGGAACAGCTCGTCGCCGATGTCGAGGAGCAGCACCAGGGCGCCGTGATCGAGGCGCTCAACGAGCGCCGCGGCGACCTGCGCGACCTGCAACCGGACGGGCGCGGCCGGGTCCGCATCGAGTACCTCATACCCGCGCGCGGCCTGATTGGCTTCCGCAGCGAATTCCTGACGCTGACCTCGGGTACGGGCATCCTCACCCACGTCTTCGACCACTACGGCCCCCCGGCCGCCCACGGCGTCGGCCAGCGGCGCAATGGCGTGCTCATCTCGCAGGTCGAAGGCAAGGCCGTCGCCTACGCCCTGTTTAACCTGCAGGAACGGGGCCGGCTGATGATCGGACACAACGACGCCGTCTATGAGGGCATGATCATCGGCCTGCACGCGCGCGACAACGACCTGACGGTCAACCCGATGAAGGGCAAGCAGCTGACCAACGTGCGCGCCTCGGGCAGCGATGAGGCGGTGATCCTGACGCCGCCCCTGCGCCTTGAGCTGGAGCAGGCCCTGGAGCTGATCAATGACGACGAACTGGTCGAGATCACGCCGCGGGCGATCCGCCTGCGCAAGCGCTGGTTGCGCGAGCACGAGCGCAAACGCGCGTCCCGGGCTTCGGCCTGAGCGCCGACCAGCGGCGAAGCGACTCGGCAACAGGCGTTGTCGCCGCGTATCATCACGCCATTCGATCCGCCATGCCGTTGAACCAATGGAGCCCAGCATGCCTGTCACGTCACGCTCATTACTGCTATTCGCTCTCCCGGCGTTGCTGCTCGCACCCAGCGCGCACGCCCTTGGGATCCACGACGCCCGCACACCGGAACCGCCGCCGGGCGCGCCTGTGCTCGCCGGCTACATGGAGCTGCACAATGAGGGCGACGAGGCGGTGACCATCACGGGGGCATCCAGCCCCGCCTTCGAGCACGTCGAGATCCACGACACCAAGGTCGAGGACGACCAGGCCACGATGTTCGAACTCGACACGCTCGAGGTGCCGGCCGGCGGGCAGGTCAGCCTGGTACCGCGCGGCAAGCATGTCATGCTCTACACGCCGGCCGAGGAGGTCGTCGTGGGCGATACCCTGCCCCTGACCCTGGAGACCGACCAGGGCACCATCGCCGTCGAGCTGGAGGTGATCGATCGCGACGAGCTCGAGTCGCACAACGGCGATGGGGACCACGACCACTAGGGCGCATCCGAACCACCCTGCCGGTCTTGGGCCCAGACCGCGGGGCGACACCGGGCACGATGCAAGGGCAGACGATGAATGACCTGATCCATTATGGCGAGATCTGGCGGCGAATCGCCGCCGGTTTCGTCGATGCCCTCATCCTCGCGGTACCGATCACCGCCGCCGCGGCCCTGTTGCCGGCACCGCCGGAAGAGGCGGCGGCCACCGTGATCGTGTTCGCTTCAGGCCTGATCATGTTCTATCGCATGGTCCTGGAGGGCTCGGCGTGGCAGGCGACCCCGGGCAAGCTGCTGCTCGACTTGAAGGTGACCAACCCCGAGGGGGACCGGCTCGCCTATGCCAATACGGCGCTGCGCGGCTGGCCGTTCTGGCTACCGGGCGCGATGCTCGGCGTTACCGGCGAACTCATCGCCATCCTGGTGCTCGCCGCGCTCGTCGCCATCGCGGTCGTCCCCTTCACCGCGCGCCGCCAGGGCCTGCACGACCTCATCGCCCGCAGCATCGTGGTCCGGCGGTATGTGACCATCCAGCCCGCTGAAGAGCCGCCCGTCGAGTGAGATCCCGCGCCGCGACTGGGCCGAGATAAGGGAGGTGAGCCGATGACTGAGCTGCATTTCGAGCGCTTCTACGGCGCTGGCCTGGAAGAGCGCCTGTGGGACATCGCGCGCCTGCGCATGACGGTGTTCCGCGAGTGGCCCTATCTCTACGACGGCGACGAGGCCTACGAACGCCGATTCCTGCAGATCTATCTGGACTCACCGCGCTCGTTCGCCCTCGCCCTATTCGATGGCGACGCAGTGGTCGGTGTGACCACGGCGATGCCGCTGGCCGACGAGGATCCGCTGATCCAGCAACCCTTCGCCGATGCCGGCTTCGCCGTCGAACGGGTGTTCTACTTCGCCGAGTCGGTCCTGCTGCCCGGCTACCGCGGCCGCGGCCTCTACCGCCAGTTCTTCCACGAACGCGAGGCGCACGCGCGCTCGTTCGGTGACTACGACTATGTCACCTTCTGCGGCGTGGTCCGCCCCGCCGATCATCCGGCGAAGCCGGCCGACTACCAGCCGCTGGACCCCGTCTGGCGCCACTTCGGCTTCGAGCCGCGGGAGGACCTCGTGACGACGTACCCGTGGCGCGACGTCGGTGACCGCGAGGAGACGACGAAACCGCTGCAGTTCTGGCTCAAGTCGCTGCCCTGAGGCGCGGGGGCGCCGTGCGCCGACAGCACAACGAGACAGCGCGCGTCGCCGCGCGACGCGCGTTGAAATGCTCAGCCGCCACCGTCATGCTCGCACCATGGGCGACTACTTCACACACCCGAACCGCCGCGGCGCCTTCCCGCCGGTCGTGCAGTCGCTGCTGATCGGCAACATCATCATCTTCGTGGTCCAGGCGCTGGGCTACAGCGATCAGCTGCTGGTCAATTTCGCGCTCTGGCCCGTGGGCACGCCGCCGGGCGCGCCCGATTTCCAGATCTGGCAGCTGGTGACCTACGCCTTCCTGCACGGCAGTTTCCTCCACATCTTCCTCAACATGTTCGTGCTCTGGATGTTCGGCACGCAGATGGAGTACACGTGGGGCTCGCGGCGGTTCCTGTTCTACTACCTGTTCTGCGTGGTCGGCGCCGGGCTGACCCAGCTCTACGTCGTCTCCGGCGCCACCGACGGCATCTTCCCGACCGTGGGCGCCTCCGGCGGGGTCTTCGGCATCCTCCTCGCCTTCGGCATGCGCTTCCCCAACCAGTACATCCTGCTGTTGATCCCGCCGATCCCGATGAAGGCGAAGTACTTCGTGCTCGTCGTCGGCCTGATCACACTCTACTTCGGCATGACCGGCACCCAGGCCGGCATCGCGCACTTCGCGCACCTCGGCGGCATGGTCGCCGGTCTGCTGCTGATCCTCTACTGGCGCGGCAAGCTGCCGGTCAAGCCGCGCAACCGGATGCGCTGACATGGACTCGGCCCTCGACCTGCTTCCCTCGGACCTCTTCGCCGGGCGCACCGTCTTTGTCACCGGCGGCGGCAGCGGCATCAACTTCGGCATCGCGCAGGGTTTCGCCCACCTCGGCGCGGACCTCGCGCTGTGCGGTCGCAGTGCCGAGCGTCTCGACGCCGCGCGCCGGGCGCTGGTGGCGACGAGTGCGAATGTGCACACCGTCGCCGCCGACGTCCGCGACGCCAGCGCCCTGGCCACGGCCATGGAGGGCGCCGTGGACCGCCTCGGCCGCCTCGATGTGCTCGTCTGCGGCGCCGCCGGCAATTTCCCCGCCGCCGCGGAGCGGATCTCACCGAACGGCTTCCGCAGTGTCGTCGACATCGACCTCAACGGCACCTTCCACGCCTGCCATGCCGCCTTCCCCGCACTGCAGGCCAGTGGCGGCAGCATCATCGCCATCTCCGCCCACCAGGCGCAGGTCCCCTACGCCGGTCAGGCGCATGTCTGCGCAGCGAAGGCGGGCGTCGACCAGCTCGTGCGCACGCTCGCGCTCGAATGGGGCCGCCACGGCATCCGCGCCAATGCGGTCGCTCCGGGGCCGGTCAATGGCACCGAAGGCGTGCGCCGCCTCCTGCCGGGCGACCATGCCGAGCGCGCGCGCAAGCTGGTACCGCTGGGGCGCCTCGCCGAGACCAGCGACATCGCTGCCGCCTGCGTCTTCCTCGCCTCGCCGCTCGCGGCGTTCATCAACGGCGTCGTCCTCGATGTCGACGGCGGCGGCGGGCTCGGCGGTTCCGGCCCGTGGAATGCCCTGGTCGCCTGCGCCATGCAGGGCAATAGCGACGGCGACTGACAGTAAGGCTCGCCTTCTCAAGACGAACCGCTGCGATCGAGGCGCTGGCGCAACCAGACGCCACCGAGCAGCAGCCCGGCAATGGCGAGCAGGGGCCAGAAGGCCAGCGGGCTGAGCGCCTCGCCCTCGCGCCACGCCTGCATCCCGGTCTGTACCGCCGCGGCGTAGACGCCGAACTTCACGCCCAGCCCGATCACGGTCGAGGCGACGAAGCGCGGCAACGGCAACCGCAGTACGCCCGCGGCGAAATTGATCACGGAGTGGGGGAATCCGGGGAAGATGCGCAGCGCACACAGCATGAGAAAGTCACTGCGGCGCGCGAGCAGACGGCGTACACGCCGCCCGCTCGGCGACGCAGGCCGAATGCCGCCGAGGCGGTCGGCGAGCCGATAGGCGCCGAGACCGCCGGCCAGGGAGGCGGCAACCAGCACCGGAACGGCGACCAACCAGGGCTGAAACGGCGCAATCAGCCAGAAGCCGAGACTCCCCGGCAGGGCGAAGACGAACAGCAGGGCCATACCGACGGCGGCTACCACCAGCGTCGCCGGATGGCCGGCGAGGCGTTCACCGAGTTCGATCAGCTCACGCGTGCCCAGCGGCAGCCAGGCGGCGATGCCAAGACCGGCAGCGACGAGCAGGGCGAGCGCGACCGGGCCGGCCCAGCGACGGAGCCTCTGCCAGCGATCGTTGTCTGCGCCTGCGCTCATGCCGGCACTACCGTCGGTTGGCCCCGCCTACAACCGGCGGGCGGAGCGCTCCATTCTACCCGCTGACCGCCGCTGCGATCGCTGGCGGCCCTGATACCACACTCAGCCACGCCCGTGCGGGCGCTCGAGGTCGAGCTCCGGCCCCTTCGGCACGATCCGCGTCGGGTTCACCATGTCGTGGCTGTAATAGTAGTGCTGCTTGATGTGGGTGAAGTTCACCGTCTCGCGAATTCCCGGCCACTGGTAGAGTTCGCGCAGGTAGCCGGACAAGTGCTCGAAGTCCGCGATCCGGTTGCGGTTGCACTTGAAGTGGCCGACATAGACGGCATCGAAGCGCACCAATGTGGTGAACAGGCGCCAATCCGCCTCGGTAATGCGATCGCCGAGCAGATAGCGGTTGCGCGAGAGCCGATCCTCGACACGGTCGAGAGCGGCGAACAGCGCATCGAAGGCCTCCTCGTAGGCGTCCTGCGTGGTGGCGAAACCGGACTTGTACACGCCGTTGTTGATGTTGTGGTAGACGTCTTCGTTGACCGTCTCGATCTCGCCGCGCAGATCGGCGGGGCAGTAGTCGTCGTCGTGTTCGGGCAGCTCACCGAAGCCCGAGTTGAGCATGCGGATGATCTCCGCTGATTCGTTGGAGACGATCGTCCCCTGGCGCTTATCCCAGAGCACGGGCACGGTGACGCGCCCGGTATAGTCGGGATCGGCCAGGGTGTAGACCTGGTAGTGGTAGCGACAGCCATTGACCGGATCACCCGTGCCCTCGAAGCGGTGCAGATCGTCGCTGGTATCGGCGGCGTACTCCCAGCCGTTCGAGAGCATATGAGGGTGGACCACGGAGACGCCGATGGCGTGCTCAAGGCCCTTGAGCCGACGGAAGATCAGCGCGCGGTGCGCCCAGGGACAGGCGTGCGAGACGTAGAGATGGTAGCGCCCGGTCTCGGCCGCGAAACCGCCCTCGCCGCTCGGGCCGGGGGCACCGTCGGGCGTGACCCAGTTGCGGAACTGTGACTCCGAGCGCACGAAACGCCCGCCGTGCTTGCTGGTGTCGTACCACTGATCGTGCCAGACACCGTCGACCAACAGACCCATGATGGCTCCTCCCGTGGGTAGTCTACGTTGTGCTCAGGCCGCCTGCGCTGTGGGCTCGCGGATTGCGGTGCGCGCCTGGACAAGGGCTCCATATCGATTACGGCCATGCGCATGATGCATCGAGCGCATCGTTACTTGGTGGCATTATCTGCGTCTCAGTTATCAACATCGTCGATCAATCCCATGTCCCAGCTCCCATCGCTCGAACAGTGGCGCGCCCTGCAGGCGGTCGCCGACCACGGCAGTTTCACTGCGGCGGCGGAGCATCTGCGTCGCAGTCAATCGGCGGTCAGCCATGCCGTACACCAACTGCAGCAGCGCCTGCCGGTGACCATCCTGGTCCAGCGTGGACGCCGCACCGAGCTGACCGAGGCCGGAGAGGCGCTGTTGCGACGCTCGCGGACACTGACCGAGGAGGCGGCGGCGCTGGCCACACTGGCCGACAATCTCGCTGCCGGCTGGGCCGCCGAGATCGCGCTCGCCGCCGATGCGATCTCGCCACCGGAAATGGTCATGCGCGCCCTCACCGCCTTCGGCGAGCGCAGTCCATGGACACGGGTCGATCTCCACGAAACGGTGCTATCGGGCACGCGCGCGGCCATCGTCGAACGCCGGGCGGATCTGGCGCTGACCACCCAGGTGCCGCCCGGTTTCCCCTTTGAGGCGCTGTTGGATGTCGAGTTCGTCGCCGTTGCCAGCCCGGCTCACGCGCTCCACAAGACGGCGCAACCGCTGGCGTTCAGCGATCTGAAAGGCCAACGTCAACTGGTTGTGCGTGATACCGGCCCGCAGGCCATGGATGCCGGCTGGCTGGGCGCCGAGCAGCGCTGGACGGTGGGACACATGCGCACCTCCATCGACGCGCTCAAGCGCGGCCTCGGCTTCGCGTGGATCCCGCGCGATTTCATCGGCGCAGACCTGGCCGCCGATCGACTGCGGCCACTGCCATTGGAGACCGGCGGCACGCGCCGGGCAACGCTGAATCTCGTCGAGGTGGCCGCCGATGGCGGCGGCCCGGCGACCAAGGCACTCGCCACCATCCTGCGCGAACAGGCCCGGATCCACACTCGCCGGCGGCGGGCGACCCATCCCGAGGAAGGTGTTTAGCGCACTACTGCGCTGCGCCGGCGAAACCGGCGGCGGCGAGATCGGGGCGGGCAGCCGCACAAGGCCAGCTGGCGAATTCGCGGCGCACCGGGTAGGCCCGACGCAGGGCATCGAACGCCGGGCCACGCTCCGCGTGATCCAGGCGCGCGAGGGCGCGCAAGGCACGATCGTCGATGCGCGGATCGTAGGCGGCCAGGATGGTCGCAACCAGCGCCCCCGGCGACAGCGCGGGCGGCGGCGCCGGCAGGTGCTCACGCCAGTCGAAACGGCAGGCCCGGTTGAAATACCTGGCGGCGGCGTGCGCCACGCGCGCGGTGCCACGCAGCCGCCCCTCCAGACTGTAGCCGGCGATGTGCGGTGTCGCGAGCGCAGTGCGCGTGAGCAGGTCGATGTCGATGGCGGGTTCGCCGGTCCAGGTATCGACGAGCGCCTGCAGATCGGGGCCGCCGTCGAGGCGGGTGGCGAGGGCGTGCTCGTCGACCACCCCGCCGCGTGCCGCATTGAGCAGGATGGCGCCCGTAGGCACCTGCGCGAGGGCCGCGGCGTCGACGAGATGCCGGGTGGCGTGGCGGCCCTGCGTTGTCAGCGGCACATGCAGGCTGACGACATCGCTGGCCAGCGCGGTAGCGAAGTCGACGAAGCCGGTCTCGCCCTCGTGTTCTGCACGCGGCGGATCGCAGGCGCGCACGGCGTAACCGAGCGCCGCCAGGCGACGCGCGACGCGGCGACCGACGTTGCCCAGCCCGATAATCCCGGCAGTCCCCGCGCCGAGCCTATGCCGGCCCGCCGCGGCACGTGCCGCCAGGGCGGCGACCACCCAGTCAGCGACGGCATCGGCGTTGCAGCCCGGTGCGTGCGCAAAGCCGATGCCCTGCTGCTGCAGCCAAGCGGTGTCGACGTGATCGGTGCCGATGGTCGCGGAACCGACAAAGCGCACCGACGAATCCGCGAGCAGTGCGGCATCGACGCGCGTCACCGAGCGCACGAATAGGGCATCGGCGGCGGCAACCTCGGCGCGGCCGATGGTGCGCCCCGGTAGACGCACGAGTTCTCCCCAGCCGGCGAATGCCGCCTCGGCGGCAACCAGGTTCTCGTCGGCGACCAGGCGCATGCGCAGAGGCCCCCCTCAGTCGTCACCGCGGGTATGAATCTCAAGCGGGCCGCGGAGGGTGCGATGCACGGGGCAGCGGTCGGCGATCGCGATCATGCGCTGGCGCTGGGCGTCGGTCAGGTCCCCACGGATGTTGATGCGGCGATCGATGCGATCGATCTGACCTTCGGTGTGCTCGCAATCCGCGCAGTCTTCGGCGTGCAGGCGGCTGTGGCTCAGGGTCACCACCACGCGCTCGAGCGGCAGCTTCTTGTGCTCGGCGTACATGCGCAGCGTCATCGACGTGCATGCACCGAGGCCGGCGAGCAGGTAGTCGTAGGGTGAGGGGCCCGAATCATCCCCCCCCATCGCCCGCGGCTCGTCGGCAACCAGGCGATGCCCGCCCGCCCAGACCTCATTGGTGTAGCGACCGGAGCCGCTCTCGCGCACCAGGACTTCGCGGGCGGTCGGCGACGGAGCTTGCTCACTTGCGCTACTCGGCAGGTAGCGCCCGGCCCATGCGTCCAGCATGTCGGCGACATAATCGGCATCGGCCTGACGGGTGAGCAGGTGATCGGCGTCATCGAGCGATACAAAGCTTTTCGGGTGCCGCGCCACCTCGAAGATCCGGCGGGCGTGCTCGACCGAAACGAGCGGATCCAGAGGCGAATGCATGACCAGCAGCGCGCAGTCGAGGCGGTGCACGCGTGCCGGCAGATCCCAGCGCTCGATATCGTCGAGGAAGTCGCGGCCGATGGTCAGCTCGCGCCCGCCCAGTTCGACATCGGCCTCACCCCGTTCGCGGATGGTGTCCGTGGCGTCGGCGAACAGGTGGCGCACATGGGCGGGATCACTGGGCGCGGCGATGGTGGCGACGGCGGTCACCTCGTCAATCTCGCCGGCGGCGGCGAGCACGGCCGCGCCGCCCAGGCTGTGACCGATGAGGATGCGGGGTGGATGCCCCTGCGCGCGCAGCCAGTCGGCACCGGCGATCAGTTCGTCGACGTTGGAGGAGAAGGTCGTGGCCGCAAACTCCCCCTCGGACGCGCCGAGCCCGGTGAAGTCGAAGCGCAGCGTGGCGATGCCGCGCGCGGCCAGGGCGCGGCTGATCCGGCGCGCGGCGATGAAATCCTTGCCGCAGGTAAAGCAGTGGGCGAACAGCGCCCAGCCCGTGATCGCGCCCGCGGCCGGTCGGTCGATGCGGGCGTCGAGGTCATGGCCGTCCCGTGCGGGGAAGCGTACGGCTTCGGTGTGGATGTCGATCATCGCTGCAACTCCTGAGTGGTGGGACACGGGCATGGCGCGCCCGCTGCACCACGGCGCGTGGCACGCTCACGGCGGTGAGGCGAGGCCCACCCGTAACGGTGCGGCCACGTCCCAGTCCTGGGGTCGGTGCCCCAGAAACCCTGGACGGAGTCGATCGCCAGGGCCCGTACCTGTTCGAGGACCTCGGGCGTCTCCACACCCTCGGCGACGGTGCGTACTCGCCAGCTCCCGCATCGAGCGCACCGTGACCGGGTCGACCGGATCGTTGCCCCAATCGCGAACGAATGCCCCATCGATTTTGAGGTAGGCGAACGATGACATACCGCTGCCGAAATCATCGAATGCAACCTCAACGCCGAAGCCGCGCAGCCGGTCGATGAGTGCGATCGCCTGCTCCAGATGGGTGACCGCCGCGGTCTCGGTGATCTCGATACCGATGCGGGCCGGATCGACACCATAGTAATCGAACGCCCGCGCGATGAAATCATTGAACAGCGGATCGCCGAGCCAGATGCCGGGGCCGCTAGCTCCCCCGCTCGCTATCATGCCGCCCCCCGCCCCGGCGCCTTCGCGACAAGCGGGGCAAAGTCATCCATCCGTGGCGCCTACCCCTGCCAGCTTGCGCGGGCCTTCGCCCCGCGGCATCATCATCGGCCTCCCGCGCCACGAGACGCAAGGTCGCGCTCGCGCCTGGCACGGGAGCGACTGCCGCCAGGCCACCAGCCAGGGGAAGATCGATGCTCTGCGACGACCAGTGGTTCATCGAGCGCTGCGAGGAAACCGGCTCGGCGTTCGCGCTCGCGCTCGACAGTGACGGGCGGCTGCACCGCGAGCAGTCCGCGTACCAGACCATCGAGGTGTACAGCACCACGCATTTCGGCCGCGTGATGGTCATCGACGGCTTCTTGATGCTCACCGAGCGCGACAACTTCATCTACCACGAGATGCTCGCCCATCCGGTCCTGTTCTCTCACCCGCAGCCGCGGCGTGTACTGATCGTCGGCGGCGGCGATTGTGGCACCCTGCGCGAGACACTCAAGCATGCAATGGTCGACGAAGTCACGCAGGTCGATATCGATGAACGCGTCACGCGAGTGGCCGAGCAATTCTTCCCGGCGCTGTGCGCGTCGAATGGCGACCCGCGGGCGGCGCTGCGCTTTGCCGACGCGATCGACTGGGTGCGCCAGGCGGAGCCGGGCTCGCTCGACGTCATCATCGTCGACAGCACCGACCCGCTCGGCCCGGGCGAAGGGCTGTTTACCGAGGCCTTCTACCGCGACTGCCACGCCGCGCTGGCCGAGCACGGGCTGATCGTCCAGCAAAGCGAGTCGCCGCTGGCTCACATGGCTTCAATCATCGAGCCGATGCACCAGGCGATGCGGCGTGCCGGCTTTACCGACACGGAGCTGCTCGGCTTTGCGCAGCCGACCTATCCCACCGGCTGGTGGACGGCCACGGTTGCAGCCAAGGACGGTCCGGTGCGCTTCGAGCGCGCGGCCGATGCCGAGGCGCTGGCGTTCCACACCGACTACTACACGGCCGACATCCACCGCGCGGCGGTGGCACAGCCCGCGTTCGTCCAGCGGGCCTTCGACGCACTCGCTTCACGCTGAGGAATACTCTCTGCGCCGGTGGCATCGGCACTGCGGCCACCACAACCCGACACGGCTGAGCTGCGGTGAATCCGAGGATCTACCTGCTGCCCCTCGGCGCCTTCGCGATCGGCACGGGGAATTTCGTCTTCGTCGGCGTCCTCGACGAGCTCGCCGCGGGCCTCGGCGTTACCGTGTCCGCTGCCGGCCAGCTCACCACGGTGTTCGCCGTGGCCTACGCGGTGAGCGCCCCCCTGCTCGTCGCCCTCACCGCGCGCCTGCCGCGGCGGGCCGTACTGCTTGGGGCCCTGGTGCTGTTCACGCTGAGCAACCTGCTCATGGCCCTCATCCCCCTATTCGCCGCCCTCCTCGGGCTGCGGGTACTGGCGGCCTTCGCCGCCGCACTCTACATGCCCGTGGCCATGGGCATCGCCGTCGAGCTGGCCCAGCCCGGCGCACGTGGGCGCGCGATGGCCGTCGTCCTCTTCGGCCTGACCTTCGCCTTTCTCGCCGGGATCCCCATCGGCACCTGGATCGGCACCGCATTCGGCTGGCAGGCGACCTTCGGCTTTGCCGCTGCCGTCGGAGCCGGCGCGCTGCTCGCGCTGGTTCCCGTGCTGCCGCGCGTTCCGGGGACGACGAGCCGCGGGCTCGCCGGCATCGGCGTGGTCCTCCACCCATCCGTGGCGGCGCTGCTCGGTGTCAGCGTGCTCGCCTTTGTCGCCGTCTTCTGCATCAATGCCTTCATCGGCCCCGTGCTCGCGCGCGCAACGGGGCTGGGCGGCACCGGTATCGGGCTGTTGCAGATGCTACTCGGTGCCGGCGGCCTGCTGGGCGTCCCGCTGGGTGGCTGGCTGGCCGATCGGCGCACGGGCCCGGGCCCCGCGATCGCGGTCCTCAGCGCGATCGCCGTCGCCCAGGCGACCTTCTCGCTGCTGCTGCTCGTGCCGGGCTGGGCCGCGACGACCGGCTCCGTGGTCGCGAGCGGGCTCGCCCTGACCGTTGCCAGCGGTGCCCTGTTCGCGCTGGGACCGGTCCAGCAGCAGCGGCTGCTCGCCGCCGCCCCCGAGGAGCGCGACATCGTCCTGTCGCTGAACGCCGCCGCGCTCTTCCTCGGTCAGGGGCTCGGGGCAGCGGTCGGTGGCCTCTCGATCCGCTGGCTCGGATTCGAGGCCAATGGACTACTGGGTAGCGCGATCGCACTGGCCGGCGTCGCGCTCCTGCTCGCCGCCCTCGGCCAGCAGAGACGGACCAACGCGGGCTGAGCCTTGCCGCGCCCGGTGGCACCGCCGCATCACTGAGCCGGCGCGCCCTCGCGCTGGACCGCCATCACGCCCAACGCGAGCAGGGCGACACCGGCCACGCACCACCAGCCGATGCCCGCGCCCGTGGTCGCCAGAGGCACCACGAGCAGGGGCACCATCACGTAGCCGACGTTGTAGTTGGCGGCGACGATCGACGCCCGACAGCCGCGGGCGAATCCCCACTGCATCATGCCGAAGGCGCCCGCAGCACCGACGAAGCTGGCGGCAAAGAGCCCCCAGGCAGCCGGCGTCTGCGGCAGGAAGGTGCTGCCCTCGGGATCGGCCTGGGCCAGCCCCTTGAGTAGGGCGTCGAGCGCGAGGAAACCGCCCGCCGCCAGGCCGAAGACCAGCTCGCGCGCCACGGTGCGCCGGCCCAGCATGAACCACCCGAGCACGGGTGTGGCGAGTAGCCAGCCCGCTGCCACCGCGATCACGATGCGCGGATCGACGGTGGCCATCGACGGCGTGCCCGCGATGTACTCGCCACCGGCGATCAGCAGCGTCCCTGCCACGATGACCCCGGCACCGGCGACCTGCACCGGACGCAGGCACTCGCCCATCTTGTAGCAGGAGAAGGCGAGCAGCACGAGCAGGCCGGTGGCGTACATCGAGGTAAAGAAGGGCGTGGGTGCGAAGCGGTTGGCCAGGATCACCCAGAGCGGTGCGGTGAAGTTCAGCGCCATGCCCGTGACATGGAGCGTGCGTCCGGAGAGCCCGGCTACGGGCTCCGGCGTGCGGATGCGCTGGATGCCGAGCTTCATCAGGCCCTGCGAGAGGTGGATCACCGCCGAGGCGAGTACGCCGATCAGCATCGCGATCACGGGGCCATCCTGGAGGTAGGGGCTCATTGGGCTGGCCCGTCCGGACCTTGGCGTGTGCACGCACGCGCCACGTCCGCGCGCGATCGGCGCAGGGCGATGCACAGCTGCACATGGCGACGCAGTCGTTGCGCAATGAGTGCGCGCCGGGGATACCCCCTGCCGCCGATCGCCGTCGCCGGACTCGCGGCAATCGCTGGATGCTCGCTCACCATGCCGCTATCGAAGCACGTGTCCGGCGGTGATGCCAGTGCTGTTCCGCTGTCGGCAGACACGGCAAGCGCCCCTTCCGGTGTACCGCGCCATGGGCTACCCTGTGGTGCCCTGATGCCCCATACGCGGGCCAACGCGGCGGAAGCGGAAGCGATGAACCGAAGCCCTCTCGATGACCTCGCCGAACGCCTGGGCCGGCTGCTGCCCGAGGGCGCGCACGAAATGCGTGCGGATTTCGAGCGCAACGCCCGCGCGACCCTCCAGTCCGCGCTCTCGCGCATGGATCTGGTCACGCGCGAGGAGTTCGACGTCCAGAGCGAGGTCCTCGCCCGCACCCGCGAGCAGCTCGAGGCGCTGGAGACGCGCGTCGTCGCCCTCGAGGAGCAGCTCGGCATTCAGCGCGACGAAACCGTCGACGGCGACTAGCGCCGCACGATCAATCCCACCCTTGGCGCGAGAGGGAGCTCGCCATGGCACTCGCCGTTGTCCACACCCGCGCGCTCGCCGGCGTTGACGCCCCGCCCGTCGATGCGGAGGTCCATCTCGGTGGCGGCCTGCCCTCGATGGCGATCGTGGGGCTGCCCGAGACCGCCGTGCGCGAGAGCAAGGAGCGCGTGCGGGCCGCATTGAACAACGCCGGCTTCGAATTCCCGCGTCGGCGGATCACGGTCAATCTGACACCCGCCGATCTACCGAAGGAGGGTGGGCGCTACGACCTCGCCATCGCCATCGGCATTCTCGCGGCCTCGGGGCAGGTCCCCGCCGAGGCGCTGCCGGCGCACGAGCTGCTCGGCGAGATGACCCTGGGCGGCAGCCTCCGGCCCGTACGCGGCGCCCTGCCGGCGGCGGTGGGCGCCTCGGCCTGCGGGCGCCGCCTGATCCTGCCGAGCGCGAACGCGCCGGAAGCGGCCCTCGCCAGCACCGGGATCGCCCACGGCGCCGATCACGTGCTCACCGTCTGCCAGTATCTGCAGGGCGAGCAGCCACTGGCGCCCGAACCGCCGCCGCGGGCCGATGCTGCGAGCGCGGGAGAACGCCCGGACCTCGCCGATGTCCGCGGCCAACAGCAGGCGCGGCGCGCACTGGAGATCGCGGCCGCCGGCGGTCACAACCTGCTATTCATCGGCCCACCCGGGACCGGCAAATCGATGCTGGCCGCGCGCCTGCCCGGCCTCCTGCCGCCGATGACAACGCAGGAGGCACTGGAGGCGGCGACGATCGCCTCGATCAGCGACGCGGGCTTCGATGTCGCACGCTGGGGCCAACGCCCCTTCCGTGCCCCCCACCACACCGCCTCGGGTGTGGCACTGGTCGGCGGCGGCGGCCACCCGCGCCCCGGCGAGATCTCGCTCGCCCATCGCGGCGTGCTCTTCCTCGACGAGATCGCGGAATTCAGCCGCCACGTCCTCGAGGTGCTGCGCGAGCCGCTCGAGAGTGGCCGCATCACCATCTCGCGCGCGGCGCGCCAGGCCGAATTCCCGGCGCGGTTCCAACTCGTCGCGGCGATGAATCCCTGCCCCTGCGGCCAGCTCGGTGATCCGCGCGCGGTTTGCCGCTGCACGGCGGAGCAGATCCAGCGTTACCGGGGCCGGCTGTCGGGGCCGCTGCTCGATCGCATCGACATGCACGTCGATGTCCCGCGCCTGCCGCAGTCGGTCCTGCGCGCCGATGCCGCACCGGGCGAACCCAGTGCGAGCGTGCAAACACGCGTCGTCGCTGCTCGCGAGCGGGCGCTCACACGCAGCGGCGGGGCCAATTGCGCCCTGAGCGCCGGCGAACTCGAACGCGACGCCGGTCTCGGTGGCGAGGCCCTGACCACGCTCGATCACGCGGTCGAACGCCTGGGACTGTCCGCACGCGCCTACCACCGCATCCTGCGCGTCGCCCGCACGATCGCCGACCTCGCCGCGAGCGAGCGGGTCGAACCCGAGCATGTCGCCGAGGCCATCGCCTATCGCAGCCTGGACCGGGCCGAGGCCGCCTACGCCTGACGCCGCCTAGAGCCCGGCTCCGAGCAACCACTCATCGAACAGTGCGCACGCCGCGGCCCCGGCCGCCGGCGCATGCCGCCCGGCATCGGCGCGCAGTGCGCAGATATCGAGCTCGGGATGCGCGCGCAGATAGTCCACTGAACCGACATACCAGTACTCGAGATCGGCGGCGCGGACCTCGGGGTGGAACTGGAGCGCGAGCACGTGCGGCCCCCTTGCGAAGGCCTGGTTCGGGCAGGCCGTCGTGCGCGCGAGATGGGTCACGCCGTCGGGGAGGTCGAACTGGTCGCCGTGCCAGTGCATGACGGGCGTGGCCTCGCCGATATGCTGCAGGCAGCTCGCCCGACCCGCCGGTGTGAGTTCCAGCGGATACCACCCGATCTCCGGCTCCTCGGCACGGAAAACGGTGGCGCCGAGCGCAGCGGCGATGATCTGCGCGCCGAGACAGATGCCGATGGTGGGCAGCCCGGCGTCGAGACGCTTACGAACCAGCCCGATCTCCGCATCGAGGAAGGGGAACAGGTCGCGGTCGGGGACGCCCAGGGGGCCGCCCATCACCATGACCAGGTCGGGGGCGAGTGCAGCGATCGAGCCACAGTCGACGACCGGCATGTCGACAACATCGACCCGAGCGCCGCGCCGGTCGAGCACGTCGGCAAGCACGCCGATGTCCTCGCCCGGCAGGTGGCGGAGCACGGTCACGCGCATCGCGACAGAGCGATCATGGTGTGCTCGGGGCGCGCCCGCTGGCGCCGAACCGATGACGGGCGCGTCATCGGCCCGTGCCGCGTTCGGCTACCTACCAGGAGACACCCGCCTCCTCAAGGATGTACTCGACCGACGCTTCGAGTTCCTCATCCGTCGCGTCCTGATCACCACCACGGGGAGGCATCGCGCCCATGCCGTCGATCACGCTCTGGACGATGCCGTCGAAGCCGCGCTCCTCGAGCCGCGCCTCCCACTCATCGGCCGCATCGAGCAGCGGCGAGCCGGCCGCGCCCGTATCGTGACAGGCGGCACAGACCTGATCGTAGACTTCCTGGCCCGAGCGCGGATCGACCGGGGCGTCGTCCTCCTCCACCACGGCGACCTCTTCCGGTTCTCCGTATTGAACCTGGCCGATCGGGGCCAAGCGCTCCATCAGAACACTGGTCCGCGTTTCACCGGCGGGGATGTAGACGCCATTTGCGCTCGTTCTGCTGTCGATGAGCATGGCCACAACGATCAACAACACCGTGATACCGATCAGCGCCCCGATCACGAGCGGGAACATTTCGCGGAATGCAATTTCTTCTTCGTCGGACATCGGCCAGCTCCCGGGAAATCATCCGCCCGTGGGCAGGTACAGTCTGGTTGGGCGATTATACAGAGCCACCGCGATCGGTAAAACGCTGAAACTGCCGCAGCGGCGCTACGCCCCCTGGGGCGCCGAGGGTTATCGAGCCCACGCCTGCCGACGCCGTGCGGATCATGAACCCCGCATCGCGCCCGTAGCTCAGCCGGATAGAGCGTCGGCCTCCGGAGCCGAAGGTCACAGGTTCGACAAATCGGCAGGACTGCCGATTTGGACGCCGACCGCAGGGAGGCGCCCGCAGGGCGAGGGCCAGGATGGCCCGAGTCGATCCTGTCGGGCCAGCGCTGCCCCCAGGCAGCGCTTCACCTGGACAGGCGTCGAGACGTGGACGCCCATTCACGCCGTGCGTATCATGAATCCCGCATCGCGCCCGTAGCTCAGCCGGATAGAGCGTCGGCCTCCGGAGCCGAAGGTCACAGGTTCGAATCCTGTCGGGCGCGCCACTACCAAGCCCTACAGCGCAATCCCCTCGTCATCATCCGGGTCAGGCACATCCGTCGGCACCTCGATCTCGCGCTCTTCGCCCTCCTGCCAGAACCGTATCCGCGTGTCCTCGCCCTCAGGCGTATCATGGATCAGATCGAGGAAATCGAGGGGCGATGCGGGCACCTCGCCATTGACTTCAAGGATGAGCGCACCCGGCTCCAGCCCCTCGTCACGGGCCGGACCACTGACGCTGTTGACCAGCACGCCCTCTCGGTCGGGCAGCTCCAGCGCCTGGCGCAAGTCGGACGTGACGTCGCCCACCGTGATGCCGACCGCCGTGACGACCTGGTCATCCAGGCCCTCGTACTCGATGAACTCGGCCGCCTCGAGCACGGGCGGAGCGACGTGGATGGTCGCTCCCGCACGAATGGCGAGGGCCATCGCATCGCTGGGGCGACTGTCGATGCGCAGCGGCCCCTCCCGACCTTCGACCTCGAGTTCAAGCATGCCGAGGAACGTATTGTCGACAAGATCATCGACAATCACCCGGGTGAGCGTTGCATCGAGCACGGAGAGGACATCCCCGAACAGATCGTGGGTCATCGGCCGCGGCGGCTCGACGCCCTCGCGTGCACGCATGATCGCTTCGGCCTCTGCGGGGCCGATGATGATGGGGATCACGTCGCGGGCCTCGGGCTGGCGCAGGAGCACGACCGGTGCGCCGTGGGCCGCCACCCCGAGCGTGGCGATCTCCACCTGTACGAGTTCATCCTCGTCGACACCGAGATCGCGCGCGGATGCGCTCGTACTGGCGAGGATCAGGGCGGCTGCGAGGAACAGTCCAGCGAGCGGGCGGTAGCGGCTCATGGCAGGGGCTCCAGTCGGATGGCAGACCCGCATTGCGGGCCTACAGAGGGCAGGATTGCACCCTTGGGATTGTCGGTCCACCCCCTGGCCCGGTGCAGACCGGCGGACGGCCGCGTGCGCGCGGCGATCAATAGACCGGCGGTGCAATCACCCAAAGGACGACTGCGGAGCGCTCGCCCGGGTTGCGCCAGCGGTAGGCCTCGCCGTGGAACCGGAAGCTGTCCCCGGCAACCAGATGGAAATGGCGCTCATCGAGCCAGAGTTCGAGTTCGCCCTCGATGACGAAACCGGCCTCCTCGGTTTCACGGCGCTGGGGGGCCGGCATCTCCGCACCCGGCTCGAACTCGCTGCGGAAGAGTTCGAACGTGCCGCCGAGGTCGGGCGACAGCAGCTCTTCGATGAGCCCGCCCTCACGACTGCCCACCTGGCGCCGATCCGCCGAGCGCACGATATAACCGCGCTCGCCCGGCGGTGCCGGTTCGTTGATAAAGAACCAACTCAGCGGCACATCGAGCACCTCGGTCAGACGCTGCAGATCGCGCAGCGAGATCTGCGAAAGTCCCCGCTCGACCTGACTGATGAAACCGACCGATCGGTTCGTGGCCGCAGCGAGTTCGGCAATGGTCATCCGCCGCAGCCGCCGCAGCGCGCGCAGATCGTGGCCGAGTGAGGAGCGCAGCTGCGGTCCTTCGGAGGTAGTGGCGCCCACGTCGAACTCCCTTCTACAGACGGCTCGAAGACATCCGGCAATGGTAGCCGCGAGCGGCTGTGCGCCCAAGGGGCCACCGGGTCGGCCAAGCGCTGGCGCTATTCGTCCGCCATGCGGAGCACGGGGCCCATGATGTCGTTCATCGTAAGGATCCCCACCAGCTCGTTACCCTCGAGCACGAGCACGCGGCGGAAATCGTGGCGCACCATCATCGCCGCGGCATGGCGGACATCGAGGCCCGGGGCGACGGCGATCGCTGGTTTCGCGCAGACGTCGTAGACGTTGATCAGATCGATATCGCCCTCTTCGGCAAAAATGGTGCGCAGGATGTTGCCGTAGGTGAGGATGCCGTAGGCGTCGGACGGCTCCTTCTTCTCGACCACGAGCGCGCGCACGCCGTTCTCGCTCATCTGGCGCATCGCCTCACGCAGCGTGGCGAAGGCGGATATCGTCTTGACGTCGCTCTGCATGATGTCCCGGACAAGCATCGGAGTCTCCGGTCGGTGCGTAGCGGGTGTCAGATCTCGTCGCGGATCCGATCCTCGAATTGCTGGATCTGCTCCGGGTCGATGCCGGCGACGTGCTCCAGCGGCAGCGTGAAGGCCACACCCTTGCTGGTATTCGCGAGGTCGAGGTCGCGGTTGAGCCGCTTGAGGACATGCACGGAGAGCTTCTTCTCCAGCACGAACAGCAGCACCGTCTGGCTCCCCTCGTAGGTAAGGCCGAAGAACGTCTTCTTCTCCTGCGCGCCCAGCCCCTTAGCATCGACGATCGTGACCCCCGCCGCGCCCGCCCGTTTGGCCGAATCGATGGCGCGATCCTCAAGGTCGTCGGCGACGATAACCACCAGTGCGGCGAATTTCATGGCGCCTCCTGCCGCCAGCGCGCGGCGAACTCAACCAACACAGCATAGAGCATGACTGTCACGATCGGAAAGATCGATGCGAACGCGATCAGGCCGAAGCCGTCGATCAGTGCGGTCCGCCCCTCGATGTGCGTGGCCAGGCCGAGGCCGAGGGCGGTCACCAGCGGCACGGTCACCTCCGAGGTCGTCACGCCGCCGAGGTCGAAGGCGAGGGCGACGATATAGCGCGGCGACAGCGCCGTCAGGATGATCACCAGGGTATAGCCGGCGATCACGTAGTGGTGGATGGAGTCGCCTGAGATGATCCGATGGACGCCGATGGTAATCCCGATGGCGACGCCGAGGGCCACCAGCACGCGGATGACGTTCGCATTGAGACGGCCGCGGGCCGCCTCCTGGGCCTTGCGCCCGATCGCGATCAGCGCGGGCTCGGCCATCGTCGTGGCAAAACCGATGGCGAAGGCGAAGAGATAGACGAACAGCAGTGTGTCCATCGTGATCAGCTGCTCCGCCATGCGTTCGCCGATCGGGAACAGCCCCATGCGCAGGCCGACGACGAAGGCGTAGAGGCCGACGATGACCATGAGGAAACCGAATACCAGGCGATGCTCGTTGGGCAGCCGGCGGCGCAGGACGCCGTACTGGAAGAAGAGAACGACGGCGATGATCGGCAGGACATCGCGGAACATGACCAGCAGTTCCGTGAGCATGCCGAGCACCACGCTGCCCGCAGTCGGTGTCACGACCTCTGTCTCACCGGCCGGGTCGACCACATCCCCGTTCCCCCCGGGGTCAAAGGGCTCGCCCAGTGTGAACACGGCGATGCCGTAGAGCTGCACGACGATCATCGGCACCATCACCGCGAGCGCGACCAAGCCGAACCCGTGGATCAGGGCATCGCGCCCGCGCAGGGCAGCGGCCAGCCCCAGGCCGAGCGCCGCGATCAGCGGCACAGTGACGATGTTCGTGGTCACTCCACCGGAGTCGTAGGCGAGGCCCACGATCTCCTCCGGAGAGAAGAAGGTGACGAGCACGACCGTGATGTAGCCGATGATCATGTACCAGTGCAGCGGCTGACCAAGAATGATGCGCACGACCCCAAGAGCGACCACCCCGCCCACGGAGGTCGCGACCAGCAGGCGCAGGACGAAGCCGTTGATCTGCCCCTCGCTGACGATCTCGGCCTGTTCGGCCACCGCGATCAGCGCTGGCTCCGCGATGACCGCGGAGAAGCCGAGGCAGAAGCCGAAGACCATCAGCAGAGGCAGTGAGCCCTGGCGCGCGAACTCGTTGGAGAGGTTCTTGCCGATGGGGAAGACGCCCAGTTCCAGCCCTTGCAGGAACAGCGCGACACCGAGCAGCACGATGAGCAGGCCGATGGTGATGCTGAGCCAGTCATCAGGGATCTGGCGCAGCACGAGGAGCTGGAAGACGCCGACGACGAGGATGATCGGAAGCAGGTTGCGCGCCGCTTCGTGGAAGGTCGCATAGAAAGCCTTGAGCTGCTCCACGGCGCGCTACTTCCCCCTCAATCACCGGAAACGGTCCAATGGCCGGGGGCAGACGATAGCACAATGACGACATGCCCATGCGCGCCAGGGTCGCCGCCGGCGGCGGTGGCGCCGATTCGGCGGCGGCTCAGGCTACGGCTTCGCGGCGAGCGCGGTCGCGGCGGGGGACCTGCTGCATCAGGTAATCCATCTGATCGGCCAGGATACGCCGGTTCTCCAGGATCATCGCCTCGGCCCGCGACGGCGTATAGGGGATGTAGCGCATCTCGAGCACACACTCCTCGACCAGCCGATCGTCCTTTTTCTGATTGCACGACCGGCAGCTCGTGACGACGTTCTCCCAGGCGTCGCTTCCGCCGCGCGACAATGGCATGACGTGGTCGCGGGTCAGCAGCGCCCGACTGTCGGCGAAGTGGTTGCCGCAGTAGCAGCAGAGATAGCGGTCACGGAGAAAGAGGGCGTCGTTGGTGAGGCGCGGCACGGTCGAATCGATATGGGCGGAACGGGCGCCGAGCACGGCGAGGATCGAGGGGATGTCGAGGCGACTCTGGCGCCCGGTCCACGCGGAGATGCCACCGCGCAGGGTGATCGCTGTTGCCGTCGACGACCACGCCACCTCCGCGCGCAGCAGGTAGGCGGCAGCCGTTCGCACATCGATCCAGCGGATGGGGCGCCCGCCCGGATCGGTCTTCAGGATCATCGGGGGCACGTCGTTATACCTCTCGCACCGGCACCGCGGACCGCTCCCCTCAGGGCCGGTGCGCTCTGCAGGCCGAACGCCGACATACTGTCACAACTGTGCGGGGAGATCGAATCGGCCCGCACCGCGACGGCACCCGCTCGGCCCGGAGGCGGGTCGTTAGAGCCGTTCGCCGATCACGGCGCGGTGGATGCGCTCGGCGGCATCAGGGGGCAGCCGCTGAAGGGTCGAGCGAGCGCGGCAGCTCACCGTCACCGGCTTCCGGGGCATTGCCGCCGAGCGGCGCCACAAACCGTTTGAGGCGCAACGCATTGGTCAGCACGCAGACGCTCGAGGCCGCCATCGCGACCGCGGCGAATACGGGCGAGAGCAGCAGGCCGAAGGCCGGGTAGAGCGCGCCGGCAGCGACCGGGATGAGGAGCGTGTTATAGGCGAACGCCCAGAACAGGTTCTGGCGGATATTGCGGATGGTCGCCCGTGACAGGGCGATGGCGTTGACCACATTGCGCGGATCGTCCGACATCAGCACGACATCGGCCGATTCGATGGCGATATCGGTACCGCTGCCGATGGCGATGCCGACATCGGCCTGGGCGAGTGCCGGGGCATCGTTGATGCCGTCGCCCACGAAGGCGACGCGCCGGCCCTCGCCCTGCAGACGTTCTACCGCGGCGACCTTCTCCCCTGGCAACACCTCGGCAACGACCTCGTCGATGCCGAGGTGACCGGCGATTGCCTCCGCGGTCTCACGCCGATCGCCGGTAATCATCGCGACACGCAATCCCGCCGCGTGCAGGGCCTGGACCGCCGCTGCGGCCTCGGGGCGCACCGGGTCAGTCACCGCCAGCAGGCCGGCGGGGCGGCCGTCCACGGCGGCGAGCACAACGCCCTGCCGCGCATCCAGACGCCCCGCGAGCAGGTCGGTGAGCGGTGCCGTGTCGACCCCCTGCTCGCACAGGAAGCGCTCGCTGCCGACCAGGACCGTACGGCCCTCGACCTGCGCCCAGGCGCCGCGACCGGCCTCGGCGCGGAAGTCCTCTGCCGTGGGTGGCGTGACGCCGCGCGCGCGGGCGCCGTCGACGATCGCTGCCGCGAGCGGGTGCTCCGAGCCGCCCTCGACGCCGGCGGCGAGGCGCAAGACCTCGGTCGTGGTGAAGCCGTCGACCACCTCGACACCAGTCAGTTCCGGTTCGCCGCGGGTGAGCGTGCCGGTCTTGTCGAGCGCGACCACGGCGGTCTCGCGCAGCTTCTGCAGCGCCTCACCGCGACGAAAGAGGATGCCCAGTCCAGCGGCCTTGCCCGTGCCGACCATGATCGACGTCGGCGTCGCCAGACCCATCGCACAGGGACAGGCAATAATCAGCACGGCGACCGCATTGACCAGAGCGAACGTCAGCGCGGGTGCAGGGCCGAAACCGAGCCAGATCCCGAAGGTGATCAGCGCGACGGCGATCACCGCGGGCACGAAATACTGGGTTACGCGGTCGACCAGGGCCTGTATGGGCAGCTTCGCCGACTGGGCCTGTTCGACCATGTCCACGATCCGGGCGAGCAGCGTGTCGTCGCCCGCATGCGTCACCCGGAAACAGAACCCGCCGCTGCCGTTGACTGTACCCCCGACCACTTCGGCACCGATCCCCTTGTAGACCGGCATCGGCTCGCCCGTCACCATCGACTCATCGATCCACGACGAACCGGTCGTGACCTCGCCGTCGACCGGTATCCGCTCGCCCGGGCGCACGCGCACGACATCGCCGACGGCCACCTCTCGCACAGGGATCTCGCGCTCGGTACCGGCGCGCTCGACCCGCGCCGTATCCGGCTGCAGCGAGGCGAGCTGGCGGATCGCCTCGCTGGTGCGGCCGCGCGTGATCGCCTCAAGATAGCGCCCGACGAGGATCAGCGTAATGATCACCGCCGAGGCCTCGAAGTAGACGTGTGCCGTCCCGGCGGGCAGCACGCCAGGGACGAATGTGGCGACGACCGAATAACCCCAGGCCGCACTCGTACCGAGCATGACCAGTGAACTCATGTCGGGTGCCCCGCGCAGCAGCGCCGGCGCGCCCTGGCGGTAGAAGCGCAGCCCGGGGCCGAACTGCACCACCGTCGCCAGAACGAAGAAGAGCATGTAGAGCCACTGCTCACCGATCGTGGCGTGCAGTGCGTCACGGAACGCCGGGATGAAGTGCGCCCCCATGTCGAGGACGAAGATCGGGAGGGTGAAGGTGGCGGCAACCGCGACGGACCGGCGCAGGGCGATGCGCTCGCCCTCGGCCGCGTCGCGCGCGTCGGCGTCATCCGCGGTCCTCGCCGTCAACGGCCGGGCCTCGTAACCGGCCTCGGCGAGCGCCGCCGTCAATCGCTGCAGATCGCAGCCAGCGCCGGTTGTGCGCACGCTCACCCGGCCCGTGGCGAGGTTCGCGCGCGCCTCCGCCACTTCGGGCAGTGCAAGCAACGCCTGCTCGACCCGGCGCACGCAGCCGCCGCAGTTGAGGCCGCCGACCATCAGCTCGTGTTCGTCTGCACCCGTGTCCGCTCGCGCCATGCCCGTTCTCTCCGCCGCAATTCCGGATCAGCAAGCTTGCAGCTTCCCACTGTGGGAAGGTCAACGCCCCGGCCGCGTGGCGATGCGGCGGGAACCCGGGCGCACAGGGCCCCTGCGGCCCACACGGCGTCGACCCGGCGCAACCGGCAGCTAGGCGTCTGTGCTACTACAGGCGGGACGGGGGGGGATGCCACGCCCCACGGCTGCTGCGGGGCGGGCTCGAAGTTGGCCGGCGCGACAACGAGGCCCCGCTCACGCGGGGCCTGTCGTCTATGCGTTAACCGGCTGTCCCGGCTTCTTCAGCTCTCGACCTGGATCCGCCGCGGACGTACCTGCTCACGCTTGGGGATCACCACCTCGAGCACGCCATTGTTGCAGCGCGCGGTGATGCCCTCCGGATCGGCGGTATCGGGCAGCGAGAAGCGACGATAGAACGTCCCGTGAGCGCGCTCGATGCGCTTGTACTGGCCGTTCTCACCTTCTTCTTCGAGGCGGCGCTCGCCGCGGATGCTGAGCACGCCGTCTTCCATCGTGATGTCGATCGCGTCGCGCTCGACACCGGGCAGATCGGCGTGGAGGATGAACTTGTCGGTCTCCTCCTTGATGTCCACGACCGGTGCCCAGTCACTGGTGACGACGCTGGAATTCTCCCCCATCAGCCGCTGCAGCTCCTGATTGATCTGGCTCCAGGGATTGCGGATTTCCTGCCGTTCGACTGCCATGGTTCTTACCTCCTGGTGGTTGGACTCCATCGACTGCTGCACTCTTCATATGGGGGAACACCGCCCCCCTTTCAATGGTCCGTTCTGGCCCCGGCCTCTCCACCGGGGCGTGGGCCGGTGTGCGGTATAGTGGCGCGTGAGGCCCGCATGGGACGAAGGGATGACACGCAGACTGGGCCCGATCCTGGGCGGTATCGCGGCAATCGCCGTCGTGGCCTGCGGGCCGGGCGCGGAGGAGCCCGCGTACGTCCCGCCGCCTGTGGTGGAACCCGACTACACCGAGGTGGGGGATTTCGACGCCATCGAGTCGCGGGGGCGGCTACGCCTGCTCGTGCTCAGCGAGCATGTCGAGGCGGCCCGATCCCACGAGGATCATCCGATCCACGCACAGGTACGCCATGCCGCCGAGTTCGCGCGCTCGCTCGATCTCGAGCCGGTCATCGTGGCGATCGACGATGCCACTCGCCTGATCCCGGCACTGCAGGAGGGGCACGGCGACCTCATCGTGGCCAACCTGCCGATGAGCGACTTCTACCGCGAGCACATCCGCTTCGCGGCCCCGGTCGACCGCTCCCAGCGCATGGTCGTAGCCCGCGCCGACGACCCGATCACCGAGCTCGCGGAACTCGACGAGCGCACCCTGTTCGTGCCCTTCGACACCCACTTGTGGACAACCGCACGCGAGCTGCAGCAGCAGTACGACGGCCTCTCAGTGGAGAGCCTGCCCGCGCTCGACGGCGAGCGCAGCCTGGAGCTGCTGGCCACCGGCGAGATCGACCTGATCCTGGCCGAAAGCAACCTCCTCGACACCCGAACCGCGGAGGACGACGGCGTGCGCGCGGCCTTCCCCGTCAGCGGCGAGACCGGCATCGCCTGGGGCCTGCGCCGCGACGCCGAGGAGCTGAACGCGCTGCTCAATCGCTACATCACCCAGCGCAGACTCGCCGAACCGGAGCGCGAGCCGCGTACCGCCGACCTCGCGGGTATCCGCGAGAGCCGCACACTGCGCGTGGCCACGCGCAACAGCGCGGCCAACTACTTCGTCTGGCGCGGACAGTTCCTCGGATTCGAGTACGAGCTCGCCGAACGCTTCGCCGACGAGCTGGGGCTGCGCCTGGAGATCATCATCGCGGACGAGGAAACATCACTGCTCGATCTGGTCCGCGACGGGCGCGCCGATATTGCGGCTGGCTTCCTCAGCCGGGCCGCGCGCGACGATGACCATGGCATCGCCTGGTCACGCCCCTACCACCGCGCCCACCAGCTCGTGGTCGGCCACGCCGAGGCGGACGAGCCCGTGGAGACCATCGCCGATCTCGACGGGCGCACGGTCCATGTGGCCGACGGTGGCCGTCACCACGAAATGCTGCGTCTGCTGCGCGCCGCCGATGATCTCGATCTGACACTGGAGACGCTACCAGCGGGCACCGAGCCCGAGGTCGCGCTGATGGGCGTCGCGCGCGGGGACTACGAGCTGACCCTGGCCGATGCGCACCTCGTGAAGAACGCACAGCTCTGGCTCGACGGACTCGAAGAGCGCTTCACGCTGGGCCGCGAGATTACTCACCACTGGGCTGTACGCGGGCAAAATCCCGAATTGCGCGCCGCGGTCGACACGTTCCTCGAGCACAAGTACCGCGGCACCGTCTACAACACCCTCGTCGCCAAATACTTCCGCGACACCGAGCGCGCCCGCGGCTTCCACAGCCACCGCATCGACCTGGAGCACGGCCGCGAGATCTCGCCCTGGGATGACATCGTGCGCGAATACGCACGCGAGTACGGCTTCGATTGGCGCCTCATCCTCGCCCAGCTCTACCAGGAGAGCAGTTTCAACCCCGAATCGCGCTCCTGGATGGGTGCGCAGGGCCTGATGCAGATCATGCCACGCACAGCTGCCGAACTCGGCATCGAGGATCGCATCACCGATCCAGAGGCCAATATCCGCGCCGGCATCCGTTATCTCGACTGGCTGCGCGATCGCTTCGAGGACGATCTGCCGGTCGAAGACCGTATGTGGTTCATTCTCGCCGCGTACAACGCGGGCGTCGGCCACGTCCGCGATGCCCGTCGCCTGGCCGGTGAGCTGGGCTTCAACCCCGACCGCTGGTTCGACAACGTTGAGGTCGCCATGGAGAAGCTCAGCCAGCCCGAGTACTTCCGGCAGGCACGCTTCGGCTACGTCCGCGGCCATGAGCCGGTGAGCTATGTGCGCGCAATCCGCAAGCGTTATCACGCCTACATCCTCTGGACCGACGAGTGCTGGCCGGTGTGCCAGGAGAGTCCACACCCTGACGGGGAGGAGCCGCTGCGCGCTCCGGCACAGTGGCTCGAGGCGACGCCATAGTTCGATCCCTTGCATCGACGGCCACGATGCAGTGGAATGCCCGTACCGGCGCTGACTATAACCTTCAGCTATCTCGCCACGATGAACCGGCTCGCAGAGGGAGGGCTTCGATGACGCTGCGCCAACTTCGCTACATTGCCGCCGTAGCCCGCTACGGCCTCAATGTCTCGGCCACCGCGGAGCAGCTCCACACCTCGCAGCCGGGCATCTCCAAGCAGATCCGCCTGCTTGAGGACGAGCTCGGCGTCGAGATCTTCGAGCGCACGGGCCGCCAGTTGACCCGGGCAACACCTGCCGGCGAGGCGATCATCGAACTGGCGAACCGCGTCTTGCGCGAGACGGCGAACATCGAGCGCGTCGCCGATGAGTTCCGTGACCCGCACAGCGGCAGCCTGAGCATCGCCACCACCCACACCCAGGCGCGCTACGCCTTGCCCCCCGTGATCGACCAGTTCACCGCGGCCTGGCCGCGGGTGGCACTGCACATGAATCAGGGCACGCCGATGCAGATCGCCGAGATGGCCGCGAGCGGCGCGGTCGACTTCGCCATCGCCACCGAAGCGATGGAACACTTCGAGGATCTGGTGATGATGCCGTGCTACCACTGGGATCGCGCCGTCATCGTGCGCCACGATCACCCGCTCGCGCAGAAGGAGCGGATCACCCTCGAAGAGATCGGCGGCGAACCACTGATCACTTACGTATTCGGCTTCACCGGGCGTTCGCGTCTCGATCAGGCGTTCAACGCCGCCGGGCTCACGCCCCATGTCGTGCTAACCGCCACCGACGCCGACGTCATCAAGACCTATGTGCGGCACGGCCTCGGGATCGGGATCCTCGCCAACATGGCCTATGAGCCCGAGATCGACGGCGATCTGGTCTGCCTCGATGCCAGCCACCTGTTCGCGAGCAGCACCACGCGCATCGCCTTCCGCCGCAACACGCGCCTGCGCAGCTTCATGTATGACTTCATCCGGATCTTTGCGCCGCACCTGACGCCGGAGGTTGTCGACGCGGCGCTGGCCGCGGAGACCGAAGAGGAGCGTCAACAGCTGTTCGAGGGGCTGGAGCTGCCGCGCTACTGAGCAACCGAGACCGGGCGTAGCGCCTCGCAAGGCCGCGATGGCGGAGATTCACGCCTGCGCGCGGGGCGCGAGTCGGGCCGCATTCACTCGAGGTTCTGCACCTGCTCGCGCATCTGCTCGATCGCGACCTTGAGTTCGACGCTCGCCTGCGCCCGATCGGTATCGGCGGCCTTCGAGCCCAGGGTGTTGGCCTCGCGATGCAGTTCCTGCATGAGGAAATCGAGCCGGCGACCGACGGGCTCATCCGCCGCCAGGGCCGCCTCGACCGCGGCGACGTGCGTGTCGAGACGATCGAGTTCCTCGCTGACATCGAGGCGCTGCGCCTGCCACGCGAGCTCCTGTTCCAGCCGCCCCGGATCGTGCTCGACATCGAGCTGTTCGAGCCGTTCGCGCAGGCGCACACACAGCCGCTCGGTCAGGCCCGCCGCATTCTCACGCTCGCTGGCGACGCACTCAGTCACGCGCTGGCAGCGCTCCCGGATCAGGGTAGCCAGGCGCTCCCCCTCCGCCACACGCTGGCCCGCCAGATCGTCGAGGGCGGTATCGAGCAGGTCGAGCGCCGCCTCGCGCAATGCATCCGAGTCGACCTCGGGCTCGCGGACGACGCCGGGCCAGCCGAGGATCTCCAAGGAGTTCAGCCGGGCGGGATTGATCAGATGATCATCGATGGTGTGGCAGGCCCGCACCACGGTGCTGACGAGCTCCTCATCGACCTCGATCGCCCGGCTGCCGCCGGCGCGGGTGAGGCGCAGCGTGCACTCGACCCGGCCGCGGCCGAGTACGGCCGCGATGCGCTCGCGCACCTCCGGCTCCAGCGAGCGCAGCGGCTCCGGCAGGCGCGGCTGGATCTCGAGATAGCGGTGGTTGACCGAGCGCAGCTCCCAGCACAGGGCCCCCGCGTTCGTAATCGTCTCGCGCGTGGCAAACGCGGTCATGCTCGCAGGCATCGCCGGACCCCTTTCGTTGATCGTGCCATTATGCGTGCGCCCGGCGCCCCGAGGCCAACACGGGTACCCACCGGCGAGCACGGGGCGAGGCCCGGCTGGTGCGCACCGGGCAGCAGCGCCGCCCAAACGCAGGCCCCGGGTGCGGTATCATGCCGCGCTCGGGCCGGGAGTCCGGAGGCAGAGATGGAGGGTTCATGTCGGTCGAGCATCCCATAGTCGCGGTCACCGGCTCCTCCGGCGCCGGCACATCGACGGTGCGCACCGCCTTCGAGGCCATCTTCCGGCGTCACCAGGTGACACCGTTGTTCATCCAGGGCGACAGCTTCCACCGTTACTCGCGCGCCGAGATGTCCGCGGCGATCCGCCGGGCCCAGGCACAGGGGCGCAACCTCAGCCATTTCGGCCCCGAAGGCAACCTCTTCGATCAACTCGAGGAGCTGTTCCGCGAGTACGCGGACTCGGGCACGGGTTGGCGCCGCCTCTATCTGCATAACGCCGAGGATGTCGCGCGCCAGGGCGGGCACTATGCCGAGGGCGAGTTTACGCCCTGGGAGCCAATCCCCGAGGGCACGGACATGCTCTTCTACGAGGGGCTGCACGGCGGCGTCGTAACCGAGGATCACGACATCGCGCAGCATGTCGATTTCCTCGTCGGCGTCACGCCGATCGTCAATCTCGAGTGGATTCAGAAGATCCACCGCGACGCCGCCGCGCGCGGCCATGCACCCGAGGACACGGTGGAGACGATCAAGCGCCGCATGGACGACTATGTCGAGTACATCACACCCCAGTTCTCGCGTACCGACATCAACTTCCAGCGCGTGCCGCTGGTTGACACCTCCAACCCGTTCGTGACCCACGAAGTGCCTTCGCCCGACGAGAGCCTCGTGGTCATCCGCTTCGGCGATGCCACGAAACAGGCGATGGATTTCCCCTATCTGCTATCGATGCTGGCCGGTTCGTTCATGTCGCGGCCCAACACCCTGGTCGTCCCCGGCGGCAAACTCGGCTTCGCCATGGAACTGATCCTGACCCCGTTCATCGCGCGCCTGCTGCGGGGCGAACGCATCCGCAGCTGAGCGCACAGCAACCCAGAGAGGAGCAACCGATGCAATACCGACCGCTTGGCGGCACCGACCTCCCGGTCAGCCTGATCTGTCTCGGGACGATGACCTGGGGCGAGCAGAACAGCGAGGCGGAGGCGCACGAACAGCTCGACGTGGCGGTCGACCGCGGCGTCAACTTCTTCGATCTCGCCGAGCTCTACCCGGTACCGCCGAAGGCGGAGACCCAGGGCCGAACCGAGCAGTACATGGGCAGCTGGCTCGCCAAGCGCGGCGATCGCGACCGCCTCGTCGTCGCCACCAAGGTCGCCGGCCACTCCACCGGCCTCGAGTGGATCCGCGGCGGCCCCGAACTGACCGCCCGGCACATCCGCGAAGCGGTCGATGCCAGCCTGGAGCGCCTGCAGACCGACTATATCGATCTCTACCAGATCCACTGGCCCGCGCGGCCCACAAACTTCTTCGGCCAGCTCGGCTACAGCCCCGATGAAGCCGACGACGGCCGCGCCATCGAGGGCATCGAGGAGGTATTGCGCACGCTCGCCGGGCTGGTCGAGGCCGGCAAGATCCGCTACGTCGGCCTCTCCAACGAGACACCCTGGGGCGTGATGCAGTACCTGCGGCTGGCCGCGGAGCACGGCCTACCGCGCGTGGTCTCCATCCAGAACCCCTACAACCTGCTCAACCGCGCATTCGAGGTCGGCCTGGCCGAGTTCGCCCACCGCGAACGCACGGGGCTGCTCGCCTACTCCCCCCTCGGCTTCGGCGCGCTTACCGGCAAGTACCTCAACGACAACCGCCCCTCCGGGGCGCGACTGACCGAATACCCGCGCTTCTCGCGCTATACGGGGGAGACGGCGGAGCGCGCCACGGCGGCTTATGTCGAGCTCGCGCGCGAGCACGGCCTGTCGCCGGCACAGATGGCGCTCGCCTACGTCAACTCGCGGCCCTTCGTCACCGCAAACATCATCGGCGCGACCACGCGCGCGCAGCTCGAGGAGAACATCGCCAGCGCGGACATTGGGCTCGACGACGAGGTGCTCGCGGCAATCGAGGCGATCCACGCGAGCAACCCCTTCCCCGCGCCCTAACAGGCTGCTCAAGCGCGACACGGACGTCGCGCCGCGAATCAGTCACTGTAAGTGACTGATTCGGCGCAGCCGATTCCGGACATGTGGCGGACTCGGCGGCAGTTGGCGCCGCCGCGGCTGTGCGGCAGCGTCAGCCCTCATCGGCGGCCCTGCCGCTGATGCCGCGCATCATGCCCTCGATCGCCGCACCCGCCTCGGCGTTGATCTGCTCCGGCGACTTGCCGCGGGTAGGGATGGGCTCGCCGACGGCGACATCGACGGTCCCGGGCCACTTCACGAAACTGTGGCGCGGCCAGAGTTCGCCGGCGTTGTGGGCGATCGGCAGGACATAGCGCCCCGAGCGCGCGGCGAGGACGGCGCCCCCCATCTTGTAGCGCACCTGCTGGCCGGGGCGCACTCGAGTGCCTTCGGGGAAGATGATCACCCAGCGGCCTTCAGCGAGGCGCTCCTGGCCCTGCTCGACCATCTGCTCGACGGCGGCGCGGCCGGCCGAGCGGTCGATCGCGATCGGGCGGACGCTGGCGAAGCCCCAGCCGAACAGCGGGATCCACAGCAACTCGCGCTTGACCACCCAGACCTGTGGCGGGAAGAGGACCGCGAACGCCAGCGTCTCCCACGTCGACTGGTGCTTGGCGAAGACGATCACGGGCTCCTCGGGGATGTTTTCACGGCCCTGCACGCGCCAGCGCACGCCACAGATCCAGCGCAGTGCGTGGATGTTGCAGGCCGCCCAGCTGCGCGCGATCGGGTAGCGCCAGTGGCGCGGCAGCGCCCAGACGAAGACGCCGAGCGGGATGAAGTAGACCACGGTCACGCCCGCAAAGACGCACCAGAACAGCGTCGCGCGGAGATAGTGCAGCAAGGGAGGCCGGGAAGCGGTCATGGATGGGGGCCCTCCGGGTGGATGGCGAGCCAGGCGTCGACGAAGGCAGCCAGATCGGCGTAGACGGGCACGCCGTCGAGGTCCTTGCCCTGCGCCAGCGTGCTCTCGCCGTAGCCGGTGCGCACGAGCACGGGCTGGGCACCGGCGGCGCGGGCGGCGGCGATATCGCGCCAGGAATCGCCGACGAAGGGCACGCCGGCCAGCTCGACGCCGAGACGCCGGGCGATCTCTTCGAGCATGCCGGGCCCGGGCTTGCGCATCGGACTATCGGAGTCGGGGCCGTGCGGCGAGTAGAGCACCGGATCGAGGCGCCCGCCGAGGGTGGCCAGGCGCTCGTCGATGTGGCGTTGGATGGCGGCGAAGTCGTCCTCGGTGAACAGGCCGCGCCCGATGCCCGACTGGTTGGTCGCCAGCGCGACCTGCCAGCCCGCCCGGGTGAGTCGCGCCACCGCCTCGAGGCTGCCCGGTAGCGGGTGCCATTCCGCGGGCGACTTGATGTGATCCGGCGACTCGGCGTTGAGCACGCCGTCGCGGTCGAGGATCACCAGCCGCGGGGGCACGGCCTCAGTCGCCCTGCAGCCGCGAGAGGTCGGCCACGCGCAGGAACAGCTCACGCGTGCGCCCGAGCAGCGCGAGCCGGTTCGCGCGTAGCGCGGCGTCGTCGCTCATCACCATGACCGCATCGAAGAAGGCATCGAGCGGGCCCGCGAGCGCGCCGAGCCGGGCCAGCGCGGCCGCGTAGTCACCGTCCGCGAGCAGGGGCTCGAGTTCGCCCGCTGCCGCTTCAACCTGCGCGACCAGCTCACGTTCAGCCGGCTCGATCAATGCCTGTGCATCGAGTTCGGTGGCTGCTTCGTCGGCCTTGCGCAGGATGTTGCGGATGCGTTTGTTGGCCTCGATCACCGCGGCGGCGTCGCCCTCGGCCCGGAACGCAGCGAGGGCCTGGAGGCGGCGATCGAAATCGAGCGGGCGCTGGGGCCGGCGCGCGCGCACCGCCTCGATGACATCGGGCGCGATGCCCTGGTCGAGGTAGTAGACGCGCAGGCGGTCGAGCATGAAGTCGAACACGGGCTCAACCGCTGCGCCCGCTTCGACGGGCTGCGGGAAACTCGCGGCACTGGCCTGCAACGCCGTGACGAGATCGACGTCCTCGTGTCCGCCCTCGATGAGGATGCGCAGCGTGCCCAGCGCCGCACGGCGCAGGGCGAAGGGGTCCTTGTCGCCCGTCGGCGGCTGGCCGATCGCGAACAGCCCGACCAGCGTGTCGAGGCGGTCGGCGACGGCGAGCGCGCACCCCTCGGGGGTGTTCGGGATGTCGTCGCCGGCGAAGGCGGGCCGGTACTGGTCGCGGATCGCGGGCGCGACCTTCTCCGCGCCCTGCACGCCCGCCTCGGTGACATAATAGGCGCCCATGATCCCCTGCAGCTCGGGGAACTCGCCGACCATCTGGGTGAGCAGATCGAACTTGGCCAGGCGCGCGGCCCGGGTCGCGGCCGCCGGATCCGCGCCGAAGGCCGGGGCGAGCGAGCCCACGGCGTCGCGCACGCGTGCGACCTTCTCGCCGGTCGTGCCCAGCTTCGGGTGGAAGACCATCGCGCGCAGGCCCGCGTTGACGCCCACCTCGACCTCATCGTGATCGAGGGCCGCGTGGAAGGCGGCGAGCCCGGCCTGGCGGTCCTGGTCCCAGAAGAACTCGGCATCGGCGAAGCGCGGGGCGATCACGCGCTCGTTACCAGCGCGCACCACTTCCGGATCGCGGCTGGCGATATTGCTGACCGTGACGAAGACCGGCAGCAGTCCGCCCGCGGCGTCGTAGACAGGGAAGTAGCGCTGATGGTCCTTCATCACCGCGACCAGCGCCTCGGGCGGCACGCGCAGGAAACGCTGGTCGAAGCGGGCGCGCAGGGCGACGGGCCACTCGACCAGCGCGGCGACCTCGTCGAGCAGCTCGTCATCGAGATCGGCCTCGCCACCGGCGGCCTGCGCGGCGGCGGCGACCTGCTCGCGGATCGCGTCACGGCGTGCGTCGAAATCGGCGATGACCCAGCCGGGGTCGCGCAGTTGCGCGGCGTAATCGCCCGGTCGCGCCAGCGCGATCGCCTCAGGGTGGTGGAACCGATGGCCGTGGGTCCACCGCCCCGTGGTCACGCCGAGCAACTCCGCCTCGACGACCTGCTCGCCGAAGAGCAGCACGGCCCAGTGGACAGGCCGCGGGAAGGTGACGCCGGGCAGCCCCCAGCTCATGCGCTTGCGCGCGGGCAGGTCGCGCAGCGCGCGCTCCACCAACGCCGGCAGCAGTGCCGGTGTCCCCCGACCCGGGCGGTGCTCGACATGGAACAGGTACTCGGCCTTGCCCTGTTCGCGGCGTTCGAGGTCGGCGACCTCGACGCCGTGCTTGCGCGCGAAACCGAGGGCGGCCTTGGTCGGCTGCCCCTGCTCGTCAAACGCCGCGGGCACCGGCGGCCCGCGGTGTTCGACCGTCTCGCCGGGCTGCTCGCCCGGCACGGCCTCGACCTGCACACCCAGGCGTCGCGGCGTCGCGAATGAGTGCACGCGACCATGGTAGAGGCCCGCCCCCGCGAGCGCGGTGTCGATGAGTTCGGCGAAGGCACGGCCGAGCTTTTTCAGCTCGCTCGACGGCAGCTCCTCGGTGCCGATCTCGATCAGTAGGTCGGCGTGATCGCTCATGCCGCCTCCCCGGACGCACCGCCGAGCGGGAAACCGAGCGCCTCGCGCGCGGCGTAGTAGGCCTGGCAACTGCCGCGGGCGAGATCGCGGATGCGCAGGATGTAGCGCTGGCGCTCGGTCACCGAGATCGCCGCGCGGGCGTCGAGCAAGTTGAACACATGGGAGGTCTTGAGCACCTGCTCATAGGCGGGCAGCGACAAGCCGGCCGCGATCAGCCGCCCGGCCTCGCGCTCGCAGGCGTCGAACCAGGCAAACAGGGCGTCGGTGTCGGCATACTCGAAGTTGTACTGCGACTGCTCGACCTCGTTCTGGTGGAAGACATCGCCGTAGGTCACGGTGCCCTGCGGGCCCTCGGTCCAGACCAGATCGTAGACGCTCTCCACACCCTGCAGATACATCGCGATACGCTCGAGGCCATAGGCGATCTCCGCGGAGATCACGTCGCAGTCGATGCCGCCGACCTGCTGGAAATAGGTGAACTGGGTGATCTCCATGCCGTTGAGCCAAACCTCCCAGCCCAGGCCCCAGGCGCCCAGCGTCGGCGACTCCCAGTCGTCCTCGACGAAGCGGATGTCGTGGACGAGCGGGTCGATACCGAGCGCGCGCAGCGACCCCAGATAGGCCTCCTGGATCTCCGCGGGCGAGGGTTTGATCAGCACCTGGAACTGGTAGTAGTGCTGTAGCCGGTTCGGGTTGTCGCCATAGCGCCCGTCGGTCGGCCGGCGCGAGGCCTGCACATAGGCGGCGCGCCAGGGCTCGGGGCCGACGGCGCGCAGGCAGGTGGCGGGATGGAAGGTGCCCGCCCCCACCTCCATGTCGTAAGGCTGCATCAGCACACAGCCCTGGCCGATCCAGTATTGCTGGAGGGCGGTGATCAGGTCCTGGAACGTGGCGACGAACGGTTCATTCTGCGCGGACACGGCGGGTCCAGCGATCGCTTTGTGGGGCGCGGCAGTATAGCGAGGCCGCGCGGCGTTTGCAGCAAGCGCCTGGGCCCGCCGGATACCCCTCATCGCGCGACCACGAAAGGCATGAACCACGAAAGGCACGAACACGCACGAATACGCATTCCTACGTAACGACCGCCGACGCGCCTTCGGCTAGGCTAGCGTTCCACGGCGAATGGAGAGTTCACATGCAATACCTACTTGATCAGCGATTCCGATCCAGCGTCGGCGAGATGGCCTGGGGCGTCACTGGCGAGGGCCCCGACGTCGTGCTCGTTCACGGCACACCGGCGTCCTCGGTGGTCTGGGAGGGGGTGATCGCTCGCCTCCGGGACCGATACCGCATGCACTTCCTCGATCTGCCCGGTTATGGCGCCTCGGAGAAGCTCGAGGGCCAGGAAGTGCGCTTGCGCGCCTTCGCCCGCGCCCTGCGGGAATTCCTCGCCGCGCGCGAGCTGCAGCGACCGTGGCTGGTCGGCCACGATTTCGGTGCGGCGACCGTGATGGGGGCGCACCTGATCGAGGGCTGTCCCGTGGCCGGCCTTGTGGTCGCCGACGGCGTGCTCCTGAGCCCGTGGGGCACCCCCTTTTCGCGCCACGTCAACGAGCACGAGGCGGTCTTCGCGGCGGTGCCGGACTACATCCATCGCGCGCAGCTGGCGGCCCACCTCGCCACCGCGGTGGCCCGACCCATGCCGGCGGAGCTGGAGACTGCGTTGATCGCCCCGTGGACCGGCGAGATCGGACAACCGGCCTACTATCGACAGGTTGCCCAGTACGACTACGCCTACACCGAGTGGCTCGAGGCGCGCTATCCCAATGTGGCGGTCCCCGTCACCGTACTCTGGGGCGAGCAGGACCAGTGGGTCGCCCCCGACGAGGGCCGCCGCTTCGCCGGCATGGTCCCGGGCGCCGAGCTGCGCTGGCTGCCCGACGCGGGACACTTCTCGATGGTCGATACCCCGGGACTGTTCGCCCGCGAACTGGGCGACGCCCTGCAGGCGCAAGGCACGTAAGCGTCGGCTCCCATTTTGCATTGACGCTTGTCGCCGCGTAGGTCGAAGTTCGTGTATTACGACACTTACCCCAGTTTTGAGCACAGCGGGGCGTGATTGTGGTATTCATGGGCACGGGCAACTCGAGGACATTCCATCATGCCGAAGGTACACATCGAGCCCACCGCCACGGCCCAGTGGCACAGCCTGGTCCAGAGCGCACGCCACGACTGCGGAGCCGACCTCGACGAAGGGGTCGAGGCCTATCTGGTGTTCATGTTGATGCGCTTCGCCGAACGCACCCTGGTGGGTCGGCATGCACTCGCCCTGGAGTTCCTGCAGGGGCTGCAGGCCGGCGGCGGCCGTCCGGAGCGGCTGCGTGACACGGGCGACGAGTGCCTGCTCGTCTGCGGACTCTTCCCGCAGCGCGTACGGCGGCGGCCCGTGCCCTTCCGCTACTATGTTGATCTCGGCCGCGGCGCCTACGGCACGCTCGCGCAGGCGGGCGCGGCGACCGATGCCGAGCCGTTCGCGGAACTGGCCACCGAATTCATCACGCTCATGGAGATCCTGCAGACGATGCGCGCGCACGACCCCGAACAGCAGCTCTCGGCGCTCGATGCCGCCGAGCTCGCCTGCGAGACCGGCAGCCAGCAGGCCTGGAAGCGGGCCGCGCCGGGCCGTGGCACCCCAGTATCGGGCGGTAATCGCCATCACTGAGGGGCGGGCGACGCCCCGCAGGACGACGCAACGAATACGGCTTGAGCACTAGGCCATCGGGGCTCGCTAGCCCGCGCTCCTGCGTTGAACCCGCGGACAACGGAGATCGGGAAAAATGGGTTCGGGATGGACAACCGGACGTCCGAAACGGTGCAGGCCGACACGGTGGCGCACCACAACAGTGCAGGACCCTCTGGAATTGCACCAAATAAGTGCAGCGCTGCACTGTGCCAGGACGCATAAGCCATTGATTTTTCTGTAATCTATAATCCATTCCTGCCTGGCACGCTTCCTGCGTTAGCGATACTGCGAACCTTGATGCACCATCCGTAACCAACGCGAGGAGTTGACATGTCCGTCAGTGATGTACTGAGCACGATCAAGCAGGAAGACATCCGTTTTGTCGATCTGCGCTTCACCGACACCAAGGGCAAGGAGATGCACGTTACCCTGCCCGCAAGCCAGGTCGACGAGGAGTTCTTCGAGGCCGGCAAGATGTTCGACGGCTCTTCGATCCAGGGCTGGAAGGGCATCAACGAGTCGGACATGATGCTCCGCCCCGACCCGACGACCGGCGTCGTCGACCCCTTTACCGACGAGCCCACACTCAACCTGCGCTGCGACATCGCCGAGCCGACGACGCTGCAGGGCTACGAGCGCGATCCGCGTTCGATCGCGCGCCGCGCCGAGACCTATCTGCAGTCCACGGGCATCGCCGATGAGGCCTTCTTTGGCCCCGAGCCCGAGTTCTTCGTCCTCGACGACGTGCGCTGGGGCACGGACATCAGCGGCTCCTTCTACAAGATCGATTCCCAGGAGTCGTCCTGGAACGCCGAGAAGATCTACGAGGACGGCAACATCGGCCACCGCCCCTCCGTTAAAGGCGGCTACTTTCCCGTACCGCCGGTCGACTCGCTGCACGACCTGCGCGCCCAGATGTGCCTGACGCTCGAGGAGATGGGCATCACCCCCGAGGTGCACCACCACGAGGTCGCCACCGCCGGGCAGTGCGAGATCGGCATGCGCTTCAGCAGCCTCGTACGCAAGGCCGATGAAATCCAGATCCTCAAGTACGTGGTGATGAATGTCGCCCACGCCTTCGGCAAGACGGCGACCTTCATGCCGAAGCCGATCGTCGGCGATAACGGCAGTGGCATGCATGTGCACATGTCGCTGAACAAGGGCGGTGAGAACATGTTCACCGGCGACGGCTATGGCGGCCTGTCCGAGACGGCGCTGTACTATATCGGCGGCATCATCAAGCACGCCAAGGCCCTGAACGCTTTCACCAACGGCTCGACCAACAGCTACAAGCGCCTGGTACCCGGCTTCGAGGCACCGGTACTGCTTGCCTATTCGGCACGCAACCGTTCGGCGTCGATCCGCGTGCCGTTCGAGGCCTCGGCGAAGTCGAAGCGCATCGAGGTCCGTTTCCCGGACCCCACCGCCAACCCCTATCTGGCCTTCGCGGCGCTACTGATGGCCGGCCTCGACGGCATCCAGAACCGGATCCACCCGGGCGACGCGATGGATAAGGACCTCTACGACCTGCCGCCGGAAGAGGAGAAGGCGATCCCGCATGTCGCCGCTTCTCTGGAAGAGGCGCTGGAGGCGCTCGATGGCGACCGGGAATTCCTCAAGGCAGGCGGTGTGTTCACCGACGACGCCATCGACGGCTACATCGACCTGAAGATGGAGGAGGTCACGCGCCTGCGCATGACCACGCACCCGGTCGAATTCGACATGTACTACAGCGTCTGAGCCAATGGCTCCACGCTGCCGCGGCCGGTACGCGTACCGGCCGCGGTCTGCACCCGCCAGCCGGCGTTGACTGGCCGTTGCCGCAACGGAACCGCGCTCCCTGTTCGCTGCCTGAAGTAGAATGGTGCAGATTCAATCGAGCGGGAGCGGCGGGCAATGATGCGCACGGGCCATGGACCAACCTGGGGCGGCTACCCGGCCGCACTGGCAGGAGTAGCCATCGCGGTAGTGTTCGTCTTCGGGTTATCGCCGAGTGCAGCCGATGGCATCTACCAGACCGAGGATGAGCACGGCAATCCGATGTTCACCGACGAGCCGCCCGGCGACGCAGCCGAGGCCTATCGGCTCGGCGATATCAACATCATCCAGGCGCCCGCCATGGCCGAGCGTGACGACTCGCCCGAGCCGACCGAGACCGATGCGCAACCCGAGGACCCGTACGACGGTGTCGAGATCGTGTTCCCGCCAGCAGACGAGGCGACCCGCCGTGTCACCGGCGAGGTCGAAGTCGAGGTCGCGCTGTCACCAGCGAGCACCGAGCTCGCCGCGGGCCATCGGGTGCGCATCGACGTCTCCGGTGAGACGGAGATATCGGCCGAGGCCGCCGCGATCAAGGTCCGCGTGGCCACGCTCAACCCGGGCCCGCATAACCTGCGTGCGACGGTACTCGATGCCGACGGTCGTCCATTGGTTACCTCCGAGCCCATCCGCTTCTACCTTATCCGCCAGACCGTCGGCGACTGAGTGCAGGGCCCACCCCGGTCGCCGACTGGGGCGTCATTGCACTAGGATGGTGCAATGACGGACGCGCCTGATCGACCGCTAACGGAAGGCACCGAGCTCACCGAGCTGCTGGCGACCGCGGTGATCGTGGTTGGCCGGCCCGGCCTGCCCATTCTCTACCTCAACGCGGCGGCCGAGGAACTGCTCGGCATCAGCCGACATCGGGTCCATGACCGCCCGCTGCTCGAGGTGGCGCATCTGGAGCGCGCCTGGGCAGAACGACTGGAATCGGCCGACGCCCACGGCAGCCCGCTGACCGGCCGCGAACTCGCGCTGCAGGTCGGAGGACACAAGCGCCTGGTCGATGCCGTCGTCTCCCCCGTACGTGGCGACGACGGCGGCGAGCGCCTCGTGGTCGAACTCAGCGCGGTAGACCGCCACCGCCGCATCGCGCGCGAGGAGGCGCTACGTGCGCAGGAGCAGACCAACCGCACCCTGATGCGCGGCCTCGCCCACGAGATCCGCAACCCGCTCGCGGGCCTGCGCGGCGCCGCCCAGCTCATCCAGCGCGAGCTGCAATCGGGCGACACGCTCACCGAGCATGCCCATGTCATCGTGCGCGAGGCCGACCGCCTGCGTGAGCTGGTTGAACGCATGGTCGGCCCATCAACGCCGCTGCAGCCGACACGGATCAGCATCCACGAAGTCACCGAGCGCGTGGCGGCACTGTTGCGCGCCGAGGCGGCGCCCGGCGTGACCATCGCCACGCGCTACGACCCGAGCATCCCCATGCTCGACGCCGACCGTGACCGCCTGATTCAGGCCGTGCTCAACATCGGGCGTAACGCCCTGCAGGCAGTGGGTGCGAGCGGGCAGGTCACGCTGGCGACGGCCGCCCTGCGCCAGTTCACCATCGCCGGTGTCCGCCACCGCCTCGTCGCTGCCATCGACATGATCGATGACGGCCCCGGTCTGCCCGACGAAGCGGTCGAGGCCCTGTTCCAGCCGATGATCAGCCACCGTCCCGGCGGCAGCGGCCTCGGCCTGACGATCGCGCAGACGCTCGTCGGCCAGCACGGCGGCCTCATTGAGTGCGACAGCGAACCCGGCCACACCGTCTTCCGTGTCGTACTGCCACTACAATCCGAGGGAGGCTGATCATGGCGACTGTATGGATCGTCGACGATGACGACTCGATGCGCTGGGTCCTCGACCAGGTCCTCGTGCAGGCGGGCTTCACCGTACAGGGCTTCGCCGACGCCGACAGCGCGCTGGCGCGCAGCCGCAGCGACGCCCCCGATGTCGTGATCACCGATATCCGCATGCCCGGCATGGACGGTCTCGATTTCGCGGCGGCGCTGCATCGCGAACGACCCGAGCTCCCTGTGATCGTCATCACCGCCCACTCCGACCTCGATACCACCGTGGCCGCCTTCGACGAGGGGGCGTTCGAGTACCTGCCCAAGCCCTTCGATCTCGACGATGCCGTCGATGTCGTGCGCCGAGCGTGCCGGCCACCGCCGACGGAACGCGAGACTGCGGAACCGGGCGAGCCCGTGCCGCAGGAAGGACTGATCGGGCGCGCGCCATCGATGCAGTCGGTCTTCCGCGCTATCGGCCGCCTCGCCCACGCCCCCGTGCCCGTGCTGATCACCGGCGAGTCGGGCACGGGCAAGGAGTTGATTGCGCAGGCGCTGCACCGCCACAGCCCCCGCAGCGGCGGGCCGTTCGTCGCGCTGAACATGGCGGCGATCCCGCACGACCTGCTCGAGTCGGAGCTCTTCGGCCACGAGCGCGGCGCCTTCACGGGCGCCGATCAGCAGCGTATCGGCCGCTTCGAGCAGGCCGCGGGCGGCACCCTCTTCCTCGACGAAATCGGCGATATGCCGGCCGGCCTGCAGACGCGGCTGTTGCGCATCCTCTCCGAGGGCGTCTTCCACCGCCTCGGCGGGCGCGAGGCGCTGCGCGCCGACGTGCGGATTCTCGCCGCGACCCACCAGGACCTGGAAGCGCTGGTCGAGCGGGGCGCCTTCCGCGCCGACCTGTTCCACCGGCTCAACGTCGTCCGGCTCGAGGTCCCGCCGCTGCGCGATCGGCGCGAGGATATCCCGATGCTGGCGCACCACTTCCTGCAACGCTGCGCCCGCGAACTCGGCGTGCCGGCCAAGCGCCTGACCGCCGCGGCCGCCGCCCGGCTCGCGCGCCATGACTGGCCGGGCAACGTCCGCGAGTTGGAGAACGTCTGCCGCTGGTTGACCGTGATGGCGCCGGGCCGCGAGATCGAGCCGGCAGAACTCCCCGAAGGCGTCAACGATGACATCCCCACGTCGCAAGGCGGCGACGGCCACTGGACCGCCGGTGTGCGCGCCTGGGCCGACGCGCGCATCGCGGCCGGCGCGACCGACATCGGCCAGGAGGCGCGCCAGGCCCTGGAGGCCGAGCTGATCCGCAGTGCCCTCACGGCAACGGCCGGCCATCGCCAGCAGGCTGCCCGCCTGCTCGGCTGGGGGCGCAACACGCTCACGCGCCGCATCCAGGAACTCGGCCTCGACGCGTAGGCGGGTCCGCGCATGCAGCGCCGTCAGGCCCCACGGCGCACGCTGATCCGGCCACGCCCAGCCCCAGGTTGGCAACGACAGCGCGTTCGAGGTCGGCACAGCCGTAGCGCGCCCGCAGCTCGGCCGGGGACGCCGCGGCTACGATGCGGCCGGTGTCGAGGATCGCCACCCAATCGGCGAATCGCTCGGCATCGGCGAGCAGGTGCGTGGTGAATAGCACCGTCGCACCCGCCGCGGCTCGCCGGGCGAGCGCCGCCCGCAGGCGCAGTCGCGCCCCTGGGTCGAGGCCGCTCATGGGCTCGTCGAGGATCAGCAGCGGGCGCTCGCTAAGCAGGCACCCGGCCAGGCCGAGGAGCTGCACCATCCCCTTGGAATAGGCCGCAACGGGGCGATCGAGCGCTGTCGCCGATAGCCCGAGCTCGGCGCTGGCGGCCGCGATCGCGCTGTCATCCGGGGGCTGGCCGTAGAGTCGGCGCATGGTGCGCAGAAGCTCGCCCCCGGTCAGGTAAGCCGGCGGCTGGAAGCACTCGGGCAGGTAGGCCAACCGCGCCCGCGCGCGCCGATCCGCCGGATCATGGCCAGCGATGCGGATGGAACCGCGATCCACAGGCGCAAGAGCGACCATGGCGCCGAGCAGGCTCGACTTGCCAGCGCCGTTGCCACCCGCCAGTGCCGTGCAGGTGCCGGGTGGGACGTCGACATCGACACCGGCCAGGATCGTGCGCCCACCTCGGCGCTGATGGACATCCGCGACCACGATCATCACGGCGCCCCTTCAGAAGAGGAAGACCGGGTTGCAGTCCGGCGCATCCAGTTCGACATCCCAGACCGTGTGATCGCCCGTGCGCGCGGGCCTCACGCAGGCCGCATCCGACTCCCACATCTGCTGGCCTGGCGCGGCATTGCGCACCGTCCCCGAGCCGGGCCGGCCATCGTCGAGCTTGTCATCGAGTTCACGCGCCACCGAGGCGGGGACGTTGCCGCCGAAGTGGTAGAGCAGACGGTCGGGCGTGCGACCGTCGTCATCGAGATAGCCGTCGTGGTGCGCGAGCAGCACCAGGCCCTGGAAGGCATTCACAGGCGCCTCGTCAGCGCTGGTCGGCGCGGTCGTGGCGGCTCCCTGGTAGTGGCCCGAGATGAAGCCCGCGACCGAGAGATGCTCCCAGACCCCATTGAGCGCGTCCCAGCCATCGCCACCGGGGGCGGGCAGGCGGCCCTGTCCCGGACCACCGCGCGCGATGGCGCTGTCCCCGAGGGCGTCGCGGGCCGCATCGCGCGGCATGTCGCCCGGCACCGCACCGTAGCGGTCGATGAAGCCGTAGTAGGCTGCGCGGACCCCGGCCTGCTGATCGGCCAGGTTCTGCACCCGTGCGCTCTGGATGAGCTGCTGTCCCTGCAGGATACCGCCGAGCAGCAGGCCGATGATGACCAGGACAACGGCGATCTCGACCAGTGTAAAACCCTGTGTACAACGTCGCATGGCATGACTCCCTGTTTTGGTTATCGCGCTGTGTGGATCCGGGGCGCGCTGGTGCCCGCCCCTGTGATCGCGGGCCGTGCCGGCCCGCCTCCCTCGCTCCCGCCCCGGGCCCGCGCGCCCGGGTCAGGGTCGATCTGCGCGCTGCGCCAGCGCCTCGAGGCGGCGCTCGAGCCAGGCGCGTTCGCGCGGATCCGCGCTGCCGTCGCTGGCGAGCAGTGCCTCGAGGTGGTCCGCAGCGGCCCGATACTGCCCCCGCTCTGCCAGCAACCGGGCCGGCAGCGCGCGCACCCAGACCGGCGCCTGCCCCGGCGCGGTGCGCTGATAGAGCGTGCGCGCATAGGCGAGCGCGCGCCCGTCGTCCCCCAGCCGGTGGCGTGCGAGCAGCGCGGCCTCGGCGAGCCAGGGCCAGCGCTCGGCGGGGTGCTCGCGGACGGCGTCATGGACCCAATCGAGCAGCGTCCGCTGGCGTTCGGGATCATCGACCTGGGCGTAGACCCGCACGGCGAGCGTGAGGGCGTGGGTCCCGTCCGGGTCGATCGCCTGGACGGTAGCCAGCCAGTCGCGCAGACGGCCATAGTCGAGCGCGTGGAAACTCTGCCGGGCGCCGGGGCGGTCGATCTGCGCCGGCAGCCACAGCAGCAGCCCCGCTGCCACGCTGATGCGGTCGCCCGTGGCGGCGAGCGCGGCGATGGCCTCGGCGGGGACGGGCGGCAGCGCCCGCGGCGCGGGCTGCGGTGCCGGGGCCAGCACATGCCAGGCGAGCTGGAGCGCCACGGCCACCAGCAACAGCACGCGGATACTGCGCGGCAGGGCCGTTGGGGGACGCAGCGGCGGGCGCCAGTCACAGGCAGAATGCATCAGAAGGCCCGCCGGTAGAGATCGGCCGCGGCGGCGGCGAACAGCAACAGGCCGTAGATCGCCGTCTGGCCCAGAACCAGGGCGAGGTCGGCCCCGTCACCACCACCGCGCGCGGGCCATTCCGCGGCCGTGAACCGCCAGAGATCGGGCAGCGCCCAGGCCACAGCGTGGAGCACGACGGTGGCGATGCCGTGACCGAACGAGGAGGCGACCACTGCCGTGTCGGCGGCGAGCAGCTCGA
>SLKC01000192.1 GCA_007134775.1 Ectothiorhodospiraceae bacterium | reverse complement strand
TCGGCTGCCGGGTCGTCGGCGAGCAGCCCCTCGAGGGCGTCGGCGACGGCGTTGTTGGCGTCGTGGTCGTCCTCGGGGACGGCATTGCCGCGGCCCTCGCGCACCGAAGCCACCATGGTGCTGGCGAGTTCGTTGACGGTGAGGTCGTGATCGAGGCGCTCGACCCAGTAGCCCATGCGCTCGTCGGCGTTGGTCATGTCGTCGGCGCTGTCGTAGCCGAGCAGGTCCTCATAGGCGCGCGCGACGATCGCGGCGGGGTCGCTCAGCGCGGCGACGGCGGTGGTGAAGGGCTGGTCCAGCCCGGCAAAGGGCGAGTCGCTCATGCTCACGCACTCCCTGTCCCCGGTTGGCGCAGCCGGGGCCTTGTTGACAACCGGGCCGATCCTATCTTTGTCAATAGCGTCGAACAACTGCCCAGCGGTGTGGCCGGGAGGCGCCGGCCGCCGGCAAGCGTGGCGCTGAAAGCTCAGCCATAGGGTGGGGCGCCGGCATCGCGCAGCGAGTGCAGGCGTGAACGCGCCGCGATCAGCGTATCGGGCTCCAGGGTTGCGGTGATCAGCCCGGCATTACTGCCGGCGCGCGCCAGGTCCTCGCCATAGGGTGAAACGATCACGCTCTCGCCCAGATACTGACAACCTCCTTCGTGCCCGGCGTGGTTGGTATAGGCAACGAACACGGTGTTCTCGAATGCTCGGGCCGGTACCACCTTCCGGGCGACCACAGACCACTCCGCCGTCAGGGCGGTGGGCGCGACGATCAGGTCACAGCCGGCGCGAGCGTGCAGGCGCGCCGGCTCCGGCATCTCGAGTTCGTAGCAGATCACCAGACCGATCCGCCAACCGGCCAGACTGAAGGCCGTCGGCTCGGTGCCGCAGCGAAAGTGTTGCTCCTCGTACTCGTGCGGCAGCAACGCCTTGCGGTGGTTCGCCAGCACGCGGCCGTCCGGACCCGCGCAGAGCGCCGCGTTGTACAGGCCGTCGGGCGCGCGCTCGGGATAGCCGTAGACGATCGCGCAGCCATGGTGCGCGGCGAGTGCAAGGACGCGCCGGGCGAAGGGCCCATCCTGCGGCTCGGCGACGGCCGCCAGGCGCTCCCCGGCAAAGTACCCCGAGAGGAACAGCTCCGGACAGATGAGCAGGTCACATTGCCGCGCCGCGGCCTCGTCGAACGCGGTCGCCAGAACGGCGAAGCGTTCATCGGGCGTGTCGTCACTGGCAGGCGTCTGCAGGACCCCGACGGTGAGAGGGGTTCGCGTATCCATTCGCGCTAGACCACCGTCAACGCGCGCGGATGTTCCGTCAGGAACTCGAAGCCATCCTCCGTGACGGCGACGGAGTCACCGATACGACCGCCCGTACGGCCGGGCACGGTCACGCCACCATCCACGGCGAACGTCATCCCGGGCTGCAGGAGCGTGTCGTCTCCCTCCTTGAGCTCGGGAGCCTCAAGATAGGCCATGCCGATGGAGCGGCCGGTGCGATAGCCGGGCGTGAAGCCGTGCTCGCGGTAGACCGCGTTCGCCGCGCGCGCGACATCACTTGCCGGAACACCCGGTGCAAGCATGTCGAGCGCCGCGCGCTGGGCCGCGATGGCGGCCTGCTCTGCGCGCGCCGCCTCGTCCGGGATCTCGCCGATGTAGAAAACCCGGTCGAAGCCGAGGCGGTAGTGCTTGAACTCGAGCAGGTTGCAGAAGCAGAAATACACCGGGTCGCCCCGCTGCAGCCGGCGCACGCCGGCACGCTTGTGTACCATGGGCATGTAGGGACCACTCTGCATGATCTGCCGCCCCTGCAGAAGCGGGGAAACGAAGGCCTCCCAACCGCTGGGCGTCAGGAAACCCGCAGCGGCACGGGCGCCGGCGTCGGCGATCCCGAGCGCTACCTCGTATTCCGCCACATCCTCACCCAGGCCGTCGCGGGCGGCGTCCATCATCGCCCCGCCGATACGACCGGCCTGGCGCATGATGTCGAGTTCGAAGTCGCTCTTGATGGTGCGCTGCGCCGTCAGCGCCTCCGATGCATCCGCCAGCCTCATGCCCGGGTAGGTCGAAACCAGCATGTCATGCACCAGGCCCGGCAGCCTCGGCTTTTCGACATGGAGGACATCGGGCGGGGTGCCGATGGCGCGCTGCAGGACGCGCTCCCAGCGCTCCTCGCCCTCGTCCTCCCAGGGCAGGACGCGTTCGATCCAGGTCATCGCACCCGCCATCTCGCTTTCCATCAAGGGGGTGATGACGATGGGCGAGTCGCCCTGCCGCAGCAGCAGGAACGACGGCCGCCCGAACTCGACACCCAGATAGCCCCAGTAGCCGGCGAAGTAGGCAATAGAACTCTCCTCGGTCAGCAGCACGGCCTCAATGTCGCGCTCCGCCATCAGGGCTTGGAACTGCTCCGTCCTCCGCCGGGCTTCTTCGAGCATGGGGGATCTCCGGGCTTGCGCAGGGATGGGGATCGGTGCAAGCTGTATGCAGCTACGGGCGGCCAGCTTACCGGCAGCGGTTGCGATGTCAATGGGCGGGGGGAGTGCGGCCGATCAACCCGGTTGCGCACGGCCCCCGCTGCTCGGCTGCTGCCATTCGCCGGCCCGTCCTCCATGCGAAAACGGCAATCCTTGTGAGCAGTTCGCACATGCCTGAACGCAGCTCCGTGCAGCAGGTCTATTCGGTTGTCCTCGATCGCATCTGCCTCCTCAAGTACCCGCCGCATACGCTGCTGCGCGAGGGGGAGCTCGCGCGCGAGTTCGGCATGAGCCGCACACCGATCCGGGAGGTCTTCCTCCGTCTGGCGTTGATGGGCCTGGTCGCATCACGCAACGGAGTGGGAACCTTTGTCACCGGGATGGATTATCTCGGCTATCGCGACATCTACCCGCTGCGCATGAAGGTCGCGGAGCTGATCGGCGATCTGTCACCGCGCTCGGTCACGAGTCGCGACATCGACAGGGTCGTGCGCCTCGAAGAGCGTGCCCGGGGACTGCAGGCGGCGTTCGACGCGCGCGAGTACTGGGATCTCAATCATGCGCTGCACTTCACGATCGGTAGCCTGATCGGCAACAGTGCGTTGCGAGACCTCTGGGATCGCTACTATTACCAGACCGCGCGCATCTGGTACGCGATCGCCGAGCGCGATGCGGCCGACACAGCCGAGTCGTTCGTCGCGGAAATCGAGGGGACCCTTCGAGGGCTGCGGGCGGACGATCTCAAGGCAGTCGGCTATGTCCAGCGCAACGGCATTGCAGTCACCATGCGCAAGGTCATGGAGGAGGTGAATCCCGATACCGGGGAGTGGCTGCGCGAGCCGCCGAGGCTGACCGCCCTGCGCCGGACGACTGGTTGACGGCGCGGGTGCGGTCGCGATGGCAGCGGGGTCGCGAGGGCCATCGGCATTACGATGCCTCACAGAGCGCCATAGGCGCTGGCTGCCGCCAAGCGCACAATCATCCGAGTCGCAGCCATGGCATGCGACTCGTCATTGCGACCGTCAGGCTCTTGCATGTCCATGAAGCCATTGGACGACCACAACGATCGAGCCCCTGGACGACGACACCGTGCCGTGCTGCAAAGCCAAGTCGCGGCAATAACCTGATTAGGAGGGGGTTCCGCGGCCATGGAAGTCCACTGCCAACAAACGCAACCCAAGCCGTACCGCCCCCGCCGTCCTGCGCAGACGGTGCTCTACCAGGTGGTGCAGGGCCATCTCGAGACCTTGCTGGCCGCGCAGGACGACGACGTTTCGGCGATCCGCGCCCACGCCGAGCGCGGGTTGATCGCGTCCACTCGGTGGCGTGATCCTGCGAAGGAGGCGGTTGGAATTCCTATCCGTTAAGGTTATTGATTCAATCACGTTTTTCGCCGCGTTCGGCCATCGCGGACTCAGCGAGTCCGGGTCTCGTGCAGCTCCAGATGGCGCTCCTGGATCGCCTGCAGCTCGCCGCTCTCCTCAAGTTCCTGCAGTGCCCGATCGAAGGCGCCGATGAGTGAGTAGGTCTTGCGGGCGCTGTCTGGAACCATCAGGTGCAGGTCGACCTCGGCAAGCGGCTGATCGAGGATGCGGAAGTCCTCGCGCTCGAGATCGTCGAGGTGGCGGAGGGCCTCCTCGCCCGTGTAGCGACTGATGGGGACGAAGTCCACCTCGCCGGCGTGGAGTTGCCGGAAGCAGGCTGCCAGGCTGTCGCCTTCGACGAGTTCGGCGAAGCCGGCCGCCACCAGATCCTCAACATCGTTGCGATAGTAGCCGGCCGCCTTGCACACCGTCGTGCCGCGTAGATCGTTGAGACCCTCGTAGCGCAGGTCGGAGTCGCTGCGCGTAAAGATCCGGATTGGCATCGAGTAGAGGGCCTCGCTGAAGACGAAATCGCCGCGGCGATAGCTGGTTCGCACATAGGGATAGGTGCCGTGGTATTCGTTGGCCGCCGCCGCCCGATAGCCCTCCTGCCAGGGCCGGAAATCGATATCCAGGGGGCGCCCCATGATCTCCGCCACCCGACGGACGATCTCGGTCGTCATGCCGCCTTCGGGCTGTTCGGGGTCGGCGAAGGGGCCGTAGTCGGGCCCCGACACCAGGCGCAGCGGCTCTCCGGCGACCTCGTCCGAGGCGCTGCCCTCCGTTGCCTCCCCCTCCTCGGCCACATCGGCGTGTTCATCGGGCGCCGTGGCCGCCGCATCCGCACCATCGGCGTCGTCCTCCGCAGTGGCCGCTCGAGCCTGGGCGTCGGCGGCCGCGGTGCCATCGTCCGCCGTGGTATCCGCGCTGCTCGGGGGCGGCGTCTGCCGATCCCCGAAGGTTGCGGTCCAGGGCCCGGCACGTTGCGGCGAGCGGTAGTGGGCGATGTGCTCGCTGCGCAGTGTGCGCAGCCGGCCCTGATCCTGCAGATCCCGCAGGGCCTCGTTGAAATCGCTGAGCACCTCGCGCGCGCGGTCGGTCCGTGGCGAGATCAGCAGGTTCAGGGTGTCGCGGTGGAAGGGGCGTCGGGACATCCGGAAGCTCTCCGGATCGAGGCCGGCGGTGCGCACAGCCGTGGCTGCGGTGAAGCGATTGACCGGAACGAAATCGACGCGCTCTGCGGCCAGGCGCTCGAAACAGCCGGCGACCGAGTCGGCGCGGAGGACATCGATCCGTCCGGCAGCCGCCAGTGGCTCGAGATCGTGCATGTATCGCGTGCTGCCGCGTGAGTTCGAGGCGGCGAATGGTGATGCGCAGGAGGTCAGCTACCGCATCGACCGGATTGCCGGGCGCCATGGCGGCCCGGATGAGGAGGGGGCGACGCTATTCGCTTCCTCCTCGCCGGCTGGCGAGGTCACCCGCAGGAACGATGGGGTGCGCGTCTGCCTCGGCTGCGGCGGGCCAGAACTCGATCCGGGGCGCTATACCTTCGAGCTCGAGTATCGGGTGCAATCGCCGCTCATCGAGGGCGGCAACCAGGATCGGCTGTACTGGCCGGCCACGGGTACCGGGGGCTGGCCTTTCCCGATCGACGAGGTCGAGGTCGCGCTACAGCTGCCGGCGGGCATTGATCCCGAGGCGGTGAATGCCACTGCGTTCCGCCATGTCGATGGTAGCGATGCCGAGTTTACCAACGCGACCACTCGCTACGGCCAGGGCTCGGCCGATCTGGTGATCCTGTCCAACCGAACCATGGCGCCGGGCGACGACTTCTCCGTGGCGCTCTCCTGGCCTGCAGGTTTGGTTGCCGATTCACCGCTGCTCTCCCCGCCCGAGACGGCGGGCTCGAACGGGCAGTCGCTGTTCTCCAGTGTGGTCGTACCCCTCTTCATTTTCGTGCTGGTCATCGGCATGATCTGCCGCGGCGCTCGCGGCGGCCGCTCCGGCTATTTTGGCGGCGTTGGCGGAGGAGCAGGAGCAGGAGGAGGCGGTGGCGGTGG
>SLKC01000195.1 GCA_007134775.1 Ectothiorhodospiraceae bacterium | reverse complement strand
GTATAGGGGATCGCCTCGACCTCGACGATCCGGGCGGGCACGTGGCGGGGGCTCGCGCCTTCGCGTACCCGTTTGCGGATGCGCTGGGCGAGTTCGTCATCGAGCTGGTAACCCCTGTTGGGCACGACCAGCAGGACCACGCGCTCGTCGCCCTCCCAGGGCTGGCCAACCACGAGGCTGTCCGCGATCTCCTCCATCGTCTCGACCTGGCGATAGATCTCCGCGCTGCCGATGCGCACGCCGCCTGGGTTGAGCGTGGCGTCGGAGCGCCCGTAGATCACCGCACCGCCGTGCTCGGTGATGCGGATGAAATCGCCGTGTGCCCACACGCCGGGGAAGGTCTCGAAGTAGGCCTTGCGGTAGCGGCTGCCGTCGGGGTCGTTCCAGAATCCGACCGGCATAGCCGGCGCCGGCTGGCGGCACACCAGCTCGCCCTTTTCCTCGATGAGCGCTTCACCGTCGTCGTTGTAGGCGGCGACATCCATGCCGAGCATGCGACACTGGATCTCGCCGCGGCGCAGCGGCAGCAGCGGGCAGCCGCCGACGAAGCAGGAGACGATGTCGGTGCCCCCCGAGATCGAGGCGATCAGCACATGCCTGCCCACGGCCTCGTGGAGCCAGTCGAAGTCCTCGGGCAGCAGTGGCGAGCCCGTGGAGAAAATGACCCGCAGCCGCGACAGGTCGTGATCGCTACCCGGCTGCAGGCCCGCGTTCCGGCAACCACCGACAAAGCGCGCGCTGGTGCCGAAGTGGGTGATGCCGCGTTCGCCAATCAGGTGCCAGCACACGTCCAGGCTCGGGTGGGCGGGCGAGCCCTCGTAGACCACCAGCTCCGCGCCCGTCATCAGCGCCGAGACCATCCAGTTCCACATCATCCAGCCGGTAGTGGTGAAGTACATGAAGACGTCGTCGCGGCCAATATCGCCGTGCAGCACCAGCTCCTTGGCGTGTTGCAGCAGCGTGCCGCCGCCGCCGTGGACGATGCACTTGGGCACGCCTGTGGTACCGGAGGAGTAGAGGATGAAGGCGGGATGGTCGAACGCGACCGGTTCGAAGACCGGGGTGGCGTCGCCGCCCTCGGCCAGTGCCGTATCCCAGGTCACGTGCGCGCTCGCCGGCATCTCGGCACCGGGGAGCTGGTCGAGCATGACCAGTGTGCGCACGGAGGGCAAGCGCCCGATGAGTTCGTCGACGTGGGCGGAACGCTCGAAGGGCTTGCCGTTGTAGCGGTAACCGTTGACCGCGATCAACACTTTCGGCTCGATCTGGCCAAAGCGGTCGTGGATGCCCTGGACGCCGAAATCCGGCGAGGCGGACGACCAGATCGCCCCGAGCGCCGTCGTTGCCAGCATGGCGATGATCGCCTCCGGCGTGTTCGGCACGACGCCTGCGACCCGGTCCCCGGCCTCCACGCCCTGAGCGCGGAGAAATGCCTGGAATGAGCCCACGCGCGCGAGCAGTTCGCCATAGGTCATGCGCCGATCGTCGTGGCCCTCGGCGACGGCGTAGATCGCCGGGCGGTCCGGGTCGCCATGCAGCGCTTCGCGCAGGAGATTCTCTGCGTAGTTGAGTTGAGCGCCGGGGAACCACTGCGCGCCCGGCAGCGACGCGTCCGCGAGTACTTCGTCGGCATCGCGGTGCGCGATGATGCCGCAGTAATCCCACACGCTTCGCCAGAACGCCGGCAGGTCGGAGATCGACCAGGCGTGCAGCTCGTGGTAATCGCTGCAATGCCCGTAGCCGCGTTCTTCGAGCCAGCGCATGTAGCGCGCCATGTGACTGGCGGTGAGTTCATGTTCGGTGGGGGTGCGCAGGATCGTGCCCGGGTCGGTCATTGCGTTTCCCTCTCTGGCGCATTCACTTGGCAGAGCCGGAGCCTACCGCGACTGGGCGTCGATCCCCAAGCGCCGGCAGTGCAATAATGGCAAACCGACAGCGCCCACCGGGCGATACAGGGGGACGATATGGCGTCCAGGGCCGAAGCGCTGACCGACAGGGACGCGCTGCTGCGACGCGCGGGCAGCTCCTTCTTCCAGATGATGACCGATCTCTCGGAAGGCGTGATCGCGGTTGATCGTGCTGCGCGTGTTGTCTGGATGAGCGACAAGTATCGCCAGCTTCTGGGCCTGGCGGCCGACGAACAGGTCGTGGGGCGGCCGGTGGAGGAGATCATCCCGCAGAGCCGGATGCGCAACGTGGTCGAGGCGGGTGAGCCCAACCTGGTCGATCTGATGCAGTTCGGCGAACGCTGGTTCGTGGTCACGCGCGTACCGGTCACCGACGAGGGAGGTGCGGTCATCGGCGGCCTCGGTTTCGTGCTCTACGATCGGGTCGATTATCTGCGGCCCGTGGTGGATCAACTGGCGAACTTGCAGCACGAACTCGAATCAACCCGGCGCCAGCTCGATCGCCAGCGTAGCTCGAAGTACACCTTCTCGCAGTTCGCCGGCACCAGTCCGGCCGCGCGCGAGGTCAAGAATGAGGCGCGCCGGGCGGCGGCGCTCGACGCCAACGTCCTGCTCACGGGCGAGACCGGCACGGGCAAGGAACTGCTCGCCCACGCCATCCACGCCGCCTCGCCACGTGCGCAGCGCCCCTTCATCGGGGTCAGCGTGGCCGCGATCCCGGAAACCCTGCTCGAGGCCGAATTCTTCGGCGCGACATCGGGGGCGTACACCGGGGCCGACCGCAAGGGGCGAACCGGCAAGTTCGTGCTCGCCGATGGTGGCACACTCTTTCTTGACGAGATCGGCGATATGCCGATGTCGCTGCAGTCAAAGCTGTTGCGGGTACTGCAGGAGCGCGAGGTCGAACCACTTGGCTCGAACCGCGTGCAGCCGGTCGATGTGCGCGTGATCGCCGCCACGAGCCGCAACCTCGACGCCGATGTCAAGGCGGGCAACTTCCGTTCCGATCTCTACTACCGCCTCCACGTCCTACCGATCCGCGTGCCCCCGCTGCGCGAGCGTCTGGCCGACCTCGACGCGCTCAGTCAGGTCCATCTCGAGAACCTCGCCGATGGTTCGGGGGTGCCGCAGCGCGAGCTCGCCTTCGACGCCCTGCAGTACCTCGCCGGCTATGATTGGCCGGGCAACGTGCGGGAGCTACGCAATGTCATCGAGCGCGCCTGCGCCCAGACGGATGCCCAAGTCCTGCATGCGGCGGACTTCAGGCCCTTTCTGCCGGAGGCGGGGGGAGGTGCTGCCGAGGCCGCCGATGACGGAGAAACCCTGGACACGGTGCTGCGGCGGGCCGAGCGCAGTGCCCTGGAGAACGCCCTGCGCGCGGCCGGCGGCAACAAGGCCCAGGCCGCGCGGGCGCTCGGGATCTCGCGTTCGAGGCTCTACGAGCGACTCGCACACCACCCCGATCTGTCCGGGAACTGATACACAGTGTCCGGGATTTCGGACGCCCGGTATCGATGTCCGGAGAATCAGTCACCTGGATTGTGATCACGCCCGACGGTGTCCGGATATCCGGACACCGTCTGCGGTTTCCGCCTTGTTGATGAGGGCGTGTTGCGATCGCGTCATGGCGCGATCGCCCACGCGAATGCACCATCCTGGCACGCGACTTGTATCGTATTGGGGCATTGGGCGTGGCGATGCCACATCTCGCCGTATCGGTGCCCGTATGCACCGGCGGCAGCAAGCGAGGGGGTCGAGCGTTTTGACAAACACAGCTACTGCCGAATCCACAGCTGCGCCCGCCGCCGGGGCCGGCACAGCCGATGCGGTGATCGAATTGCAATCGGTCACCAAGGAGTTCAAAGGGTTTATCGCGGTCGATCAGGTCTCGATGCGGGTCCAGCCGAACCAGGTCCACGCCATCATCGGCCCGAACGGTGCCGGCAAGACCACGCTGTTCAACCTGATCACCAAATTCCTGACGCCCACCTCGGGCGCCATCCTCTACAAGGGCGACGACATTACCAAGGCCGACCCGGTCGATATCGCCCGTCGCGGCATGGTCCGCTCGTTCCAGATCTCGGCGGTGTTCCCCGAGATGACGGTGCTGGAGAATGTCCGCGTCGCCCTGCAGCAACCGACGGGGCTCTCGTTCCACTTCTGGAAGCCTGAGTCGCGGCTGCAGCACCTCAATGATCGCGCCATGGAACTGCTCGAGCTGGTCGGTATCGCCGGCTCGTACCGTCGCATCGCGGGCGAGCTGCCCTACGGACAGAAGCGTGCGCTCGAACTGGCGACTACCTTGGCGTTGGATCCGGAGACACTGCTACTCGATGAGCCGATGTCGGGCATGGGCACGGAGGATATCGACCGTATCGGTGAGGTGATCCTCCGGGTCGCCAAGGGACGAACCGTGGTCATGATCGAGCACCAGATGAAGGTCGTGGCCGAGCTTTCCGACACCATCACCGTGCTTGAACGGGGGAGGATCCTGGCCGAAGGCAAGTATGCGGACGTATCGCAGAATCCGGATGTAATCGAAGCCTATATGGGTACCGGCGATGACGACTGAAACAGTGGAGAAGGGTGCAGCCGACAGCACGAGCTGGGATGAGGTCCCGCTCATCTGCGTGCGCGACCTGCATGCCTGGTACGGTGAGTCCCACGTCCTGCACGGACTCGACTTCGACGTTCACAAGGGCGAGGTTGTGACCCTGCTCGGGCGCAACGGTGCCGGCAAGTCAACGTGCCTGAAGTGCATGATGGGACTGCTCGAAGAGCGCACCGGCTCGATCCTTTTCCGGGATCATGAACTGATCAAGGCGCAGCCCTATACGATCGCCCATCTGGGGCTCGGCTACTGCCCCGAGGAGCGCGGTATCTATGCATCACTGACCGCGGAAGAGAACCTGATGCTGCCGCCGAAAGTGCAGGCGGGCGGCATGAGTGTGGAGCAGATCTACGAAACCTTCCCCAATCTGAAGGAGCGGCGCAAAAGTCAGGGCACCAAGCTCTCCGGCGGTGAACAGCAGATGCTGGCGATCGCCCGCATCCTGCGCTCGGGGGCTCAGACACTGTTGCTCGACGAGCCGACCGAAGGGCTTGCGCCCGTCATCGTGCGTCAGATCCGCGATCTGTTGCAGAGGCTGAAGGGCCAGGGCTACACGATTCTCCTGGTCGAGCAGAACTTCCACTTTGCTTCGAAGATCGCGGATCGTCATTACATCGTGGAGGACGGCACCATCGCCACGATGATTCCAAACGCGGAGCTGGACCAACATATGGACACGCTGCGCGAACATCTGGCCGTGTGATGATTGTGCGGAGGCACACAACGAGCGGCCGAACCTGGAGGTGATAATCATGAAGAGAAGACACATGTTGAGTTGCGCGGTTGCTGTCGCCCTGGCCGGAGGGGCCAGTACGACGGCGCTCGCCGATGACACGCTTCGTATCGGTGTCATGAACGACATGTCCGGCCTGTATGCGGATCTCTCGGGGCCGGGCTCGGTCGTCGCTGCGGAGATGGCCATCGAAGACCATGGCGGTACGGTCATGGGCAAGGAGGTCGAGATCCTGGAGGCCGACCACCAGAATCGCGAAGATCTCGCCTCGACGATTGCCCGTGAGTGGATCGACGACGATGGCGTCGATGCGATTTTCGACGTGCCGAACTCGGGCGCGGCCCTGGCCGTGCAGGAGATTACGCGAGATCGCGAAAAGTACTTCTTCGTCTCCGGTGCCGCGACTACGCAGCTTACCAATGAGCAATGCTCGCCGACGGGTGTGCACTGGACCTACGACACCCATGCGCTCGCGCAGGGTACCGGCAAGGCGATCGTCGACGAAGGCGGAGATTCCTGGTATTTCCTGACGGCGGACTACGCCTTCGGGCATTCGCTTGAAGAACAGGTGGCCAACGTGGTGCGCGAGGCCGGCGGAGAGGTCATGGGGCGTTCCCGCCATCCGCTCGACGAGCAGGACTTCTCCTCGTACCTGCTTTCGGCCCAGGCCTCGGG
>SLKC01000183.1 GCA_007134775.1 Ectothiorhodospiraceae bacterium | reverse complement strand
GTGCCGGAGACGATGTCATCGGAGGCGCTGGAGCAGATGGGCGCGGCGACGGACCAGGCGGCGCCGGTGGCCAGCCCGGCCGATCTCGCCGCCTACGACGGCATCCTCTTCGGCACGCCGACGCGCTTCGGCAACATGGCCGGGCAGATGCGCACCTTCCTGGATCAGACCGGCGGGCAGTGGTTCAACGGTGAGCTGATCGGCAAGGTGGGCAGCGTGTTCACCTCGACGGCGACCGGGGCGGGCAACGAGACGACGATCACCTCGTTCTGGAACACGCTGGTGCACCACGGATTCGTGATCGTCGGCCTGCCCTACAGCTGCCCGGTGCTCACCGACATCTCCGAGGTCCGCGGCGGCGGGCCGTACGGGGCCGCGACGATGACGGGGCCGGACGGCAGCCGGCAGCCTTCCGAGAAGGAGCTGGAGCAGGTGCGCTTCCAGGCGCGCCACGTGGCCGACATCACGCGGCGCCTGCACGGGTAGTGCGGGTGCCATCCCGTGTCGATATGGCGCGGAGATGCCGAGCCTGCTGATCGGGCCGTTTGCAGCGGGGCAGGGTGCGCGGAGGGAGTCGCTGTACTCTCCGTGCGCTCTGTGCCGCCGCGCGACGCCGGCCAGGGGTAAGACCCAAGACCGCCGCGCCGACGACTCAATCCCAGCGCGGGTCGCGGACCTGGACTGTGCCGTCCTCGGTGACGCGCACCGGGAAGGTCTCGGTGGCCTCGTAGGCGGGCGGCGTGAGTGCCTCGCCCGAGCGGATGCTGAACTTGGCGCCATGGCGCGGGCAGACGATGCACTCGTCCTCGACGTGGCCGCCGGAGAGTTCGGCGCCGTCGTGGGTGCAGACGTCCTCGAGGGCGTAGAACTCGCCGTCGAGGTTGAAGACGACAACCTCCACATCGTCGACGTCGACGACGCGGTACTCCTTGTGTGCGATCTCGTCGCGGTGGGCGACGTCAACCCAGTCCGTCATCGTGCCTCCAGAAGTCGGTCCATAGCGACCGGGCGCGGGAAAGCCCGGCCTCCATTCGCTCTCGCCAAGCGGTCATCGGTCCCGGGCACGGCGTGGCGCCGGAACCAACGTGAACGCCGCAGCCGGTGGAGGCCGACTACAGCATGCCCGTCTGTAGCCGCGCCGCTTCGGACATCATCTCGGGTCCCCAGGGCGGGTCGAAGACCAGCTCGACATCGCAGCGGCCAACGCCGGGGATCATCTCGACGCGGTGGCGGACGTCGTCGGCGATGACGTCGCCCATGCCGCAGCCGGGGGCGGTCAGCGTCATGCGGATCTCGACGCGCCAGTTGCCGCCTTCCCGGCGTTCGATGTCGCAGTCGTAGACCAGGCCGAGATCGACGATGTTGATCGGGATCTCGGGGTCGTAGCAGGTCTCGAGCTGGCGCCAGACGGCCGACTGGATGTCGTCGTCGGTGGGCTCCTCGGGGACTTCGGGACCCTTCATCGGCTCGCGGCCGAGGGCGTCGGCGTCCTCGTTGGCGATGCGCGCGAGGTTGCCGCCGATGTTGACGGTGAAGCTGCCCCCGAGGGACTGGGTAATAATGACCTGCATGCCCTTGGGCAGGATGATCCGGTCGCCGCTCGGCACGCGGATCGCCTGCACGCCGCGGGAGAGCATTACGGGTTCGTAGCCGTGCATGGTGCGTCCTTAGGCAAGCATCTGGCAGACGTTGTGGATGCCGTCGATCAGCCGGTCGACATCATCGCGCGTATTGTACAGGGCGAACGATGCCCGCGCCGTGGCCGTGACGCCGAAGTGCTCCATCACCGGCATGGCGCAGTGGTGGCCGGTGCGGATGGCGACGCCCTCCTGGTCGATCAGCATGCCCAGGTCGTTGGGGTGGACGCCGTCGATGACGAAGGAGAGCACGCCGGCCTTGTCGGCAGCGGTGCCGATGATCTGCAGCCCCTCGATCTCGCGCACGCGGCGGTGGGCGTAGGCGAGCACGTCGGTCTCGTGGTCGGCGACGCGCTCCATGCCGATCGCCTCGAGGTAGTCGATGGCCGCGGCCAGGCCGATGGCGCCGGCGATGTGCGGCGTGCCGGCCTCGAACTTGTGCGGGATGATGTTGTACTCGGTGCCGCTGAAGCTGACCTTCGAGATCATCTCGCCGCCGCCCTGGTAGGGCGGCATCGCCTCGAGCAGCTCCGCCCGGGCGTAGAGCGCGCCAATGCCGGTCGGCCCGAACATCTTGTGCCCGGAGAAGGCGAAGAAGTCGGCGTCGAGCGCGCGGACGTCGACCGGCATGTGCGGCACCGACTGGGCGCCGTCGACCAGCACGGGGATGTCGCGGGCGTGGGCGCTGCGGATCATCGCCCCCACGGGGTTGATCGTGCCGAGGGCGTTGGAGACGTGGCCGATGGCGACCAGGCGGGTGCGCTCGCCGAGCAGCTCGGCGTAGGTGTCGAGGTCGAGCTCGCCATTGTCGCTGATCGGGATGACGCGCAGCTGCGCGCCGGTCGCCTCGGCGACGAGCTGCCACGGCACGATATTGGAGTGGTGCTCCATCTCCGAGACGACGATCTCGTCGCCGGGTGCGAGCCGCGGCCGCAGGTAGCTCTGGGCAACGAGATTGATCGCCTCGGTTGTGCCCCGGGTGAAGACGATCTCGCGCGCCTCGGCGGCGCCGAGGAACCCCGCCACGCGCTCGCGGGCGCCCTCATACTGCGCCGTGGCGCGTTCGGCGAGGGTATGGATGCCGCGATGGATGTTGGCGTTGGTCTCGCGATAGTAGCGCTCGAGCGCCGCGATCACGCTCGCGGGTTTCTGCGAGGTCGCTGCATTGTCCAGGTAGACCAGCCGGGCGCCGTTGATCGGCTGCTGCAGTATCGGGAAGTCGGCCCGCAACGCCTCGGCGTCGAGCGGGCCGGCCCCGACGGGTGCCCCGACTGGGTCGCTGGCCGTGTTCATACGAACTCCCGCACGCGTTCGGCCTGCGGTAGCTCGTCGATGACGAAGCCCTCGAGCCAGGTGCGCAGGGCCTCCAGGCCCATCTTCTCCACGGTACCCTCGGCGAAGGCGTAGAGCAGCAATCCGCGGGCCGCCTCCTCGTCGACGCCGCGCGAGCGCAGGTAGAACAGCATGTTGTCGTCGAGGCGGCCGATGGTCGCGCCGTGCGAGCAGACCACATCGTCGGCGTAGATCTCGAGCTCCGGCTTGGTGTCGATCTCGGCCCGGCCCGACAGCAGCAGGTTGTCGTTCTGCTGGTAGGCCTGGATCTGCTGCGCGTTCTGGGCGACGTAGACGCGCCCATTGAACACCCCGCGCGCATGGTCATTGAGGATGCCGCGGTAGGACTCCTCACTGTAGGTATGGGGCGCGAGGTGGTTGATCCGCGTGTGGGTGTCGCTGTGCTGGCGGCCGTTGAGCAGGTAGATGCCGTTGAACAGCGTATCCGCCCCTTCCGCGTTGAGCGCCGTATTGATATCGGTGCGCGAGAGCTGGCCGCCGATCTGCACGTTGTGCGAGGCGTAGCGGCTGTTCTCGGCCTGCTCCGCGTGGATGCTGGCGATGTGGAACCCCTTGCGGCTCTCGCGCTGCAGGCGGTAGTGCGTGACCTGGGCGCCGACGTCGATCTTGAGTTCGGTCACCGCGTTGGTGAGATTGGCCGCGTCGTCGAGGCCGACGAAGTGCTCGATCAGCGTGACCTCGGAATGGTGGCCCGCATCCAGGATCACGCGCGGCTGCGCCATCACGGGCTGTCCTTGCGGCGTCGAGAGGAAGACCAGCTCGATCGGGCGCTCGACCTGCGTTTTCGGGGCCACGCGGATCACTGCGCCATCGTCGGCGTAGGCCGTGTTCAGCGCGGTGAAGCCGCTGAAATCGATCGGTGCCAGGGCGGCGAAGCGATCGCGCAGCGCCTCGGGGTCCTCGGCGAATGCCGCGGCGAGACTCTTCACGGTGAGCCCCTGCGCGCCGAGGTCGCGATCGGAGAGGGCGGCGGCGAAGTGGCCGTTGACGAAGACCAGGCGGTGCGTCTCCAGTCCGGGGATGCGCAGCGCCTCGACCGCGCCGGCATCGGCCGTTGCGGATGCGGCATCGGGGCGGGCGAAATCGCGCTTCGTGATCGGCTTGAGGCTGGTGTACTTCCAGTCCTCGATCTTGGTGTGCGGCAGACCGAGCGCGGCGAGCCGTTCCGCGGCCCGGCTGCGCAGAGCGGCGATCCAGTCGACGCTGTCGCCGGGGCGCTCGCCGCCCAGGCGTTCGATCAGGCGCTCGGCAATGGGGTCGACGGTGCTCATGCCTCGGTCGCCTCCTCCTGGCGGAGCCAGTCGTAGCCCTTGTCCTCAAGCTCGTGGGCGAGCATCTTGTCGCCCGACTTGACCACGCGGCCCTGGGCGAGGACGTGCACGCGGTCGGGCTCGATGTAATCGAGCAGGCGTTGGTAGTGGGTGACGATCACGATGGCGCGGTCGGGCGAGCGCATCTGGTTGACGCCCTGGGCGACGAGCTTGAGCGCATCGATGTCGAGCCCCGAATCGGTCTCGTCGAGCAGGGCCAGTTCGGGCTCGAGGACCATCATCTGGAAGATCTCGTTGCGCTTCTTCTCGCCGCCGGAGAAACCCTCGTTGACCGCGCGGTTGAGGAAGCTCTCGTCCATACCCATCAGCTTCATCTTCTCCTTGACCGAGGTGAGGAAGTCGACGGTGTCGACCTCGTCAAGGCCCTGGTGGGCGCGCTTGGCGTTGAGCGCTGCCTTGAGCAGATAGATGTTGTTGACCCCGGGGATCTCCACGGGATACTGGAAGGCGAGGAAGACGCCCTCGTGGGCGCGCTCCTCGGGCTCGAGCGCGAGCAGGTCCTGCCCCTTGTAGGTCACGCGGCCCTCGGTGACCTCGTAGTCGTCCCGTCCGGCGAGGATGCTCGCCAGCGTGGACTTGCCCGAGCCGTTCGGGCCCATGATCGCGTGGATCTCGCCGGCGTTGACCGCCAGGTCGACGCCGCGGAGGATCTCCGATTCCTCCACGCTGGCGTGCAGGTTCTCGATCTTCAGCATCGGTTCACTCATCGGTTCCGGTCTCCGTTGGATCTTCAGTGTATTCAGCCGACGGCACCCTCGAGGGTGACGTTGAGCAGCGCCTGCGCCTCGACGGCGAACTCCATCGGGAGCTCGCGGAAGACGTCCTTGCAGAAGCCGTTGACGATCATGTTGACCGCGTCCTCTTCCGGGATGCCACGCTGGCGGCAGTAGAAGAGCTGCTCGTCACTGACCTTCGAGGTGCTCGCCTCGTGTTCCAGGATCGCGCCGGGCTGCTTGACTTCGATGTAGGGGAAGGTGTGGGCACCACACTGGTTGCCGATCAGCATCGAGTCGCACTGCGTGAAGTTGCGCGCGCCCTCCGCGCTGGGGAGGATCTTGACCAGCCCGCGGTAGGAGTTGTTGCCGTGCATCGCAGAGATGCCCTTGGCGACGATCGTGCTGCGCGTGTTGCGCCCGATATGGGTCATCTTCGTGCCCGTGTCGGCCTGCTGGTAGTTGCTCGACACGGCGACCGAGTAGAACTCGCCCACGGAGTCGTCGCCGGTGAGCACGCAGCTCGGGTACTTCATGGTGATCGCCGAGCCCGTCTCGACCTGGGTCCAGGTGATCTTCGAGCGCGGGCCGCGGCACTCGCCGCGCTTGGTCACGAAGTTGTAGATGCCACCGCGGCCCTGTTCGTCGCCGGGGTACCAGTTCTGCACCGTGGAGTACTTGATCGTGGCATCGTCGAGGGCGATGAGCTCGACCACGGCGGCGTGGAGCTGGTTCTCGTCGCGCTGCGGCGCGGTGCAGCCCTCGAGGTAGCTGACATAGCCGCCTTCCTCGCAGACGATCAGCGTGCGCTCGAACTGGCCGGTGTTGCGTTCGTTGATGCGGAAGTAGGTGGACAGCTCCATCGGGCAGCGCACGCCCTTGGGCACGTAGACGAAGGAGCCGTCGG
>SLKC01000035.1 GCA_007134775.1 Ectothiorhodospiraceae bacterium | reverse complement strand
CGGGCCCGGGGGCGTTCCCGGCGTGTGATATCCTTACCATCCATCCGTTCCCCACGGAATCCGTTTCCCATGCAGCAGGTCGCCGCGGAACTCCCCACCGGAGTGGATGCCCAGGTCTCGCCCGAGGGGCGGCTGGAGGTCCTGTCGCAGGATGAGGTGGATCGCCTGCGCAAGGCGAGCGAATCGCGCATGTACGACCAGCTCTGGCGCTGCGCATTCGCTGTGTTGAACTCCGGCGCGGAGATCGACGACGGGCGCAGGGTGATGGAGCTCGCCCGCGGCTTCGATATCCGCGTCCTGCAGCGCGAGCGCGGCATCAAGCTGGAGCTGACCAACGCTCCGCCTGCCGCCTTCGTCGATGGCGAGATGATTCGCGGCATCAAGGAGCACCTGTTCGCGGTCCTGCGCGATATCGTCTACGTCTCTACCGAGATCGAACAGGGCGGGCGCTTCCGCCTGGACGAATCGGCCGGCATCACCAACGCGGTCTTCCACATCCTGCGCAACGCCCACATCATGCAGCCGCAGGCGTATCCGGACCTGGTGGTGTGCTGGGGCGGTCACGCCATCTCGGACGAGGAGTACGACTACACCAAGGCAGTGGGCTACGAGCTTGGGTTGCGCGGGCTGCAGATCTGCACGGGTTGCGGCCCCGGTGCGATGAAGGGGCCGATGAAGGGCGCGACCATCGCGCACGCCAAACAGCGCACCTACGGTGGCCGTTATGTCGGCATCAGCGAGCCCGGCATCATTGCGGCGGAGGCGCCCAACCCGATCGTCAACGATCTGGTCATCATGCCCGACATCGAGAAGCGCCTGGAGGCGTTCGTGCGAGTCGGGCACGGCATCGTTGTCTTTCCGGGCGGGGTCGGCACGACCGAGGAGATCCTCCATCTGCTGGGGATCCTGCTGCATCCGGACAATCGCGACATGCCGTTCCCGTTGATCTTCTCCGGGCCGGCATCGAGCGCCGACTACTTCCAGCGCATCGATCGCTTCATCGCGCGCACCCTCGGGCCGGACGCCTGCCGGCGCTACAAGATCCTGATCGACGACCCGGCCGGGGTCGCCCGCGAGATGACTGCCGGCATGCAAGCGGTGCGTGACTGGCGCCGCCGCCACCAGGATGCCTACTACTTCAACTGGAAACTGGCCATCGAGGAGCCCCTGCAAAAGCCGTTCGCGCCGACCCACGAGAACATGCGCAGCCTCGCTCTGCACACGGAGCAGCCGGCGTTCGAGCTCGCGGCGAACCTGCGGCGCGCCTTCTCCGGCATCGTCGCGGGCAATGTCAAGGAGGAGGGCATCCGGGCGATCGAAGCGCACGGCCACTTCGAGATCCACGGCGACCCCGAGATCATGGACCTGCTCGATGAGCTGCTCGCCTCCTTCGTCACTGACGGACGGATGAAACTGCCGGGGACGACCTACGCACCCTGCTACCGGATCGTGCGCAACGGCTGAGTGTGTCCCCTCGCACCATGGCAAAGTCCCAGTCGAAGCGTCGCGGTGACTCGCACCGCGGTAGCGGGCACCAACGGCGATCGGAGCGGAGGCGACGCGACTTCCTGATCGCGATCGCCGCCCTCGCAGCAGGCGCGCTGGTCTGGCGGCGGGCGCGCCCGGACCGGCGGCGAGCGGGAGACCCGCGCCGTCGCCAGCACTGACGCGGCGGCCGTTGGAGCGGGTGCTGTGGTTGTTGGCCGTGCAGGCAGCCGCAGCGGGCGACGGGCTCTACGGCTTCAGCGTCGGTCGATGAGCGCGCAGGCGAGGCGGAATACGATCAGCGCCGCGAGCACGCCGGCGGCGAGCATCGCCTCGCTGTAGTCCCAACGGGCAATCATCCACTGGTGCACGACGCCGAGCGCCGCGGCGACGTAGACCAGGCGATGCAGCCACTGCCAAGCCCGGCGCCCCATCGCCGCCTCGGCCGCCCGGAATGAAGTCAGGGCGAGCGGGACGAGCAGGACCAGCCCGATCAGGCCGTAGCGGACATAGGGCAGGTCGCGGATCTCCTGGCCGATCCAGTACCACTCCCAGTATTGGTCCAGCCCCATCCAGGCGAGCATGTGGCCGAGGAGCCAGAAGAGGGCCCAGAGGCCGAGCTGGCGACGCACCGCCATGAAGCCGGGCCAGCCGGAGAGGCGGAAGGCGGGGCCGAGCGCGATCGTGGCGAGCAGCAGGATCAGCCCGGTCTGGCCGGTGAAGAGCACGACCGCCTCGGGCGGGTTCGCGCCGAGTGTGCCGCGGTGCCAGGCGACGACCAGCCACGCCGCGGGCGCACTGCAGGCGACGGCGACCGCCAGGCGGAACAGCGTGATCGCGAGGGAGCGCCCGGCCATGCCTCAGAAGTGTTCCTCGAGGTCCATGCCCTCGTAGAGGTGTGCGACCTCCTCCTCGTAGCCGTTGAACAGCAGCGTCTCGCGCCGCCCCGACTCACCGATACGCCGCTCGCGCGCCTGTGACCAGCGGGGGTGATCGACGTTGGGATTCACGTTGGCGTAGAAGCCGTACTCTTCCGGGGCGTCCGCCTCCCAGGAGGACACGGGACGCTCCTTCTGGAGGCGGATCTTGACGATCGACTTGATGCTCTTGAAGCCGTACTTCCAGGGCACGACCAGGCGGATCGGCGCGCCGTTCTGGTTCGGCATCGGCTTGTCGTAGAGGCCGACGGCGAGGAGGGTCAGTGGGTGCATCGCTTCATCGAGTCGCAACCCCTCGCGGTAGGGCCAGTCGATGATGCCGCGGCGCTGGCCGCGCAGGTTGTCCGGGTCGTAGAGGGTCTCGAGGGCGACATAGTCGGCGTCCGCGGTGGGCTGGTGGTATTCGAGGAGTTCGCGTAGTTCGAAGCCGATCCAGGGGATCACCATCGACCACCCCTCGACACAGCGCAGGCGGTAGATTCGCTCCTCGAGCCATGCCGCGCGCACGATCTCGTCCAGGGGGAACTCGCCCGGCTTGCCGACCTCGCCCTCGATGCGCACCGACCAGGGATCGGTCTGCAGGTAGTGGGCCCAATCGCTGGGGTCGCGCTTGCGCGTGCCGAATTCGTAGAAGTTGTTGTAGCTGGTGATGTCATCGAGCGAGGTCAGCGACTCGTCGGTGGAGAACGCGCTGGCTGGTGCCTCGGCAAGGGCCTCCTTCCAGGCGTATGCGGCACCGGGCCACAGGCCGGGTAGGGCGGCGCCGCAACCGAGCAGGGCGCTCTGCTGGAGGAAGCGCCGACGGTTGCGGTAGAGGGATTCGGGGGTGATCTCCCGACGCGATGGGCGAGGGTAGGCGTAACGGGGCATCGTGCGATCGATCCCGGGCCGAGTGGCCTTTAGGCTGTCACGGGGTGCGGCGAGGCCGGAGCGCGGTTATCCGGGCACTACGACATCCCGCCGCAGCGCCATTATGATGGATGGCACCATGGTTTGGCGATCCGATCTGACCTTTCATTGATCTAGATCAAGTCTAAGATCCGATCAGGTGTTTAGGATGGTGAGCACCATTCCGGAGTGGTGCGCCGCTGCGCCCGCCTCGGATGTGTCCAAAGACAAACCCGTTGGGGGTCACAATGAGGAGATCGGCCATGACGAGTCCGAGCAAGGCCGTGTCGGCGGTTGCTCTGGGGTGCCTGCTGGCACTGGGGGGCGGTGCGGCTGTCGCTGAGGACGGTTACTATGGCGATTACGCCGACCGTTTCGAGCCGCTGCCGGCACTACCGCCCATCCCCGCCGACAACCCGCTCACTGATGAGCGCGTTGAGCTGGGCAATTTCCTGTTCTTCGAGCCGCGTATCTCGTCGAGCGGGATCATCAGTTGCGCCACCTGTCACAACCCGGCGCTCGGTTGGGCCGACCGTATCCCGCGCTCCGTGGGCCACGAGGGCCAGGTCGGTGAGCGCAATACACCGACCGTGCTCAACTCGGGCTTCCTCGAAGCGCAGTTCTGGGACGGCCGGGAGCCCGATCTGGAGGGCCAGGCGCTCGGTCCGATCGAGGCCGAGGTCGAGATGGCGATGGATCTCGATGCCGCGATCGAACGGCTGGAGGGCTTCGATCTCTACCAGGCGATGTTCCGCGATGCCTTCCCCGAGGACGACGATCCGATCAACGCGGACAACGTCGCCAAGGCCCTGGCCGGCTTCCAGCGCACGCTGAACACGCCGCATTCGCCCTTCGATCGCTACCTGCAGGGTGATCTGCAGGCATTGACCGAGAAGCAGAAGCGCGGCATGGCATCGTTCGTCGACAATGGCTGCATCGCCTGCCACCGCGGGCCGAACCTGACCGACAGCGATTTCCACCGCATCCAGGTGCCCGGCTCCGAGGACAAGGGACGCTATGAGGTCACCGGCGAGGAGCGCGACAAGTATGCCTTCCGCACGCCGTCGCTGCGCAATGTTGCGGTTACCTATCCCTATATGAACAACGGCGGCACGGAGACCCTTGAGGAGGCGACGATGATTATGGGCCAGGAGATGCTGGGCCGTGATTTCTCCGACGAGGAGGTCGCTGAACTGGTCGCGTTCATGGAATCGCTCACGGGCAAGATGCCCGATTTCGATATCCCCGCACTGCCGTAACCACCGAATGGGCACACCCGGCGCGTGCCGGTGTGCCCGTGAGGGCCACATAACGCTGATGGATCGCTCCTTGTCGTCGACAGCGGCTCCCGGTACGGGCCCTCGGCGATCCCGCACACGCCGCGCAACGCTGCGCACCGTCGTCGAGTTTCTGGGCTCGATGGGCTTTGCCATCAGCCTGCTCGTGGTCATCGGGATCGCATCGATCATCGGCACCGTCCTGCGTCAGGACGAGACCTGGTCCGATTACATGATCCAGTTCGGACCGTTCTGGTTCGATGTCTTCCGCTTGCTGGGCCTCTACGACGTCTATACATCGACGTGGTACCTAGGGCTGCTCGCCTTTCTCGTCGCCTCGACGGCGGTCTGCCTGTACCGGCAGACGCCAGCCGTGATCAAGCAGGTGACGGGATTCCGCGATCGTCAGCAGGCGCGCTCGCTGCGGCGTCTGCGCAACCATCGCGAGTGGCATATCCAGGCCCAAGGTACAGCGGCACTCGGCGCGGTGGAGCGCACGCTGGGACGCAATCGCTTCCGCTTCCGGCGGCGCGATCGGGGCGAGGGGCAGGTGCTCGTGGCCGGTATGAAGGGCTGGAGTAACCGCCTGGGCTATATTTTCACCCACGGCGCTATTGTGGTCATCGGTATCGGTGGGTTGATCGACGGCAATATCCTGCTCAAGTGGGAGGCCTGGCGCGGCAATCTCCAGGTGGAGACACAGGATGACATCCGCGTTGCCGACATCGATGACGCCAGTCGTATACCGGTACGCTTCGGTGCGTTCCAGGGTGATACCAGCATCCCCGAGGGCCAGGCCGCCGACGTCACCTTCGTGCCCGTGCGTGACGGCTACGCTGTGCAGGAGCTGCCCTTCACCATCGTGGTCGAGGAGTTCCGCATCGAGCACTATCGCGATGGCCAGCCCCGCTCCTACGAGAGCGATGTCGTCATCGTCGATCCCGAGCTCGATGAGCCGCTGGAGGAGACGATCAAGGTCAACGAGCCGCTGCGTCACCGCGGTTACTCGATCTACCAATCAAGCTTCGGCGACGGCGGCACGGAACTCGACCTCCGTGTCCAGCCGCTGACGGCGGGGGGCGATCGTCCCGAGCGCTTCACGGCGACCGTGTTCTCGCGCTTTGACCTCGGCGTCGGTGGCCGCAGCTACCAGGTGGAACTCGACGACTTCATGCTGACCAACGTCCACCCGGACCACCAGGACGGCACGCAGCGCCGACATCGCAATGTCGGACCCAACTTCACCTATCGCCTGCGCGATGGTCAGGGACGGGCGCGCGAGTTCGAGAACTACATGCTGCCGATCGAGGTCGATGGCCGCGAATTCTTCCTCAAGGGCGTGCGCGACTCGCCCGACGAGCCCTTTCGCTACCTGCATGTGCCGGCCGATGACGAGCGCAGCATGGATCGCTTCCTGGCGTT
>SLKC01000078.1 GCA_007134775.1 Ectothiorhodospiraceae bacterium | reverse complement strand
GCGGTCAGGCGCACACCCTCGGGGTCGGTGGCGGCGTCGATGGTGATCGGCTGACCGTGGAAGTCGGCCTCGACACCGGCCATGGAGAGGCTGTCGTCGGTGAAGCCGACGCGGCCCTCGACATCGGCCAGATCCACCCAGAACCGCGGCTGTTCGAGGCGGTTGCCGGCGAGATCGATGTGCCCGGCGACGCGGGTCGATGCCGTGTCGGCAACCGGGATATCGAGGTCGAGCCGCATGCCTGCCACGCGGGCACCGTCGCTGCGGGCACCATCGAAGAAGGGCCCGAGGCGGTCGCGCAGGGGTGTCTCCCGGGACAGACGCAGGAGGTCGGGCATGCGTGGCGTGGCGTCGGCCGCGATGGCGAGTTCGCCGGTGCGCAGATCCGCGAAGCGGGCGTGCACATCGGCGATGAGCGAGTCGTAGATGCGTGCGCTGTGCCCCTGGATGTCGAGCGAGGGCCCATGGAAATGCACCCGCGCGGCAACGTCGTCGAGCACGGGCCAGTCGGGCGCATAATCGAGGGTGAGGTCGCGGACCTCGAAGTCGACCTCGAAGACGCCCGGTCGGTCATCGAAGGGGAAGTCGCCCAGGGGGCCGTTGAATAGCGCGTGGCCACTGGGTACACGGCCGTCGACGATGGCGCGGTCGAGCCAGTCGATGAGCTCGGGGAACATGATGCCGACAGGCAGGTAGCGCGAGGTCGTCGCCGCATCGCCGTCGCGGAAGTCGACCTGCAGGTCGAGCCAGGGCTCATCGGCGGCGGGCAGCTCCAGGCGCATGCGGCTGCGCGTGGTGATGTCGGGGTTACGCGCGTCGACGACGGGGGCGTCGATGACCCAGTCTGCGCCGCGGCGCTCGATGTCGACGCGCCCGGAGAGCGCGTCGAGGCGCAGCGGTTCGCGGAAGAGCGTCGGCGCGAAGAAGGCGGCACCGGTGGCGGCAAGATCGAGGTGCGCGCCCTGCGGCGTGGCCTCGATGCGTCCGTCGAGGCCGGAGAGCGCGGGCCAGCCCTCGGCGGGGGACCAGCCGAGGTCGGCAAAGTCGCCGCGCAACCGGAAACCCCCTCCTTCGTCGGCGACGGCGAGGTGGTAGTCATCGAGCCAGCCGCTCGGTGCGAACGCGGCCAGGGCATCGGCGATCTCGCCCGACACGGGCAGCAGCGGCGCCGCCTCGGCGAGATCGGCAATCGCGAGGCGGTCACCGTGTACGTGCCACTCGCCGGCTCGGCGCGCGATCTCGCCGCGCTCGGCGCGCCAGCTCGCGCCGTCGCGGCCCACCGTGATGTCCTCGCCGCGCAGGCGCCAGCCATCGGCGCTGCGGCGCCAGTCGAAACGACCGGCGAATTCGTCCAGGCGGTAGTCATCCCCCGCGCCCGGCTCCAGGGCGAGACCCCGGCTGGCGAGGTCGGTGGTCATCCCCTGCAGCTCGGCGCCGCGCCAGTCGGCCCAGACAGCGATGTCCGCGCGCCCCGCACCGATGGCGGGGACCCCATCGCGCCGTGGCAGGAGGCCACCGGCGCGCGCGAGATCGAGGTCATCGCCCACGGCATGGACGTGCAGGCCCGCCTCGTCAGGGTCGCGGAGCAGATCGCTGCCGTCGGCGATCACGTGAAGGCGCTCCCCCCAGTCCGCCGGGGGTCGGGCATCGAGGGCGAGGCGGTGGCGGTTGCCGTCATTGCGCAGACGCAGTTCGCCGTCACGGATGGCATGGACGCGCCCCGCGGCCGTGCGCAGCCGGATGGTGGCGTCGGTGAGGTGCAGGCGTTCGATCTGCAACAGGCCCGCGAGCAGATCGGGGCCATCGCCGGTTGGGCGTTCAGCCGCCATGTCGCCCTCGGCCAGTCGCCCCAGGGCCCGCGGGTCGACGTCGAGGCCCCAGAAGTGCAGCCGGCCCTCTTCGTCGATGCGTACGTCGAGATCGAGGCCGGCGAGGATCACGTTGCGGATCTGCACATCGGTGACGCCGCCACCGAGGCCGATTTCGACAAAGGCCGAATCGAAGCGGATGACGTCGCCATCGGGGTGGGTCACACGCAGCGCGTCGAGGCGCAATCGGGGGCCGAGGCGATACCATTCGAGGTCGATATCGGCCGCGCGGACCTCGGCGCCGAGATAATCCCCGATCGCGGCCTCGATGGCGTCCTGATAGCCGCCGGCGAAGGGCAGCGCGAGCCGGGCGACGGTCAACACCACGGCGGCGGCGATCAGCGCGAGGGCCACCGTCAGCCAGCAGCAGCGCCAGAGCGAGCGGAGCAAACGTTTCATCGAAGCAGGCGACTCCGCACGGGCACGGATGGGGCGGCCCTCTCTCCTATCAGACGAGCACGACGTCGAACTGTTCCGGCGCGTAGAGCGCCTCGGCCTGCAGGCGTGTCGGCACACCGATGAACGCCTCGAGTTCGGCGAGGCTGGTCGACTCCTCATCAAGGAGCATGTCGACGACCTCCTGCGAGGCGAGCACCATGAGCTGGCGGGCGTCGAACTGGCGCGCCTCGCGCAGGATCTCGCGGAAGATCTCGTAGCAGACCGTCTCGGGCGACTTGATCGAGCCGCGCCCCCCGCAGGTCGGGCAGGTCTTGCAGAGCACGTTCTCCAGGCTCTCGCGGGTACGCTTGCGCGTCATCTCCACCAGCCCCAGCGAGGAGACTTCGCAGACCTGGGTGCGAGCGTGGTCGCCGGCCAGCGCTTTCTCCAGCGCACCGAGCACCTTGCGTCGGTGCTCCGGCTCCGTCATGTCGATGAAGTCGATGATGATGATACCGCCAAGATTGCGCAGGCGCAGCTGGCGCGCGATCGCCTGCGCGGCCTCGAGGTTGGTCTTGAAAATGGTCTCCTCGAGGTTGCGGTGGCCGACGAACCCCCCCGTGTTGACGTCGATCGTGGTCATCGCCTCGGTCTGGTCGATGATCAGGTAGCCGCCGGACTTGAGCTGGACCTTGCGGTCGAGCGCGCGCTGGACCTCGTCCTCGATGCCGTAGATCTCGAAGATCGGCCGCTGGCCCTGGTAGAGCTCGACCCGCTCGGCCATATTGGGCAGGAAATCGCGGGCAAAGCGCTGCATCTTCTGCCAGACCTCGGAGGAGTCGACACGGATGCGATCGACGGTGCCGTCGACGAGGTCGCGCAGCGTGCGCAGTGCCAGCGGCAGGTCCTCGTGGACGACGGTGCCGGTCGCCTGGGTGGACTCGCGCTCGCGGGCTGCCTGCCAGAGCTTGTCGAGGAGCTGCATGTCGGAGAGGATCGCCGCCTCGTCGGCGCCTTCGGCCGCGGTGCGCACGATCCAGCCGCGCTCGCCGACCTCGTCGAGGCGCGCCTCGACGAGCATGCGCAGGCGCTCACGCTCGCCACTGTCCTCGATCTTGCTCGAGACGCCGACATGGTGGTCGTTCGGCATGAGCACGAGATAGCGCGAGGCGAGCGTGATCTGTGTGGTCAGGCGCGCGCCCTTCGTGCCCAGCGGCTCCTTGAGCACCTGCACCAGCAGCTCCTGGCCCTCGTGGAGGAGTTCGCCGATCGGGGGATAGTGGCTACCATCGACGGCACGCGACGACAGGCTGTCATCGTCTTCGCCGGCGACCGGGCCGTTGCGGCGCACGCCGGCGATATCGGAGACATGGAGGAAGGCCGTGCGATCGAGGCCGAGGTCGACGAACGCCGCCTCCATGCCCGGCAGCACTCGCACCACCCGCCCTTTGTAGATATTGCCGACCAACCCGCGCCGGCGCGCGCGCTCGATGGCGACCTCGACGAGGACCCCGTTCTCGACCATCGCCACACGGCTCTCCTGCGGCGTGACGTTGATCAGGATCTCCTCGTTCATAGGGGGGAGTCTGCCTTGTCCCGAGGGGCGCCGTCACCCGTGGGCGTCGCCAGTGGATCGATGCCGGCGGCGGCGAGCAGCCGGGCGGTGTCGTAGAGCGGCAGGCCGACGACGTTGCTGTAGCTGCCGGCGATGTGGCGCACGAACACGGCGCCCAGGCCCTGGATGGCGTAACCGCCCGCCTTGTCCAAGGGCTCGCCACTGGCGCAGTAGGCCGCGCGCTCGGCGGGCGCGAGTTCGCGGAAGGCGACCTCGGTGGTCACGCAGCGCGAGGCGATCTCCCCGCCTGCGGCGACGGCGACGCCGGAGACCACCTGGTGGCTGCGCCCGGACAGGCGCGCGAGCATCGCATCGGCCGCCGCGGCATCACCCGGTTTGCCCAGGGCGACGCCGTCGAGGACCACAGTGGTATCCGCACCGAGGACGACGCGCTCGCCAGCCACCGCCTCGCGGCCGGCGGCGGCCTTGGCGCGCGCCAGGCGTTCGACCATCGCGTGCGGCGCCTCGCCCGCGTGCGGCTGCTCGTCGACGCCGACCGCGAACGCCTCGTGGGCGACCCCGATCTGATCAAGCAGCTCGCGCCGGCGCGGCGATCCGGAGGCAAGGAGGAGCACGGTCGAGGCCATCGCGATCAGCGGTGATAGGGGTGTTTGTGCAGGATCGACAGGGCGCGGTAGAGCTGTTCGGCGAGCATGACCCGGACCAGGGCGTGGGGGAAGGTCAGCGCCGACAGCGACCAAACCGCATCGGCCTCGCGGACCAGTTCGCGCTCGAGGCCGTCCGGGCCGCCGACGAGGAAGGCCACGCTGCGCCCGGTACGCTGCCATTCCGCGATCTGCTGCGCGATCGTGGGCGTGTCCACGGCGCGACCGCTCACCTCCAGGGCGATCACCTCGGCGCCGGCCGGCAGGTTCGCGCGCAGGCGCCGCCCCTCCTCGGCCCGCGCGCGCTCGATATCGGCGGGGCTATCGCTGCGCCGGCGGCCCAGCGGGATCTCGTGGAGCTCCAGGCGGGCGCCGCCGTGGAGGCGCCGGGCGTAGTCGTAAAAGCCCTGATCGATCCAGGCGGGCATCTTCGTGCCGACGGCGACGAGATGGAAGCGCATGACCTCACCCGGTCCCACTGCCTCGGTTGGCGTCGCGGCCGGCGAGCGACCAGAGCTTCTCCAGGTTGTAGAACTCGCGCTTCTCCGGGAGCATGACGTGGACGACGATGTCGCCGAGATCGATCAGCATCCAGTCGCTGCCGTCGGCGCCCTCGACCCCGATCGGCTTCACACCCTGCTCACCGGCACGGTCGATGACGCGATCGCCGAGCGAACGGATGTGGCGCTCCGAGGTGCCCGAGGCGATGATCATGATGTCGGTCACGGTGGTGCGGTCGCGGACATCGATGCGGCGGATGTCGAGCCCCTTGAGATCGTCGAGGGCGTCGACGACGAGATCGGCGAGTGCTTCAGTCTCCATTGGGATCGGGCGTCTCCGGATTGCTGTAAAGGCCGAGTTCCTGGATGCGGTGGTGCACGCGTTCGGGCAGCAGGTAGCGCAGATCGCCACCGGCGGCGGCGAGCTCGCGGATCGCGGTCGCCCGGATGTCGAGCTGGGTGACCGCCTGCACGAGCACGGCCCCCGCGGCGCGCGCGCGGAGTTCGTAGACCGAGGCGACGCGGCGGTCGGCGATGACACCGGGGACCTTCAGGGACCAGCCTGGACGGTACGTGATGACCAGATTGGCCAGCTCGAGCAGATCGCGCCAGCGGTGCCAGCGTTCGAAGGCGGTCGCCGCGTCGGCGCCGATGACCAGATAGAGGCGCGCGTCGGGCACGTCGGCGAGGATCGACTCGAGGGTGTCCACCGTGTAGGAGGGGCCGTCGCGGGCGAGTTCACGGTCGTCGACGACGAGATCGTCCATGCCGGCGACGGCGGCCTCGAGCAGCTCGCGCCGTTGCTCGCCACTGGCGAGCGGCGCCTCGCGGTGCGGCGAGACGCGGCAGGGAATGAGGCGCATGGCCTGCAGTCCCAGTGCCGCCTTGACCTCGACGGCGGGGCGCAGGTGACCGAAATGCACCGGATCGAAGGTCCCGCCGAGGATGCCGATGCGCTGCATTCAGGTGCGGCCCCCGGGCATCAGTTGCGCACCTGGCCATCGCCGAAGACGACGAACTTGCGCGTGGTCAGGCCCTCGAGGCCGACCGGGCCGCGGGCGTGGAGGCGATCCGTACTGATGCCGATCTCGGCGCCGAGGCCGTATTCGGCGCCATCGGCGAAACGGGTCGAGGCATTGACCATCACCGAGGCGGAATCGACCTCGCGCAGGAAGCGCTGGGCACGGCTCCAGTGCTCGGTGACGATGGCGTCGGTGTGGCGCGAGCCGTAGCGCTCGATATGCGCCATCGCCGCATCAAGGCCATCGACGATGCGGATCGCGAGGATCGGCCCGAGATACTCGGTGGACCAGTCGGCCTCGCTCGCCGCCTGCGCCTCGGGGACCAGCGCACAGGTCTCGGGACAGCCGCGCAGCTCGATGCCGTTGGCGCGCAGGGCGACAGCGATGCCGGGGAGCAGCTCGGCGGCGACCGCGCGGTCGACGAGCAGGGTCTCCATCGCGTTGCAGACGCCGAGCCGGTGGGTCTTCGCATTGACCGCGATGGCGTGGGCGCGGTCCGGGTCGGCGGCGGCATCAAGATAGACGTGGCAGTTGCCGTCGAGGTGTTTGAGCACGGGGATTCGCGACTCCGCCACGACCCGCTCGATCAGCGCCTTGCCGCCGCGCGGGATGATCAGATCGACCTCGTCGGCGGCACCGAGCAGATGGCCAACCGCACTGCGTTCCGTGGTCGCCACGACCCGGGCGGTGGCCGCGGGCAGGCCCGCCGCGGCGAGGCCCGCGGCAACGCACTCGCCCAGCGCGCGGTTGGTCTGGTGCGCCTCGGAGCCGCCGCGCAGGATGCAGGCGTTGCCCGCCTTGAGGCAGAGCGCGGCGGCGTCGATGGTGACGTTCGGGCGCGATTCGTAGATGATGCCGATCACGCCCAGCGGCACGCGCATGCGCCCGACCCGGATGCCCGAGGGGCGCGCGGCGAGTTCATCGATGCGGCCGACGGGATCGTCGAGCGCCGCGACCGCAGTGACGCCGGCGATCATCCCATCGATGCGCTCCGGGGTCAGTGCGAGCCGGTCGAGCAGCGCGGCATCGAGGCCCGCCGCCTCCCCCGCGGCGAGATCCTGCGCATTGGCCGCGGCCAGCTCGTCCCGCTGCTCGTCGAGCGCCGCGGCCGTCGCCAGCAGGGCGTGATTGCGCTGGCGGGTCTGCACGCTCGCAAGTGAGCGCGCGGCGGCGCGCGCATCGCGGCAGATGGCTTCCATGTAGGCGGCGACATCGGTCACCGTCGCGGTATCGGCGCTCGCGTGCAAACCCCTCTCCTCTGGTCGGATGTTCGCTGGCACCCGCGTACAGGCGGGGCCCGGACAGGCCCCGGTTCAGGCGGCGCGGCCGGGGCCGTCCACGGGGGTGAGCGGCGTCATCCGCGCACCGGCCGCCAGCAGTGCCAACTCTACCAGTTCTTCCCAGAAACTGCCGCGCTCGGCGCCCTTGGCGACGCGGTCGAGCCGGGCACATCGCGCCAGCAGCGCCGCCCAGTCCGCGGCGGTGTGGCGGTGCAGGGCGCGCCCCAACGCCTCCTGGCGCGAGGGCCAGACACCGGCGGCGCGCAGGGCACCGGCGACCGATTCGCCGGCCACACAGCGCGCCGCGGCGCTCGCGAGCAGGTCGATCTCGCGATGCACGGCCCACAGCGCCAGCGGTTCGGCCACGCCCTCGCCGCGCAGGCCGGCGGCGATCCGCCCCACCCGCGCGGCCTCCCCGGCGACGATGGCGTTGGCGAGATCGAACGGGGTGTAGCGACTGCTGTCGGCGACAGCGCTGCGAACCGTGGCGGCATCGACCGCGCCCGGGCCCTGCAGGAGCAGCAGCTTGTCGATCTCGTGCGCGGCCGCGACCAGATTGCCCTCGACGCGCTCGGCGAGCAGGCTCACGGCCTCGGCATCCGCCTGCAGTCCGCGCGTGCGCATGCGGGCCTCGATCCAGTGGCCCAGACGCCCACGCGGCGGCAGGGCCACGGTCACCGCGGCCCCGGCTGCAGCCAGCGCCTTGTACCAGGCGCTCTGTTGCGTCTGGCGATCGAGCTTCGGCGCCGTGACCAGTAGCAGGGTATCCGGCGGCGGCGCCCCACCCCACTCCTTGAGCACCCGAGCGCCCTCGCGCCCCGGCTTGCCCGTGGGCAGGCGCAGGTCGACGAGCACGCGATCACCGAACAGCGAGAGATTCGCGCCGGCCTCGGCGAGCGCGCCCCAGTCGAAGTCGCTGCCGGCCTCATGCACCTCGCGGGCGCTATGGCCCTGACGGCGTGCCGCAGCACGGATGGCATCGGCGACCTCGGCATGCTGCAACGGCTCGTCACCACTGACGATATAGACGGGCCGCAGCGTCCCCGCGAGATGGGATTCGAGCTGGTCGGGGCGCAGATTCACGGCAATGGCCTCGCGGTGATTTCCGGTCGCGGTCGTGCTCGCGTACGATACCATCGCGAACCGGCCGCCCGCGCGGGCGGCGCCCGCAGCCGCCACGGATACCGCCATGGAACTGCGCCAGATCAAGACCGTCAGCTTCGGCGTGATCGGCACGCTGATCGACAGCGAGACCGGGGTGGTCGAATGGTTCCGGCGCCATCTGCGCGACCACGACCGCCACCAGGACGATGCGACTATTCTGGCCGCCTTCCGCGATGCCGTCGCTGCCCTCGAGCGGGCCCATCCGGACCAGTCCCTGACCGCGCTGCTGCCGCGGGTGTACGCGCAGATCGCGCGCGACTGGGAGCTGGACACCGACGAGACGGCCGCGCTCGACTTCCGCGACTCGCTGCGCGACTGGCCGGCCTTCCCGGAGGCGGCCTCCTGCCTGCGCCAGTTGCGCGAGCGCTACGATCTTGCCGCCGTCACGCGCGCTGATCGCTGGGGCATGGCCGCGATGGCCCAGACGCTGGGCGACCCCTTCGCGCACCACGTGACCGCCGACAGCATCGCCCCGAACACGCCGGAGCATGGGGTCTGGCAGGAGCTGTTGCAGGCGCAGGGGTGCGCCCCGCACGAGGTCCTGCACTGCTCGACGGACGCGCAGCGCGACATCGCCAGTGCCCATGCCGCCGGCCTGGCGACGGCCTGGATCGAGCCGGAGCGCCATGACGACGAGGCGGATGCCGCTGGTGGCGTCGCCGATCTGCACGTCGACAGCCTGCGTGAGCTGGTCGCCAGCCTCAGCGCCACGGAGAACGAGTGAGCTTCCGCCTGCTGCGCGGCGCGCTGTTCCGCCTGCCGCCGGAGGCCGCCCACGGCGCCGCCCTCGGCGCGCTCGCAGCGGCCCGCTCCTGCGGGCTCGCCCACCGACTCGCTCCCGCATTCGACGCCGCGCCCGTACGCTGCCTCGGTCTCGATTTCCCCAATCCGGTCGGCCTCGCCGCGGGGCTGGACAAGAACGCCGACTATGTCGACGCACTCGGCGCCCTGGGCTTCGGTTTTGTCGAGGTGGGCACGATCACGCCGCGGGCGCAGCCGGGCAACCCGCGCCCGCGCCTGTTCCGGTTGCCGGAGCACGGTGCCCTGATCAATCGCATGGGCTTCAACAACAAGGGCGTCGATCACGCCGTGCGCCAGCTCGAGCGGCGGCGCTACCGCGGCGTGGTCGGTGTCAACATCGGCAAGAACCGCGATACCCCGCTCGCCGAGGCGCTGTCCGACTACGCCCACTGCCTCGAGCGCGTCCACGGCGTCGCCGACTACGTCGTGGTCAACGTCTCATCACCGAACACGGCGGGCCTGCGCGAGCTCCAGGGTGAAGCCGCACTCGACGCCCTGCTCGGCCCACTCGGCGAACAGGCCGCGCGCCTCGACGCCGCCCGCGGGCGGCCGGTGCCCCTGCTGGTGAAGATCGCACCCGACCTCGACACCGCCGACCTCGACACCATTGCCCGCGTGGTGGCGCGCCACCCGGTGGCGGGCCTGATCGCGACGAACACAACGGCGGATCACAGTGCCGTGGCGGGCAGTCGCCACGCCGACGAGACCGGCGGCCTCTCCGGGGCGCCCCTCGCCGGGCCGAGCACGCAGGTCCTCGCCGGCCTCAACGAGCACCTCGGCGGCGCGCTACCGCTGATCGGTGTGGGCGGCATCCACGACCGTGCGACGGCCCGCGCCAAGGCCGAGGCGGGCGCGTGTCTGATTCAGCTCTATACGGGACTGATCTACCGCGGTCCGGCGCTGCTCGCCGAAGCGGCCCGGGGGTTCGCGCAGTCTAGATGAACTCGTTCACGTGGGCGGCGGCGCTGCGGCCCAGCGCGGCGAGGTCGTAACCGCCCTCAAGCATCGACACGACGCGCCCCTGCGCGTGCTGGCCAGCGACCTCGACAAGCCGCGCCGTGATCCAGGCGAAGTCCGCCTCGCCCAGTACGAGCCCGCCGAGCGGATCGGCGCGATGGGCGTCGAAACCGGCGGAGATCAGCACGAGCTGGGGCTCGAATGCGGCCAGCGCGGGCAGCCAGCGCTCTTCGATCACGCGGCGGAAACCGTCACTGCCCGTGCCGGCCGTCAGTGGGCAGTTCACCCGGTGGCCGGGGACATCGTGGCGGAACTTGCCGGGGAACTGCGGGTGCTCGAATGTGGAGCAGAACAGCACCCGGAAGTCGCCGTCGACGACATCCTCGGTGCCGTTGCCGTGGTGGACGTCGAAGTCGCAGATGGCAACGCGATCGAGGCCGTGGTGGTCCAGGGCGTGGAGCGCGGCGACGGCGATGTGGCTGTAGAAGCAGAACCCCATCGGCACCCGCTTCTCGGCGTGGTGCCCCGGCGGGCGTACCGCGCAGAAGGCCGCATCCAGCTCGCCTGCGAGGACCGCGTCGACGGCGGCCACACCCGCGCCCGCCGCGCGCGCGGCGGCGGAGAGCGTGTGCGGGTTCATGATGGTGTCGGGATCGAGCCTCGCCGTGCCGCTCGCGGGGGCGTGCCCCGCGAGGAAATCGAGATAGACCGCGGGATGGGCGCGCAGCAATGCACTGCGCTCGACGACCGGCGCTTCGCGCTGCTCGAGGAAATCGCTCAGCCCGGCCTCGGCGAGGCCGTCCATCACCGCCCCGAGGCGGGCGGGCCGCTCCGGGTGGCCGCCACCCATGTCGTGGCGTATGCACTCGGGGTGCTGGTAGAGGGCGACGGTCATCGCTGCGCTCCGGGGTCAGAGGAAGGGGACGACGGTCTTGTTCACCGCACTCCAGTAGGCCCAGAGCAGTGCCAGCAGTGCACCGACCCAGGCCACCACGCGCACCGGCTGCGCGAATTTCGGCTTGAACGCGATGATGCCGAGCACGATGAAGACCACGAGCAGCGCAATCTTCATCAGCACCCAGCCGAATTCGAGCGGATTCCAGCCGTAGAGGACCAGTAGGGCGATCGCGCTGACGAGCAGCAGCGTGTAGATCACATGCGGAGCGATCCGCATCGCCTTGTGCCGCAGCAGACGCGGTTGTGCCACGGCGAGCACGCCCTGGAGGACGAACACGGCGATGGTGAGGATCGCCATCAGGATGTGGGTGTGGAGCATGCCAGTGATCATCGATCGGACTCCCGGGTCGTGGTGTCAGTCGGTGGCATCGGGCACCGCGGTATCGTTGCGCTCGAGCAGCCAGACCGACTCCTCGATCGCCGTGAGCCCCTGGCGGGCCAGGTCTCCCGGCGGATCGATCCCGCGCGCCGCCTCGAGCGCCGCCACATGGAACCACGGCGCATGGATCGATGCCACCTCCGTCGCCGGCACCGAGAAGGGGGGGCCCGCTATCTCGGCGTCCGCATAGGTGATCGTGATCAGCAGCACCCGCGCGCCCGGTGGCAGCAGGCGGGCGGTGTGGCGCGCATAGGCCGCACGCAGCGCCGGCGGCAGGGCGATCAGTGCCGCCCGATCCCAGGCGGCCGCTACGGGGCGAACCTGCTCGGGCTGCACTGCGAAATAGTCCCCGCAGTAGACCTCGATGCCGCCGCCGTGCCAGCACTCCAGTGGGCCCACCGGGGCGACCTCGGCGGCGATCCCGCCTTCGGTGAACAGCGACTCGACGGCGACACGGCTGAGCTCCACGCCCACCGGCGGATGGCCCCCATGCGCGAGCCAGACGAGGTCGCGGCTCTTGCCGCACAACGGCACGAGCACCCGGTCACCAGCGGCGAGTCCCAGGCGCGGCAGGTACTGCTCCAGGCGCGGGTTGACCGTGTCGCGGTGAAAACCGATGCGGCCATCGCGCCAGCGCTGTTCCCAGAATTCGGGGTCCATCAGGGCTCCTGATACAGGTTGTGTCACATTGATTCAGACGCGCGCGCGACGTATCATTCTACGCGCATCGGGGCGATTAGCTCAGCGGGAGAGCGCTGCCTTCACACGGCAGAGGTCGCTGGTTCGAACCCAGCATCGCCCACCAGCGTTTTCAGGGACTTATCCCTTCCCTCCCCGCATCACCTTCACCCTAGTGTGACTCGATCGTGGCTCGCGTTCCCCCGGATGGGGCTCTTGCGCGGGAAACCGGGTCGTGGGAAACCGGGTCGGAGTCGATTTTCGCATCGCCGAGCCGATGGTCTACCCTCTCTGCCACCATGTCTGCATCGAAGACCGAGGAGGCGGAAGCCACGAACGGGGCCGCTGGCTGGACAGCCGGGCTGACGGCCGCGGCCATACCCGAACGTGTGCTGGCGCGGGCGCAGGATCTGCTGCTGGACACGCTCGGGGTAGCCGTCGGCGCTGCCCGCACACCCGCGGCTGCAATCGCCTACGACTTCGCCGCCGACCATTTCGCGGCTCGCCCTGGCGGCGACACCGCCCGCCTGCCCTTCGATGGCCGCGCAACGGGGATCCCGGGCGCAGCCTGGGCGCTCGCCACGCGCATCGACAATCTCGACGCCCACGACGGCTTCCAGCCGGTGAAGGGCCACGCCGGGGTCGTGCTGGTCGCGACCCTGCTGGCGCTGGTGCAGTCGACACGCGGAACGGTCAGCGGGCGCGACGCCCTCGCCGCACTCGTCGCCGGTTACGAGGTCGCCTCCCGCGCCGGTCTCACGCTCCACCACACGGCAGCCGATTACCACAGCTCCGGTGCCTGGAATGCGCTTGGCGCCGCGGCGCTCGGGGCACGGCTGCAGCTACCGGACGACGCGGCGGCCACCGCGCACGCGCTGGGCATCGCCGAGTACCACGCGCCCCGGGCGCCGATGATGCGCGAGATCGACCAACCCTCGATGCTGCACGACAGCTCGGGCTGGGGCGCGATGGCGGGCGTCACGGGGGTGCTGCTCGCCGCACGCGGATTCGCGGCCTCACGCGCGGCGCTAACCGCGGGGGAAGCGTGGGATGATCTGGGCACGCGTTGGCTGGTGGAGGAGCAGTACACGAAGCCGCACCCGGTTTGTTTCTGGGCGCAGCCGGCCGTGCGCGCCGCCCTCGCGCTGCGCGAGCGTCACAAGCTCGGCGCCAGTGACATCGCGGGCGTGCGCGTCGAGACCTTTCACGAGGCGACGCGGCTCGCTACCGGGGTGCCCCCGACGACAGCAGCCGCGCAATATGCCCTGGCATTCCCGGTCGCCTGCGCCCTCGCCCGGGGCCGCGTGGGCCCCGACGAGATCGCCGGCAGCGGCCTGAGCGACGCGACCGTCGCCACCCTGACCGCACGTATCGAGGCGAGTGAACGGGTCGCCTTCAGCGCCCGCTTTCCCGCCGAACGCACGGCGGAAGTGGTCATCACCACCGCTGACGGAACGCGGCTACGCTCGGGGCCACACCAGCCCCACGGCGTCCCCGACTCGCCACTCACGCGCGGCGCTATCGAGACCAAGTTCCGCGAGTACACGGCGGACATCCTGTCCCCCGAGGCGACGGCGGCGATCACCGCGGCTGTGCTGCGACTGCACGAGCCCGACGCAACGCTGGCGACACTGCTTGAGGCGTGCCTCGCGCCGGCGCCGGCTGCCGAACGCGGCTGAGGCGGCGAACCGGCCTCACCACGGTCGGGGTTTTCGTGACTGCGTTCTTGGCCCCCGCCGATCGCCGACTACTGCGCCCTGCACACGGCCATTGCGCTGTTTTCGTGCACCGAGAGCGCGCGTTCGTGCAGCCGGATCAGCGCACGCCCAAGCCCTCGAGGATCTCGTCATAGGTGCCGTCTTGACGCATCTCTGCCAGCGCCCGATTGAATTCCTCGACGAGTTCCTCGCCATTCGGGATGGCACGCGAGACCATCAGGTAGAGGCCGCTTTCCTGCAAGGGCGGATCAAGGAAAACGGCTTCGTCGGGGTCGACGCCCTCCTCGCGGGTGATCGCCATGAAGCGATCGAAGTTCATCGCGATCATGTCGATGCGATCGGCGTACAGCTTGCGCACGTTGAGAACGTTGTCGTCCTCGGGAATTCTATTCAGATAGTCCGCCTGATCGAATTCCTCGCTCGTCGCCCAGCCGCGACCATACCCGATGTCGTAGTCGCTGAGATCCCGCAACGAGTCGTAGGAATCTCTGCCGAGGTCTTCCAGGGCGACGAGACCGACGCGGGTCGTATACAGGCGATCCGAAGCGATGAACGTCTCCGCACGTTCCTCCGTATAGTACGCCCCCAACAATACATGGCGGACCCCCTGTTCGACGTCGTACATCGCGCGTGCCCACGGGACGAAGTCGACCTCGGTGTCGTAACCCGCCCGCTCGAAGGCCTCCCGAGTAAGGGCGGTGATGAAGCCCTGCTGCTCGATGCCTTCATCGTAGAAAGGCTCCCAGTTGACCGTGGTCAGTCTGATTTCGTCGAAGTCCGCTTTGGCCTGCGGCAAGGCGGCAACGGTCAGTAACAGGGTCCCGAACGCCATATTGGCAAGTAGTGCTCGTCTCATCGCCAGCATCTCCCCCTCTCAACGCGACTTTGGACCATCCGGATGCATGCGCTGACAAGCGCGTCATGGGGTGCCACCCTATTGTGTTCGCCCCGCGCCGCCTCCCGACGATCCGACGACAGCTCACGCAATCCGCTCCATTGAGTGCCTGCCGGGTCAACGTAAGCGCGAGCGCAATCCCGAGGCAAGCGGTCGGCTGATCAGGTTTCCAATCTGTGAATAGATCGTTCTTATGGCCGGAGAGGGCGGGCAGAGGCGTTTGCACCGGCCGCGGTCACGGAAACCCGACCCACCGGGCCGTCCGATCTGTTAGCGTGTGACGCGGGACCCAACAAGGAGAAGTCGATGTACCGAAAGATCGTTGTCCCCGTCGCGCTGGCGCACACGGAACTCGTCGGCAAGGCCCTGGCGACGGCCGCCGACCTCGCGCGGCACTACGACGCAACACTGCACATGGTCGGGGTGACGTCACCGGCAGCGGACGAGGTCTCGCACAACGCCGAGGAGTTCGACCAGAAGCTGCAACAGTTCGCGAAAGCGCAGGGAGACACCCACGGCGTCACCTTCAATGCGCACACGATTGTGACCAACGACCCGGCCACCGAACTCGACCATCGACTGGACGAGTACATCCACGAGATCGGCGCTGACCTGGTCGTGATGGCCTCGCACATCCCGGGATTCCGCGACTACGTGTTCTCGTCGAACGCCGGCTACCTGGCCTCACACACCGACATTTCGGTATTCGTGGTGCGTTGACCCGGAGCCGCCGTCCGGCCGCCGGTGATCGCGACGGCGGCCGGACGGCGGGGACCGATCAGGCGCGTTCACGCACGATCAGCCGGCCGACCATGTAGGGGTGGGGTGCGCAGATGTAGGTGTACTCCCCCGGTTCGTCGACGACCACGCTGTCGCTCTCGGCGTGGCCGAGCATGCGCGTGGCGAAGCTCACCGGGCCCGCCGTGGTCACGGCGTTGTGGGCACCACTGTACTCGCCGTGAAGGAAGGTCAGCGCGTCCTCGTTGACCCAGGTCACCTGGGTCCCCGCGGCCACTTCGACGACCTTGGGCGAGAAGGTATTGCCGCGGATCTCGATGATGACCTCCTCGGTATCGTCGCCCCACCGGACCTTGCGATCGGCACGGGCCGGGTTCGGGTTGTTCGCGCTCGGCGCGACATAGGGCGAGAGGGTCCGCTTCGCCTCTGCGGCAAACGCATCGAGCTCTTCCGCGGTGTGCTCCGGACCTTCTGCCTTCACGGTCGCGGGCGTTTCGGCGTCGGCCGTGCAGACAAGCGCACCGATCGCCCCCATCGAAGCCGCACCGAAGGAGTGGTCGACCATCAGATAGGTCCCCTCATCCGGCGGCACACGGAACTCGATGACCCAGCTGTCGGAGGGCCCGGCGGTGACGGTCTGCCCGCCCGGCATCCACGCCTCGGGATGCCCCTGCCAGTAGACGTAGTCCCAGAGGATCCCGACCAGGTGGAAGGTCGAGAGCTGGTTCGGGCCGACGTTGAGGAAGTTGATCCGAACATAGTCGCCGGGCCGCGCCTGCACCGGGTCGAGCAGATAGCGGAAGATCTGGCCATTGAACGCCACATACTGCGCCGTGCCTTCGACGGCCTCGGCACCCGAGGCGTAGACCTCGTGCTGGAGCAGGAAGAGCTCGACATCGGGGCCGTGGCCCAGCTCCGCCTCGAGTCGGTAGGGCTGTTGCGCGGGCCGCACGACGATCATGCCGTACTGGCCGAACATCGTGTGCATCGGGATGGCGTGCCCGCCCGGCGCGCAGTGATACATGTAGACACCGGGCATGGCGGCGCGAAAGGTGACCGATTTCGTCTCGCCCGGGCCGATCTCGCCCAGGTACTTCGAGGTCTGCGTATCGGCCGCATGGATCGAGGCGCCGTGCGGGATGTCGCCGGTGTTCGTGATCTCCATGCGCACGATCTCGCCCTGTTCGGCGATCAGTGTTGGCCCGGGGATGCGGCCATCGATGACGAAGCCGTCGTACATCACGCCCTCACCGAGGTAGGTACGGCCCTCGCCAAAGCCGATGGCGAAGACCTGGTCCGGTTCGGTGTCCTGCGGGACGAAGCTGGTGGGAGGGATGGAGAGGCCCTCATCGCGCTCGATGATATCGATGAAATCCGCACCGTCGAACATCGGGTCCACACCCCCGGCAGCGGAAGCGCGCGCCGAGTGGATGAAACCCTCTTCGGTGGCCAGTCTGCTGCCAAGCACACCGGCGGCGGCGCCGCCGAGCGCGAGCCCCGAGGAACGCAGAAAATCGCGTCGGTCCATCCGCGCGCCCCGGTCACCCGACCTGACTGCCTTTTTCACATACATGATTGACTCCCCTTCGATCCAGTGGATCGCTGGGCCTTGTCGTGGGCCCTGTTCGATTCCGTCGCCCGCCTCTCGCCACCGTGGCCAACCACGCTAGCGTGGCGGGCGGCGACCGCGTGAGCCCGTCCGATCGACGTGCCCACACCTGTCACATTACCCGGGACAAGCCACGTCGTAATTGATGCAGATCAAATGCATTGAAATCAGGCGACCACGCCCCCTGCTTGCTGGCGGTGCCAGCGCCAGGCGTCGGTGCAGATCCGCTCCAGGCCGAACTCGGCCTGCCAGCCGAGCAGCGCGCGGGCGCGTGCGACCTCGGCGTGGCAGGCGGCGACATCGCCGGGCCGCCGGGGGCGGCGTTCGCGGGCGATCGGGTGGCCAACCGCGGCCTCGAACGCCGCCACGATCTCGAGCACGGAGTAGCCGCGCCCCGTTCCGAGATTCACCGTCAGCGGCTGGGCCGCGTCCCCGGCCGGTGGGTGCAGCAGCGCCTCCAGGGCAGCGACATGGCCGCGGGCGATATCGACGACATGGACATAGTCGCGCACGCCGGTGCCGTCGGGCGTGGGCCAGTCGTCGCCGAGGATGGGCACGTGGGGCAGTGCCCCGGCGGCGACCCGGGCGACGGTCGGTAACAGGTTCTCGGGCTCGTGGCCCGGATCCTCGCCGAGCCGGCCGCTGGGGTGCGCGCCGCCCGGGTTGAAGTAGCGCAGCAGCGCTACGCGCACGTCATCGCGCGCGGCCTGCAGATCGCGGAACAGCGCCTCGCCGGTCGCCTTGCTGCGCCCGTAGGGATTGATCGGCGCGAGCGGCACGTCCTCGGCCACCGGTGTCTGCCGCGGGACGCCGTAGACCGATGCCGACGAACTGAAGACGAAGAGGCCGACACCGGCCTCGACAGCGCACCGGGCGAGCACGGCCGTGCCGCCGACGTTGTGGTCGTAGTAGCGCAGCGGATCGTGCACGGACTCGCCGACCGCCTTGAGGGCCGCGAAGTGGAACACGGCGTCGACCGGCGCCGCCGCGAAGATCGCACGCAGCGCCCGCCGATCGCGGATGTCCGCAACGTGAAAGGCGACCGTGCGCCCACTCACAGCCTCGATCGCGGTGATCGTCGCGGGCGAGCCGTGGACCAGGCTGTCGACGATGACCAGGTCGTGGCCCGCGCCCAGCAGTTCGATACAGGTGTGGCTGCCGATATAGCCGGCTCCGCCGGTAACCAGAATACGCATTGCTTCCCTGCTCCTGTGTGTTGTGGGCGCGATCCCTGCGCGCATGGTTCATGCAGTCGCTTCAATCCTCTGGCTCCGCGAGCGCGCGCTCGAGTCCGGGGACCGCATCGCGGGTGAACTGCTCGAGGACGTCGCGGACCGCCGCGGGCGAGTGCTCGAAGGGGGCGTAGACCACGACCACCGCGGTGGCATCCCTCCGGTTCCGCAGCCGCGCCCAAGTGACGCGCGCCTTCGCCTCGATGCGCGACGGTGTCCAGTGGCCATCGACCCAGTACCAGCGCCAGGCCAGCAGGCGCTCGCGGTCGCGCCCGAGGACCGCTTCGCTCGGACGCAGTCCGTTGATCGGACCCGCCGTGCGCTCGCGCAGGCCGAGTTGACGCCAGCCCTCGCCGCCCATCGGTGCCAGCGCCTGGTGCCAGGCGAGCATATCCGTGTGGACGAGCTGATCGCTGTAGTAGCCGAGGAACAGGCCGACGCGCTCGCCATCGCGGGCGAAGCAGGTCTGGAGCTCGGTACGCGGCTCGGTGTAGCCGGGCCGCCAGGCGGTGCAACCGGTGTCGACCCGGTGCCAGCCCCCGGGCACTGCGGCCATGCCCAGCGACGGCACCGGCCCACTCCCCCCCGTCACCACGCGCTCGCCGTAGAGCGGGATCGCGGCGGCGATCACGAGCGCGGCGAGACCGGTCAGCGGCCCAGCCAGAGGTTGGTTGCTCCGCGTAGGCGCCAGCGGCGCCGATGAGCGCGGGTTTGCCGGCGGCGCCTCGCCGTCTTCGCGCCACCAGCGGCCCGCAAGGAAGAGCAGGAAGATGACGATGCCGAAAAAGACCCAGCCGTAGAGCAGGTGGTCGACGCCCACCGCCAGCTGCATCCCGGAGTAGTGACCGATCATCACGATCATGTAGGCGCGCAGGCCGTTGGCGATGATCGGTACGACAATGGCGGCGACCATGAACAGGCTACGGCGCCATAGGCTGCGGTACATCAGGTAGGCGTAGAGCGCGCCGAGCGCAATCGAGGCGATGAGGTAGCGGATGCCGCTGCAGGCTTCGACCACGGACCAGTTCCCGCTCGGCAGGGAGAACTGCAGCGCCTCGCGGTAGACGGGGATGCCGCTCGCGCGCACGAGCGCGACGGTCATGTCGGCGGTGACCAGCATCAGGGGCTGAATGAGGAAGGCGCCGAAGGGCACGGCGAAGAAGAGATAGCCCAGAGGGAAGATCAGCACCCGGGTCGCGGCGTGGCCGAGCACAGCCCAGACGGTGAAAGGCACCATCGCGGCGAACGCGAAATGGCGTATACCGGAGACGTCCCCCGCTTCGCCGACCAGCCAGGCCCCGCCGGCAAGCGCGAGGCCGGCCAGGGCCGGCGGCCAGGGCTGGGGGCGCACGGCGGCAAGCGCACGGCGCCGGTGCCAGACGAGCCAGGCGACGATGGGCAGGATGATGAAACCGTGGCTGAAGGTCTCCGAGTTCTGCCACACCCGCACGATCGACGCCGCTGTGTCGTGGAATAGCAGTCCGATCGCGACGAGCAGCAGTCCGACGATCCCGGCCGCCAGCGGCCACTCGCCGAGCCCGCCGCGTCCCCAGGCGCGCGCCAACAGCCCGCCGGCTGCGCGCGTCCCGCGCTCAGGCATCCCGGCGCGCCGCACAATCGCGCCCATACTGATCGTCATAGCGCACGATATCGTCCTCACCCAGGTAGCTGCCCGACTGGACCTCGATCAGTTCCAGGGGGATGTGACCGGGATTGCGCAGGCGGTGGCGCAGGCCGAGCGGGATGTAGGTCGACTCGTTCTCGGCGAGCAGCACCACGTCCTCGCCGCGCGTGACCTCGGCCGTGCCGCGCACGACGACCCAGTGCTCGGCCCGGTGGTGGTGCTTCTGCAGCGAGAGATGGCCGCCGGGCTTGACCACGATGCGTTTGACCTGGAAGCGCTCGCCGCAATCCACGCCCTCGTAGCTGCCCCAGGGGCGGTAGACGCGACGATGGAGCGCGGCCTCGCTGCGGCCCTCCGCGCGCAGCCCATCGGCCACGGCGCGGATGTCCTGGGCGCGATCGCGATGGGCGACGAGCACGGCGTCGGCTGTCTCGACGATGACCAGGTCGGTCACACCGACCGCCGCGACGAGGCGGTGGCCGGCGTGGACCAGACTGCCCTCGACCGCGTGCAGGCGAACATCGCCCTGCACGGCGTTGCCGCCGGCATCGGTCGTGCCCGCGCGCGCGGCGTGGGCGTGCACGGCCGCCCAGGAGCCGATGTCGCTCCAACCCGCGTCGAGTTCGACCAGGTAGCCTTCGCTGGTGTGCTCCATGACCGCGTAGTCGATCGAATCAGCGGGTAT
>SLKC01000162.1 GCA_007134775.1 Ectothiorhodospiraceae bacterium | reverse complement strand
GGTACCGCGAACTCGGCAGCGGCATGGGCGAGACGCTGAACACCGCCGCCGCCATGGACGCCTACGCCTACACCGACCGGGCCACCTGGATCGCGTTCGACAACCGCCAGGACCTCGAAATCCTGTTCGCGGGCGATGAAGTGCTGTTCAACCAGTACGGCAGCCTGCTGCTCAGCCGGGAGCGCCACCCCCATCTCAAGCATGATCTGGCGCGCGAGTGGCACGAGTGGCTGTTGTCCGCCGAGGGCCAGGAAGCCATAGGCGCCTACGCGTTGCGCGGCCAGCAGCTGTTCTTCCCCAACGCGGAGTAGGCGGCCGTGGCGCGGGAGCAGGAAGCTGCATGGAGATGCATGAATTCCGCGACGGGCGCTCGCGACCGGGTCCTGCCAGCCATGGAACCGGATTCTGATGCATGATGACAGTGGAGATCCTGCGCCGGGGAGCCGTGCATGAGCGCACTGGTGTTCGAGGAAATCGGGTTTCACCACCGCGGCCAGGCGCTGCTCGACAACGTCGATCTACGCCTGGACGCATCGGCGCGCACGCTGATCCTCGGCCCCAACGGCGCCGGCAAGACCCTGCTCCTGCGCATTGCTCACGGCTTGCTGCAACCCACGCAGGGCCGCAGTTACTGGCTGGGCCTCGCGCCCAGGCAAGCGATGGTATTCCAGCGCCCGGTCATGCTTCGGCGCTCGGTCCTGGCCAATATCGTTTATGCACTCAAGGTCGCCGGTGCTGCCCGTGACCGGCGCGTGGCGCGTGCGCGCGAGGCGCTGGAACGATTCGACCTGGGACACCTCGCCGCGCGCGCGGCGCGGGTGCTCTCGGGCGGCGAACAGCAGCGCCTTGCACTGGCGCGCTGCTGGGCGCTGGAGCCGGGCGTGGTGTTTCTCGACGAGCCGACCGCGTCACTCGACCCGGCATCGGCGCTGGCCATCGAGGCCGCGATCGGCCATTTCCACAGCAATGGTGTAAAGATCGTGATGACCACGCACGATCTCGGCCAGGCACGGCGCCTCGCCGACGACATCGTCTTCCTGCACGGCGGCCGCCTGCAGGAGCACACCCCCGCCCGCGAGTTCTTCACCCGCCCGGCCACCGAGCGCGCCCGTCGCTTCACGGCCGGGGAACTGGTCGCCTGAACATCGCCCGCGCCGGCAACGCCGGCGGGCTTCAACGCATCTGAAAGCCGCCGAGGCCGCCGCCCATGCCGCCGCCGGCGCCGCCCTGGCCGCCTCCGCCGCCCAACTGGTCCGGCGTGAGAATGCCCGAGGCCTGTTCCTTGCGCATTTCCTCGAGCTTGCGCGTGGTCTCCTCGAGCTTGTCCTGCGCATGCTTGCCGAAGGCGGCGACCGCCTGCTCGAGGGTATCCGCCTCGATCTCGAACGAAAGCGGAATCGGCCCGGCCGAGGTCATGATCTGGGTGCTGCCGGTGAAGCGCACGCTGCGCGTCTCGTCGCGGCTGCCGTCCGTCGTCACGGGGGTGAGACGGCGGATCTCCCCGACCTGACCATCGGTGAAGCTCTCCTCCTGGTAGAGCGTGGCCACATCCATGCTCATATCCGGCATCTGTTGTTCACTCATAACACGCCCTCCCGTGGATCATTGTCGCTACATTGGCCCCATTGTCCCGCACCCGTGCCAACGCCGACCAGAGGCACGCCCCGGGATGGTACGGACGCCCACCCACCCATGGCGACATGGCGTACAAGAAGCTCGCGCGGTCGGCGCCCATATGATAGCGTGTCGTGAAACAGATGCTGGCTACACGGACGGATTGACAGCCATGCACCCAACCAGCGAGGGCTGCGCACCGGATCTGGCGCAAGTCGGCGCCCGTGCGCTCGAACAGGTCAAGGAGGCCGTGGCGCTGTACACGCCCGACATCCGTTTCGTCTGGGTCAACCACGAATTCACCGCACTCACCGGCTACCCACCACACGAGATCGTTGGTCAACCGCTGTCTGTACTGCGTTCCGGCTTCGCCGCCGATCAAGAGTACCCGGCAATGTTGCACCAGCTCCACGAGCAGGGCCACTGGCAGGGCGAGGTCTGGCGGCGCAAGCGCAACGGCGAACTCTTCCCCGCGCTGCTCACAGTCAGCACCCTCCGCGATGCCGACGGCGAACTCGAGTATTTCATGGACCTGTTCATCGACATGGACCGCATGTACGAGGCCCGTAGCCGCCTCGAGTTCATGATCAATCACGACGCCCTGACCGAGCTGCCCAACCGACGCCTGTTCTGGGACCGCTTCGCCCATTTGGTACGCCGCGCGCAGCGCTATGGCACCACCGTCGGCGTGTTTTTCCTCGACCTGGACAACTTCAAGGCGGTCAACGATCTGCGCGGCCACACGGCCGGCGATCGCCTGCTGATCCAGGTTGCCGATGCCCTCCGCGAATGCCTCCGCGACGCGGACACCATCGCCCGCGTCGGCGGCGACGAGTTCGCGGTATTGCTTGAAACCGTCGATCCGCGGACCACCGAGAACGAAATCCTGGCACGCATCAATGCAGCCCTCACCCGGCTCTGGCCACAGCTCGAAGGCAATCTGTGCACCGGTATCAGTCTGGGCATTGCCCTCTACCCGCGCGACGGCAGCGACCCCGAAACACTCTATGCGGCAGCCGATCGGGCCATGTATCAAAACAAGCTGACCAAGGGTCTGTCTGATCGTCTGCGCTGAGTTGCCGGCCCTCCACCTGCCGTGAACTGCGTCGCCGCCCCCGGCCCCGTTGATTCGCGCCGTCAATGGCGGTAGCGTCCCCGCATCATCCGCCGTCACACCCGGTGGCAAGCGCCGCACACCCCGGTAATGTCCATGCAAGCCTATTCCGCCTGGAACCTGTTCACCCACGCCCTGCGCGGCCACAAGCAGTGGCCCGAGGCGTGGCGCAAGCGCGCGCCGAAGAGTGGTTACGACGCCATTATCGTCGGTGGCGGCGGCCACGGCCTCGCCACGGCCTACTACCTGGCCCGCAACCACGGCATCCGCAACGTGGCGGTGCTGGAGAAGGGCTGGATCGGCGGCGGCAACGTCGGGCGCAACACCACCATTGTGCGCTCGAACTACATGATCGGCGGTAATACGCCGTTCTACGAATGGTCGATGAAGCTCTGGGAAGGCCTGGCGCACGATCTCAACTTCAACGTCATGCTCTCGCAACGCGGCCATATGATCCTCGCGCACAGCGCCGACCAGCTCCACGCCTTCACCCGCAAGGCAAACACGATGCGCGCCCACGGCATCGACGCCGAAATCCTCGATCGCGACGCCCTGCTGCGCGAAGTGCCCTACCTCAACGACGCCCCCGATGCACGCTTTCGCTTCCACGGCGCGATCGTCCAGCGCCGCGGCGGCACGGCACGCCATGATGCAGTTGCCTGGGGCTACGCCCGCGCCGCCGACCGCCTCGGTGTCGAGATCATCGAGAACTGCGCGGTGGAAGACTTCATTGTGGAAGGCGGGCGAATCAAAGGTGTCGAGACCTCGCAGGGTACAATCCGCGCCGAACGTGTGGGCCTGGCGGTGGCCGGCCACAGCAGCGAACTGGGGCGCAAGCTCGACCTCGAACTGCCCATCGAGAGCCACGTCCTGCAGGCGTTCGTCACCGAACCGGTCAAACCGCTCGTCGATCACGTCATCGCCTTCGGTGCGGAACTGTTCTACCTGAGCCAGTCGGACAAGGGCGGCCTCGTCTTCGGCGGTAGCATAGACGGCTACAACAGCTACGCCGCGCGCGGTAACCTCCCGATCGTGCATAACGTCGCCGAACTCGCCTGTGCCGTCGCCCCCTGCTTCTCGCGCCTGCGCCTGCTGCGCCACTGGGGTGGCGTCATGGACATGTCCATGGATGGCAGCCCGATCATCTCGAAGACGCCGATCGATAACCTCTATTTCAACGGCGGGTGGAACTACCTCGGCTTCAAGGCCACACCGGCGTCTGGCTGGACCTTCGCGCACACCATCGCGAACGACGCGCCGCACGAACTCAACGCCTGCTATTCACTGGACCGCTTCCGCCACGGCGTGCAGCTCGACGAAGAGGGCACCGGCCCCTTCCCCCGTCTCCACTAAACGTGCGAGACGGCGGAGCGGGTGCCACCCGCTCCGCCCACAACACAACAATCGAATGTGCGGAGAAACGCAACGATGCTACGCATCAACTGCCCCTTCTGCGGGCTACGGGATCACCACGAATTCACCTACGGCGGTGATGCCACCGTCGAGCGCCCCGCGCTGAGTGAGCGCTCGATGGAGGCGTGGTACCAATACGTCTTCGTGCGCACCAATCCCGCCGGCTGGATGCAGGAGTACTGGCAACATACCGGCGGCTGCCGGGCGTGGCTTGTGGTCGAGCGCAACACCCGCACTCACGAGATCGGGGCCACACACCTGGCGCGCGACCGCATAACGGAGGTGGACCGTGGCTGAGCAGTTCATGCGCCTGCCCCACGGGGGCCGCGTCGATCGCGACAACCCCCGCCGCTTCCGCTTCGACGGCGACGAGTTCCAGGGCCTGGCCGGCGATACCCTCGCCTCCGCCCTGCTGGCGAACGGCGTCCACCTGACGGGCCGCAGTTTCAAGCTGCACCGTCCTCGCGGCATCGTCTCCGCTGGCGTCGAAGAGCCCAACGCCCTGCTGACCCTGCGCTCGCACTCGCGGACCGAGCCCAACATCCCGGCGACCATGGCCGAGCTCTGTGACGGCTTGCAGGCGAAGAGTCAGAACCGCTGGCCCCGCCTCGCCTTCGATGCCCTGGCCATCAACGATCTGGCTTCACGGTTCCTGCCTGCCGGGTTCTACTACAAGACCTTCATGGGGCCGACCCGCGGCGCCTGGATGTACTACGAACCGTGGATTCGCCGCGCCGCCGGGCTGGGCAAGCCCACCCACACCGCCGATCCCGACCGTTACGAGCGTGAGCACGCCTTCTGCGACGTGCTCGTGGTCGGCTGCGGCGCAGCCGGGCTCGCGGCTGCTCTCGCCGCCGCTCGCGCCGGCCGACGCGTATTCGTGCTCGAACAGCACGCCGTCGCTGGCGGCCAACTCCTGTCCGAACCCGCCGACTCCAATGCGGAGCAGTGGCGGCGTGCGTGCCTCGATGAACTCACGGCACAGCCGAACGTCACCTTGCTGCTACGCACGACCGCGTTCGGCCTCTATGACGGCGGCGTCGTCGGCGCCGTCGAGCGCGTCAGCGACCACCTGCCCGTGCCGCCGGCCGACACCCCGCGCCAACGCACCTGGAACCTTCATGCCGAGCGCATCGTGCTCGCCACCGGTGCCACCGAACGCCCGCTGCTGTTCGGCAACAACGACCGCCCCGGGATCATGCTGGCCGAGGCGGCGCGCCGCTATCTGAACCATTTCGCGGTCCTGCCGGGACGGCGGATCGTGGTGCAGACGAACAACGACAGCGCCTATGCAGCGGCCGCCGAACTCGCCGCCGCCGGCGCCAACGTACACGTCGCCGACACCCGCGCGAATCTCGACGACACCGTGATCCAGCCAGCGGCGGCGGCGGGAGCGACGATCGCGCCCGCCAGCCGCATCGACAGCGCCCAGGGGTATCTCCGCGTCGAGGGTGTGACGCTCCATGGCCCCGATGGCCGCCACAAGCGGCGCTGCGACCTCGTCTGCGTCGCCGGCGGCTGGTCGCCGAATGTCCATCTGGCCGCCCAGCGCGGCGAACGTCCCACGTATCGGTGCGATCTCGGAGCCTTCGTCCCCGCCGGGCTACCCGACGATATCGCCACGGCCGGCGCCGTGGCCGGCACGCTCGCGACCGCCGATGCCGTTGCCGAAGGTTGGCGCGTCGGCGGCGAGGCGGCAGGCACGGACGCCGGTGAGGCGATCGCCGCACCGACCACTGCGGCTGCACCCGGCTACCTGGCGGCCAACAACACCGACGTCGGTGAGCCGCGCCCGCAACAGGGCAAGGTCTTCGTCGATTGGCAGAACGATGTCTCGGTCAAGGATGTCGAGCTGGCCTGGCGCGAAGGCTATCGCTCGGTGGAGCACCTCAAGCGCTACACCACCCTCGGCATGGGGACCGACCAGGGGCGCACGAGCAATATCAACGCCCTGAAGCTGATGGCCAGTCTGCGCGGTCAGGACATCCCGACCACAGGCACGACCACCTTCCGCCCGCCGTTCACGCCCGTCGCCCTGGGCGCGCTGGCGGGCCGCCGCGCCGGCCCCCACTTCCGGGCGCAGCGCTGCACCCCGATGTACGACCTCCACTGCGAGCGGGATGCGGCCTTCGTCACCGCCGGGGCATGGCTGCGGCCCTGGTACTACCGCACGCACGGCCATGATGTCGATACCGCCTCTATCCACGAAATGCGCGCCGTGCGCGAGAACGTCGGCATGGTGGATGCCTCGACGCTGGGCAAGATCGACGTCCAGGGCCCCGACGCAGCGGCTTTCCTCGATCGCGTCTACGTCAACGGCTGGCGCAAGCTCCCCGTCGGGCGCTGCCGCTACGGGGCCATGCTGCGCGACGATGGCTTCGTGCTCGACGATGGCACGACCTCCCGGCTGGGCGAAAACCACTATTTCATGACCACGACCACGGGCGAGGCCGCGGTTGTGATGAGCTGGCTGGAGTATCTGCTGGAGACAGCCTGGCCCGAACTGCGCGTGCATGTCACCTCGGTGACGGACCAGTGGGCCGCGATCGCTGTCGCCGGCCCGAACAGCAAGCGGGTGCTCGAGGCCGCACTGAGCGGCGTCGACCTCGACGACGGCGAACTCCCCCCGATGGGGGTGCGCGACGACGTCTGTGGCGACGGACTGCCCGTGCGCCTGCTGCGGGTCAGCTTCTCCGGCGAGCGCGCCTACGAAGTGTACACGCCCGCCGGTTACGGCGATGCGCTGTGGCGCCGCATCGAGGCGGCCGGTGCCGACTTCGGCATCACCGCCTACGGCCTTGAGGCCCTCGGTGGCCTGCGCATCGAGAAGGGCCACCCCATTGCCAGCGAGATCGACGGACGCACGACCCTGGAGGATATCGGCCTCGGCGCGATGGATCGCGGTCACAAGCGCTTCGTCGGCGATGTCCTGCGCCACCGCCCTGCCCTGGCGGCGGCCGACCGCCGGCGGCTCGTCGGGCTCAAGCCGATCGATCCGCGCCAGCCGCTGCGCGCCGGTGGGCTGGTCTTTCCGAACAGCGCCCGGGTCGAGGGCCACGGTATCGGCCACATCACGTCGGTAACCTGGAGCGTTGAGCTGCAGACGCATGTCGCGCTCGCCCTGGTCGAAGGCGGCCGCGAGCGCGAGGGCGACATCGTCGACGCGGTTTCGCCCGTGCACGACGAACGCCTCCAGGTCGAGATCGTTTCACCCGTGTTCATCGATCCCGAAGGGAGTCGCCTCCATGCCTGATATCCGCTCCCCGCTGGCGCAGCACTACCCGCTCGGCCGCCATGGGGCCGCAGGCGGCGAGCCCACCGTCCAGCTCCGCGAGGTCGTCGGCTGGGACATCGTGCAGGCCGCCTGCTGGCGTGGGCAGGAGGAGGCGCTGGAGGCCGCCCTGAGCGACACGCTCGGGCTGCCTCCACCCGCACCCGGTTACTTCACGGCGAATGACGCGACCGAGATCATCGCCGCGGCACCGCAGCGCTACTGGTGTATCGCGCCGGCGGGTGATGCCCGCCTCGCGCAGCTCGACGGCGCGATCACTGACGCCACCGGCTGCCTCACCCAGCTCGGCCACAGCCACATCCGCATCCGCCTGCAGGGACCGGGCGTGCGTCGCCTGCTCGCGCGCGAGATCGCTGCCGACCTCGCCGCCGACGCATTCCCGGTAAACCGCGCCGCACGCACGATGTTCCATCAGGTCCCCGTCATGCTCCAGTGCCGGACTGCGGATCCGGGAACATTCGACCTCTACCTGCCCCACACCTACGCGGCGGGCACCTGGCGCTACCTGCTCGATCTGGCGGCACCATTCGGCTACGAGGTCCTCGAGGGACTAGGCTACACGGAAGCGGGCTGAGCGGCGGCCTTCGGGTTGCTCGATCGCAGGCTCGCTTCGCTGACCATCCCGCACGTGCCGGTTCCGATGCCGCGTACGTGCAGCAACGGCAAACAGTGGAATCCTCTATGAGCATGAAGACACAGGCGCGGGTAGTAGTCATTGGCGGCGGCGTCGTAGGCGCCAGCGTGCTCTATCACCTCACCCGATTCGGCTGGACCGACGTAATGCTGGTTGAGCGTTCCGAGCTGACCAGCGGTTCAACCTGGCACGCAGCGGGTGGTTTCCACACCATCAACGCCGACACCAACATGGCCTCCCTGCAGGGCTACACCATCCGGCTCTACCGCGAACTCGAAGAGCTCAGTGGACAGTCCTGCGGCCTGCACCACGTCGGTGGGCTGACGTTGGCGGAGACGCCCGAGCGCCTCGACCAGCTGCGCGCCGAGCGCGCCAAGCACCGGTACATGGGGCTTGAGACCGAGATCGTCGGCCCCGAGCAGATCCGCGAGCTGTCGCCGATCACGAACACCGAGGGTATCCTCGCCGCCCTCTACGATCCGCTCGATGGCCACCTCGACCCTTATGGCACCACCCAGGCCTACGCCAAGGCCGCCCGCGAGAACGGCGCGACGGTGCAGTTGCACACGATGGTCGAGCGCCTTGAACAGCAGACGAACGGCGAATGGCATGTGGTCACCGACAAGGGGACGATCGTCGCCGAGCACGTCGTCAATGCCGCCGGGCTGTGGGCGCGCGAGGTCGGGCGCATGGCCGGGGTCGAGCTGCCCCTGCACCCGATGGAGCACCAGTACCTGATCACCGACGACATCCCCGAGGTCCACGACCACTACACCGAACTGCCCCATGTCATGGACCCGCAGGGGGAGAGTTATCTGCGCCAGGAAGGGCGCGGCCTGGTGATCGGCTTCTACGAGCACAACGCGACGCCCTGGGCCGATCGCACGACATCGTGGGATTTCGGCCACGAGCTGCTGCCCAACGATCTCGAGCGCATCGGTGACGCCCTCGACTTCGCCTTCCGCCGCTATCCCGTACTCGAGCGCGCGGGCATCAAGCAGGTCATCAACGGCCCCTTCACCTTCGCCCCCGACGGCAATCCCCTGATCGGCCCGGTGCAGGGGCTGACCAACTATTGGACGGCCTGTGCCGTGATGGCGGGATTCAGTCAGGGCGGCGGCGTGGGGCTGTCACTGGCCGAGTGGATGGTCGCGGGCGAGACCTCGCAGGATGTTTTCGCCATGGACGTCGCCCGCTTCGGCGATACCTGCACTCAGCCCTACACGCGGGCGAAGGCGCGCGAGAACTACGAGCGCCGCTTCACCGTCTCCTATCCCAACGAGGAGCTGCCCGCCGGGCGCCCGCTGCACACGACGCCGGCCTATGGGCTGTGGGACGCCCGCCGGGCCGTGTTCGGCCAGGGCTACGGCCTCGAGCATGTCAACTACTTCGCCCCCGAGGGCGAGCCGCGCTACGAGACGCCGACCTTCCGCCGCTCCAACGCCTTCCCCACGGTCGGCGCCGAGTGTCGCAACGTGCGTACCGCGGTCGGCATCAACGAGGTCCACAACTTCGGCAAGTACGAGGTCACCGGCCCCGATGCCGAGGCGTGGCTCGGTCGCATCATGGCGGGTCGCCTGCCGCGCGAGGGACGCATGACGCTGTCACCGATGCTCAGCCCATCGGGCCGCATCATCGGGGATTTCACGATCGCCAAGCTGGGCCCGGAGCGCTTCCAGCTCATCGCCGCCTACAATGCGCAGGCCTATCACATGCGCTGGTTCGAGCATCACCTGCCCGCCAGCGGTGTCGACATCCGCAACGTCTCGCTGGAGCGTGTCGGCTTCCAGATCGCCGGGCCCAATGCGCGCAAACTGCTCCAGCGCGTCGCCGACCCCGATGTCTCCAGCGCGGCATTCCGCTTCATGTCGGTCAAGGAGATGCACGTCGGCAACTGCCCCGCCATCGTCGGGCGCGTGACCTTCACCGGTGACCTCGGCTACGAGATCTTCGTCCCCGTGGACTTCCAGATCGCGCTCTTCCACGCCCTGGAAGCAGCGGGCGAGGATCTGGGCCTGTGCCCGTTCGGTATGCGGGCGATGCTGTCGCTGCGCCTGGAGAAGTCCTTCAGCGCCTGGCTCCTCGAGAACAAGCCCGACTACACGCCTGCCGAAAACGGCATGGATGCGTTCATCGACTTCAACAGGTCGGACTTCATCGGCCGCGACGCGGCACTCGCCGAGCGCGACAATCCGCCCGCGCGCAAGCTGACTACACTGGTCGTCGACGCCGACGACGCCGATGTCGCCGGCGACGAGCCCATCTTCCGCGATGGCGAGATCGTTGGCTTCGTCACCAGCGGCGGCTACGGCCACTACGTCGAGCGCTCCATCGCGCTCGGCTTCGTTCCGCGCGAGCTGGCGGTGGATGGCGAGGCATTCCAGATCGAGATCCTGGGTGATCTGCGCACGGCCACGGTCACGACGAAGCCGCTCTTCGACCCGGAAGCAAAGCGGATGCGCGGGTAACCGGATGGGTCGATCCGCGGCCGGCCGTCTCGCCCGCGGATCGACCCCACATGCCCCAAGGGGAAGGGCGGCCTCCTGACGCTTACTTGAGTGCGATCCCGAACGCGTCGGCGATCACGGCGCCGGGATCGATGCCGGTCTGGCCCGGGCTGCGCACGCGCTTGACCTTGTGCGCATGGCTGTCGTCGTCGCTGTTGCCGAAGCGACGTTCGTGCTCGGCGGCCAGATTCAGCAACACCGTCTTCTGGTAGGGCAGGCCGTCCGGGGTGCGCACGAGCAGCACGGTCGGGCGCAGACGCGCGTTGGGACGCGAACTCACCACCACGCCGAGGGCCCCGTTGTCCAGTTCGACGATACTGCCCACGGGATAGAGCCCGACACTGCGCATGAAGGCCTGCACCACATGAGTGCCATAGCTTGCATCGGCCTCGTTGTAGAAGTCCTGCAACACCTTGTCGGGTGCCGCGGGTTCGCGATACGGGCGCGGACTGGTCAGCGCGTGATAGCGGTTGGCCAATGACGACAGCAGCACGTAATCGGGGAGATCGCTCCCCATCAGTCCCTGCGGATAGCCACCGCCATCGCGGCGCTCATGGTGCATGGCGACGATATTGAGCGCGCCCCGCGGCACGTTGCCGCTGTCGGCGAGCATACGGCGGCCGACCAGCGGATGCTGCTTGACCTGCTCCCACTCTGCTTCGGTGAGCGGCTCCGGCCTATTGAGCAGTTCGGGCGGCAGCTCGCTCTTGCCGACGTCGTGGAGCAAACTGCCGAGCCCGATGACCTCGAGCTTCTGTGCATCCAGTTTGGCCCGCATGCAGAAGGAGAGCACCAGCACGCAGGTATTGACCGAATGCGAGGTGGTGTAATCGTCGCAGTCGTTCAGGCTGGTCAACCAAACCGAGGCGGTCGGTTTCTCGGTAATGCGCGTCATCAGGTCGCTAATCACCGAGCGGGCACCGTCGACATCGAGGGATGCGCCCTGATTGGCGCTCTTGAAGGCCTCCTCGACGTACTTTCGCGCCGTCTCGCGCACACGACTGACCGACTCGACCTCCTCGCGGAAACTGTCGACATCGGGATAGCGATCGTCGGAGTCGAGCGCCTCGCTCGGGGCAGTGCGCGCGGTATTCGTGCGTCGACGCCGGGGCAGGTGCTGTTCAGCGCCGGCGTCGGGGCGCGGCTCTGACTTGCCCGGTTTCTGCCTCGCGACCGCCGCCGCGGGGGTCACGGCCGGTTCCGGCATCTCACTGGAACGCTCGGGATCGACGTAGACGTGGCTGCAGTGGGAGCGGAAGACCCGGATCTCGTCCTCGCTCTCGATCTCGAATCCCTGAAACAGGAACGGCAGCTCGGTCCAGGGGACATCCGGCTCGACAACAAAGAGTCCGGGGCGCAGGTCATCGACGCTGCAGGCGACGCATTTCGTACTTACGGCCATGGATCGTTTCCGGTTCGGCTTGGACTGGTCGGGCCATATCCTGTCTACAACCCGTGAACGTCTCCCTCCCGTGCTCCGTGACACTCCTGCCGTGCTTGAGTGCGCGTTGCCGACACAACCCGCGGCTAGCGTATCCCCTCGCCTGTCAGCAACGCTCCCGATGCATTGTCATATCAATAGACGATACCACACGCCCCCGCCGGCCTCCAGCTGACCCACGGCCATGGGGGTACACGCCACGCCCCGCGACAAGCGCCGAAGCTCCGGCCCGACACGCACCGGGCCACTCACCCGACCGTAATGTCCTGCACCACGGTATCCTGGAAACGGCCGGTGCGGATGCCGTCCCGGGTCGCCTCGATCTCGTCGGCGAAGGCGCGATCCTCGCCTCGCAGTGGCGCCACGGCGACGATCTCCGCCATGCACCGCTCCAGGGCAGGCGACGACGCGAGGGGGCGGTGGAAGCTGATCCCCTGGGTTGCGGCGATCAGCTCCACGGCGACGATCGCGTGCAGATTCGCCGTCATCGTGAGCAGCCGCCGCGCCGCGTAGGTCGCCATCGAGACATGGTCTTCCTGGTCGGCCGACGTCGGCAGGCTATCGACACTGGCCGGCGTCGCGCGCTGGCGGTTCTCGCTGACCAGCGCGGCCGCGGTCACCTGCGGGATCATGAAGCCCGAGTTGACCCCCGGGTCCGGGGTCAGGAAGGCGGGCAGTCCGCTCATCGCGGGATTCACCAACAGCGCCGTGCGCCGCTCCGACAATGCCCCGATCTCGGCGATCGCGTTGGCGATCTGGTCGGCGCCAAAGCCCACCGCTTCGGCGTGGAAATTACCCCCGGAGAGGACCTCACCGGTATCGGGGAATACCAGCGGGTTGTCGGAGACGCCGTTGGCTTCGGTGAGCAGGGTGCGCGCCGCGGTCCGCAGCTGGTCCAGGCAGGCGCCCATGACCTGGGGCTGGCAGCGCAGCGAATAGGGATCCTGGACCCGATCACAGTCGAGGTGGCTCTCGCGGATGCGGCTGCCCGCCATCAGCTCCATCAGGGTGGCGGCGACCTCGGCGCGACCGGGATGATCGACGAGCACTTGGATGCGCGGGTCGAAGGCGGCATCGGTGCCCTTCATCGCGTCGACGCTCAGTGCCCCCGCCATCAGCGCCGCCTTGAAACCATCCTCGGCGGCGAGCAGGCCGCGCAGCGCGAGCGCGGTGGAGACCTGGGTGCCGTTGAGCAGCGCCAATCCCTCCTTGGCCGCGAGCCGGATCGGCGCCAGACCGGCGGCGGCGAGCGCCTGCGCGCCGGGCATGCGGCGCCCCTCGATCATCGCCTCACCCTCGCCGATCATCACCAGGGCCAGGTGCGCCAGCGGCGCGAGATCGCCCGACGCCCCGACCGAGCCCTTGGCGGGGATCACGGGCAGGACGCCCGCATTGCGCATCGCCAGCAGCAGATCGACCGTGGACTCGCGCACCCCGGAGTAGCCCTGCGCCAGCGACGCCGCCTTCAACGCCAGCACAAGACGCACCGTTTCCGGCGCCAGGGGCTCACCCGTACCGGCGGCGTGCGAGCGCACCAGGCGGACCTGGAGTTCGGCGAGCTGGTCCGGCGAGACGCGCTGCTGGGCGAGCAGACCGAAGCCGGTGTTGATGCCGTAGACGACCCGCCCCTCATCAAGCACACGGTCAACCGTAGTGGCCGCGGCGTCGACCGCCGAGCGCCAGTCCCCACTGAGCACGACCGGTGCGTCCTCACGTTCGATGGCGCGTATCTGGGTGAGCGAGAGTTTGCCGGGCTGGATACGGATTTCAGTGTTCATCATGACTCACCCAGGGGGATTGATCGCCTCACCGGCGAGCCGTGGCGGTAGACGGCCACCGGGGCCGGGGCCTTGATCCAGTAGGCCAGCTCGGCCGGGTGATCGAAATCCCATACCGCGAGGTCCGCGCACTTGCCCGCCTCCAGCGTACCGTATTCGTGCCCCAGACCGAGCGCCCGTGCGCCCTCGCGCGTGACCCCGGCGAAGGCCTCAGCCGGCGTCATACGGAACAGCGTGCAGACCATGTTGAGCATCAGTAGCAGCGAACGCGCCGGCGAGGAGCCCGGGTTCGCATCGGTGGCGACCGCCATCGGCACACCGTGCCCGCGGAAGAGATCGATCGGTGGCAGGCGCGTCTCGCGCAGGGTATAGAAGGCCCCCGGCATGATCACCGCCACACTGCCCGCCGCCGCCATCGCGCGTACGCCGTCTGCGGTGACGTACTCAAGGTGGTCCATCGACAGGGCACCATAGCCTGCCGCCATCTGCGTCCCACCCTGGTCAGAGAGCTGTTCGGCATGGAGACGCACGGGTAGCCCCTGGGCACGGGCGGCATCGAAGACGCGGGCGATCTGCTCGCGATCGAAGGCGATACGCTCGCAGAACCCGTCGACCGCATCGGCGAGACCGAGCTTGGCGGCGCGTTCGACGACGGGTACGCAGACCTCGTCGATATAGGCGTCGTGGCGGCCATCATACTCCGGCGGCAGCGCATGGGCGGCGAGACAGGTCGCACGGACCGTGGCCGGGATCGCCTCGCCGAGCTGGCGCACCACGCGCAGCATGCGCAGCTCGGTCTCGGCGTCGAGGCCGTAGCCCGACTTCACCTCGAGCACGGTAACGCCCTCGGCCAGCAGCTCGCGGGCGCGCTCGAGTGCCCCGGCGAACAACTCCTCCTCCGACGCCGCGCGCGTATCACGCACCGTCGAGACAATACCGCCGCCGGCGCGGGCGATCTCCTCGTAGCTCGCGCCCTGCAGGCGCATCTCGAACTCGCGGGCACGGGTGCCGCCATAGACGAGATGGGTATGGCAGTCCACCAGTCCCGGCGTCACCCAACGGCCCCCGAGGTCGACGACCTCGGCATCGTCGGTCGCGCCGAGGTCACCGCGTGCGCCAACCCACTCGATGCGGCCGTCGCGCGCGACGATCGCGGCGTCGTCGATCTCGCCCCACGCCGAGCCGGCGGCCATCGTCGCCGCCCGGCCGTTTAACCATACCGTACGCATGGACCTCCTTCCTTACAGGCTACGGCGTGTGCGGCCCCAGAGAAGGAGCCGCCGCTTCGCTGCACCAACGACGCCGCCTCAAGGGGCGTTCGCGAGCAACGGTGATCTCTCGCCAAGGCGCCCAGCACGCGCAGAAAATCTCTCCTTGGCGTGCTGGGCACCTTGGCGAGATTGCTCTTCGTCAGAGGTTGTGTAACCACCGGACGATCGACTCGGGCGGAGACGCGAACCGCGCACGGCAAGCTTTCGCTCTTCCTCCGCGCGCCCTGCGCCGCGGCGAGATCCCACGGCAAGGCCCTCATTCGCGTACCGTTCGGCAAAACACGCCCGCTCAGCGATTCAGCATCGGCAAGTCCATGCCCTGTTCGCGGGCGCAGGCGATCGCCTCGTCGTAACCGGCGTCGGCGTGGCGCATGACGCCCGTGCCCGGGTCGTTGGTGAGCACGCGCGCGATGCGCCGCGCGGCGGCCTCGGTGCCGTCGCAGACGATCACCTGACCAGCGTGCTGGGAGTAGCCCATGCCGACGCCGCCGCCATGATGCAAGCTCACCCAGGTCGCGCCGCTCGCGGTATTGAGCAGGGCATTGAGTAGCGGCCAGTCGGAGACCGCGCCGGAGCCGTCCATCATGCCCTCGGTCTCGCGGTTGGGGCTGGCGACGGAGCCGCTGTCGAGATGGTCGCGGCCGATAACCACGGGCGCACCGATCTCGCCGCGGGCGTACATCTCGTTGAAGGCAAGGCCGAGGCGGGCGCGATCGCCGAGGCCGACCCAGCAGATGCGTGCCGGCAGTGCCTGGAAGTGGATGCGCTCGCGCGCCATGTCGAGCCAGTTGTGCAGATGGGCGTCATCCGGCATCAACGCCTTGACCTTCTCGTCGGTGCGGTAGATGTCCTCGGGATCGCCGGAAAGCGCGACCCAGCGGAACGGGCCGACGCCGCGGCAGAACAGCGGCCGGATGTAGGCGGGGACGAAGCCGGGGAAATCGAAGGCCTCGTCGACGCCTTCCTCGAGCGCCATCTGGCGGATGTTGTTACCGTAGTCGAAGGTCGGCACACCGGCGCGCTGGAAAGCGAGCATTGCGCGCACCTGTTCGGCCATCGAAGCCTTCGCCGCACGCACCACGCGCTCGGGGTCGGCGGGGCGCAGGGCCTCGGCCTCCTCCCAGGTCCAGCCAGCGGGGAGGTAGCCGTTGAGCGGATCGTGGGCGCTGGTCTGGTCCGTGACCATGTCGGGGTGGACGCCGCGACGCACGAGCTCGGGGAAGACTTCGGCGGCATTGGCGTGGAGGCCGACGGAAACGGCATCGCCGCTGTCCCGCGACCGCTCGATGATCGCCAGCGCCTCATCGAGGTTGTCCACGCCGCGGTCGAGATAGCCGGTATCGAGACGCCGCTGGATCCGATCCTGGCGGCACTCGACCGCGAGCATCGACAGCCCGCCCATGGTTGCGGCCAGCGGCTGGGCACCGCCCATGCCGCCGAGGCCCCCGGTCAAAACCCAGCGCCCCCTTGTGGTGCCATCGTAGTGCTGGCGGGCTGCCTCGCCGAAGGTCTCGTAGGTCCCCTGGACGATGCCCTGGCTGCCGATGTAGATCCACGAGCCCGCCGTCATCTGGCCGAACATCATCAGGCCCTTGCGATCGAGCTCGTTGAAGTGCTCCCACGTCGCCCAGTGGGGCACCAGATTCGAGTTCGCGATCAGCACGCGGGGCGCGTCGGCGTGGGTGCGAAACACCCCGACCGGCTTGCCCGACTGCACCAGCAGGGTCTCGTCGTCGCCGAGGCGCTCCAGGGTCGCGACAATGCGGTCGTAGCACTCCCAGTCGCGAGCGGCCCGACCGATCCCGCCGTAGACGACCAGCTCGGCCGGATTCTCCGCGTTCTCCGGGTCCAGATTGTTCATGAGCATGCGCAGCGGCGCCTCGGTCAGCCAGGAGCGTGCTCGAAGCTCGCTGCCGCGTGGGGCACGGATGACACGATCGGGATCGCGGCGGTTCGACGGACTGGCAGGCATCAACGGTCTCCGGTCAAGGGGCCGATCACTCAATCAAATCGCCCGCGGTTGCGCAAGGCCACCCCCTTTGTGTCAGTACAACTCGGGATAGCCGGCCCCAATCGCCGCCCGCTCCATGGCCGTGATCGTGGCATACGCCGAGCGCGGGAGATCTTCTGCACCCGCAAGCAACAATGCCGCCCGCGTCTCGGCCAGCCCCGCGTCTGTCAAGGCCGCGTGCACGGCGCCACGGAGACGCTCGCGTGTCGCTGGCGTGACGCTGCGGCCGGCCACATAGGGCAGGCCCGGTGCAGAGGGCGAGTAACGCAAAACCCGCGTACCGGCGAGGCGCTCAGGCTCCCAGCGGGCACAGAGCGCATGAGTCACCGCATCGATGGCGCAAACATCGGCACGTCCCGCGGCGACGGCGGCCAGACTGGCGACATGGCCGCCCGACTCGTGCTTGCCGGCGAAGAAGCGACCGTCCTCGGTCAGCTCGGCGACCATGTACCGCAGGACGTTATACCCCGAGTGCGAGTCGCGGCTGTTGTAGGCGACCACGCTGCCGCGCAGATCGGCGATGCCGTCCGCCGGCGCATCCTCGGCGACGCAGATGGCGCTGCTGTAGCGTGCGCCCTCGCATCCGGGTGCCGCATAGGCGGGTGTGCAGACGGGCTCGACGATGGCGGCGAGGTCGTGCGTGAGCGGGTAACCGCAGGTCTGGCTGAACAGCAGATCCGGGGCGGTCCAGGCCGATTCGCGCTCGAGGGCATCGGGGACATCGTCGATGCCCGCTGCCTGCATGTGCCGCGCGAGCCCCCGCCACCAGGCGTCCGTCGCCCGACGCAGGCGCGGCAGGTCGTACATGGGCAGGCTCGCGATCATGATGGCCTCGGCGTTCGCGTTGCGGACACGGGGTTGGCGAGCCTACGGCGCAGTGTGCGCCGCCTGCAAGCCGGCCCGCGATCACCCTCAGAGAAACCGCTCCTCAATGAAGTCGGCCACCGCACGGGCATCGACCTCGGCGCTGCGGACCAGTTCATCGAAGTGCTGACTGAAGGCAATCACCTGTTGACGATGGCGGAAGACGAGATAGAACTGGCCCACATAGACGGTGGCGAGCAGGGGCCCAAAGATCGCCAGCGGCGCGCTGTAGACCTTCTTCGCATCGAACAGGTAGAGGCGCAAAGACGGGTAGAAGTCGCGCGCCATGCGCGCGATGTGGGCGAGCTGTTCGCGCCGCGCCTCGGCGGCGAGGCCGTGCCAGTAGCCGGCCCCTGCGGCGAGATCGAGCAGGATGTCGAGACGCGCACAGACCTCGACATCGGAGCCCGGTGCCCGCACATGGTCGAGGCGGTCGCGCATCGCCACGATCGCCTGCTCGGGCGTCTTGCCGAGAAAGGCGCGGTACTCATACTCCAGGACCGACTCCGTCTTCAGCGCATCGGGAATCGAGGTCGGCACATGACGGATCTTGTAGCCCGCCGCCTCGCGGTGGCAGGCCTGCACGAACTCATCGGCCGGCGTGCGGGTTGCGCGCTGCATCTCGAACGACGCCGAGAGGATGTCGACGGCACGCTCCTGGCGATCGGACAGGCCGAGGAGCCAGTCGGCGCTCACCCCGAGCACCTCGGCACAGCGCGCGGCCAGGTGCACGTTCGGCAACCGCGGCGCGTCGCCGTTGAGGATTTGAGTCAGGGTCGAGCGATCGAAGCCGGTATCGCGTGCCAGTGCACTCCGGCTGGAGCCGGCGCTGGCGATTGCGGACTCGAGCCTGTCACGGAAGATGCGGGAACGGTTGCGCTTGTCCAACATGCGCCTATTCTCACCATCTTGACGCTTTTTCTCAACAAACGACGATTTCCATTTACAAGGTTCGCAATTGTGCGCGGGACCGCGCTTGCCTAGCCTGACCCTTGTTCGCAGCCAAGACAGGGGAAACCCATGACGACAGCCGATCTCGCCGAGCAAGGTTTGACCGCGGAAGCGATCAGCGATTTCGAGCGCGACGGCGCGGTCTGTCTGCGCGGCGCGCTGCGGGACTGGGTCGATGTCATCGCCGCCGGCATCGAGCGCAACCTCCGCGAGCCCGGCGAATACGCCAGCGAGAACGCCGCACCCGGCGAAGGCGGTCAGTTCTTCGACGACTACTGCAACTGGCAGCGCCTCCCCGAATTCGAGCGCGTGGTCCGCGAGTCTCCGGCACCGGACATCGCCGCGGCGCTGATGCGCTCGCACTCCGCGCAGATCTTCCATGACCATGTGCTGGTCAAGGAGGCGGGCACGGCCAAGGCCACGCCCTGGCACCAGGATCTGCCCTACTACTTCGTCGACGGCAGCCAGATGGTAAGCTTCTGGATCCCCGTGGATCCGGTCGAGGAAGCGACGCTGCGCTTCATCGCCGGCTCTCACCGCTGGGAGCGCATGGTTCGCCCGGTGAGCTGGGCCGACGACAGCGCCTTCTACGCCAATGGTGATGACACCTTTGTCGATGTCCCGGACCCCGACAACGAGCCGGAGCGCTACCGCGTCGTCGAATGGACCCTGCAACCGGGTGACGTGGTAGCCTTCCACTACCGCACGGTGCACGGCGCTCGCGGCAACATGACCCGCCAGCGCCGGCGTGTGCTGTCACTGCGCTGGCTCGGTGACGATGCCCGGTATGTCGAGCGCCCCGGGCGCACATCGCCACCCTTCCCCGGCCACGGGATGGTGAGTGGCCAGCGCCTGCGCGAAGACTGGTTCCCGACGATTCGCGGAGCCACCGCCCCATGATGCGCCGGCAGGCGACCCGGCCCCTTGCCACACGTGCCGCCGACTTGATGGGTCGCGTCCGTTCGGCAAGAACCACAAATACAGGAGGACCATAATGGCCCGTTCCCGGGGTGGCCGCGCGGCACGCCGCGCCCAACGTCAGGCCGATGCCGCTGCAGGCGGCACGGCGTTCCCCATCGACCAGATGGCGTGGGAGCAGCTGCGCTACTGCGATGCGCCCATCGAGCCGCTGGATGCCGAGGGTGTCGAACGCATCCACGATGCCGCGATGCGCGTGCTCGAGGAGATCGGCATCGACTTCCTCCACGAGGATGCCCGGCGCATCCTCGCCGAGGCCGGCTGCAGCATCGACGGCGACGGGCCGACGGTGCGTATGGGGCGCGACTTCGTCATGGAGCAGGTGGCGAAGGCGCCCGATGCCATCACGCTCACACCGCGCAATCCCGAACGCCGTATCACCTGGGGAGATGGCCGCTGCGCCTTCGGCTCGGTGGCCAGCCCGCCCAATGTCAGCGACCTTGAGGGCGGCCGTCGCAACGGCAATCGCGCCGATTTCCAGACGCTGCTGAAGCTCACCCAGAGCTTCAACATCATCCATTTCAACTGCGGCTACCCGGTCGAACCGGTCGACATCCACGCCTCGGTGCGGCATCTCGATGCCTTCTACGACCTGCTGACACTGACCGACAAGGTGGTCCACACCTATTCGCTGGGGGCCGAGCGCGTCGATGACGCCATCGAGATGGTGCGCATCGCGGGGGGGCTCAGTCACGAGGAATTCGACGCTGCCCCGCGCATGTTCACCAACATCAACTCGTCTTCGCCGCTGAAGCACGACTGGCCGATGCTCGACGGCGCCATGCGCATGGCGCGGCGGGGCCAACCCGTGGTGATTGCGCCCTTCACCCTGGCCGGGGCGATGGCCCCCATCACCCTGGCGGGCGCCATCGCACAGCAGACCGCGGAATGCCTCGCCGCCATCGCCCTGCTGCAGTGGATCAATCCGGGCACGCCGGTCGGCTTCGGTGCCTTCACCTCCAACGTCGACATGCAATCGGGCGCCCCGGCCTTCGGCACACCGGAATACATGCGCGCGATGCAGATGTCCGGCCAGATGGCGCGGCGCTACCACCTGCCCTGGCGCGCATCGAACGCGAACGCGACCAACTACCCCGACGGCCAGGCCGTGTGGGAGACGGCGAATTCCCTCAACGGCGCCCTGAGCGCCCACGCGAGCCTGGTATTCCACGCCGCGGGCTGGCTGGAGGGGGGCTTGACCGCCAGTTTCGAGAAGTTCGTCATGGACTGCGAGATGCTGCAGCAATGGACGTGGTATCACCGCCCGGTTCCGACCGAGCCCGACGATCTCGCCGTCGAGGCGATCCGCGAGGTCGGACCGCACGGCCACTTCCTCGGCAGCGCCCACACGCAGGCCCGCTATCGTGACGCCTTCTATGCGCCATTCCTCTCCGACTGGCGCAACTACGAAGCCTGGGAAGAGGCCGGCGCGGAGAAGGCGCACGAGCGCGCGCATCGCATCTACAAGGAGATCATCGCGGCCTACGAGCCACCGGCCATGGACCCCGCGATCCGCGACGAGCTCGAGGCCTTTGTCGCCCGACGCAAGGAGGAGGGTGGCGCGCCGACCGACTTCTAGCCGGAGCGGCTACCCGAACAGCGCTGCGCGCCCGCCGGTCGCGCGCGATTACCGGGCCGGCGCCGGCACTGCCGGCTCCCACGGTCGAACCACGAAGCCCGATGTCACTGCCCCAATCCAGCACGAGAGCGACCGCCACCCCAGGCACGACAAGCACCGTGGGCCGCGGCATCCTCTTCATGGTGATCGGGACGTTCCTGTTCGCGCTGTTCAATGCGCTGGCAAAATGGCTCGCCGCCGATTACAGCCCGTTCCAGATCGTGTTCTTCCGCGGGCTGTTCGGCCTGCTGCCACTGGCGGCGCTATTGCTGTGGGAGCGCGCGCCCCCGCCCACGCTCATCAGCCGGCGACCGAGTCTGCAAGTCTTGCGCGCCAGCCTCGCTCTGGGCGGCATCATCTGTTTTATCCTCGCCTACCGCTCCATGCCGCTCGCCGATACGCTCGCGATCAGTTATGCGGCGCCGATCATCGTCACGCTGCTGTCCGTGCCGCTGCTGGCCGAATCGGTCGGGCTGCACCGCTGGTGCGCGGTCGCGGTGGGATTCTTCGGGGTATTGCTGATCATCCAGCCCGGAACAGCGATGTTCGATCCCGTGGCCTTCTGGGCCATCCTCGGGACCACGCTGCACGCCCTGATGATGCTCACGACACGCTGGCTGAGTCGGTTCGACGCAACCGTGTGCACCATGGCCCACTCCACCGTGATCTTCATCATCGGCTGTGGCGTCGCCCTGCCCTTCGTCTGGGTCGCCCCCGATTGGCTCGATCTGCTGCTGTTCTGCGCGCTCGGCATCGTGGCCGGTAGCGGCATGTTCTGCTTTATCCGCGCGTTCGCGCTCGGCCCGGCCGCGACGATCGCGCCCTTCGAGTACACCGCGCTGCTGTGGGCGACCGCCCTCGGCTTCCTCATCTGGGGCGATCTGCCCAACCATCTCGCGGTCAGCGGCATGGTCATCGTCGCCGCCGCCGGGCTCTACATCCTGCGGCGGGAGACGATCCGCAACCGCCGCGAACGCCCGCTCGCGGCGACTCCGGAACGCTAGCAGCGCACGCTCACACCGTGGTATCGACCCAGGTGGTCTTGATCTCCGTATACTTGTCGAAGGCGTGCAGCGAGCGGTCACGGCCGATACCCGACTGCTTGTAGCCTCCGAAGGGGGTGACAATCGGGGTCTGGTCGTAGGTATTGACCCAGACCGTACCGGCACGCAGGGCGCGCGCCGCGCGATGGGCCGCACCCACGCTGTTCGTCCAAATCGAAGCCGCCAGGCCATAGTCGGTATCATTGGCGAGCGCGATGCCCTCATCCAGGCCATCGCACTCGAGCACGGCGAGGACGGGGCCGAAGATCTCCTCGCGGGCCACCCGCATACGATTGTCGACGCCATCGAGGATCGCCGGGCGCATGTAGTAGCCCCCCGTCTCTGCGCGCACACGCTCGCCCCCGGCACGCACGCGGGCCCCCTCTTCGCCGGCGACCCGGAGATAGCCCTGCACCCGGTCGAGGTGCTCGGCCTCGATCATCGCGCCCATCGTCGTGCGCGGATCGAGCGGATCCCCGGGCTCGAACTCGGGCATCCAGGCCTCGACGCGCTCAAGCAGTGCCTCGCGCACGGCGCGGTCGACGATCACCCGCGAGCTGGCGTGACAGGTCTCGCCCTGGTTGTACCAGATGCTGCCCGCGATCGCGGCGGCCGCACGGTCGAGGTCGGGGCAGTCACGGGCCACGACCTGAGGCGACTTGCCGCCGCACTCCAGGGCGATCCGTTTCATGTTCGACTCGCCGGCATAGACGAGGAAGCGGCGGCCGATCTCGGTCGAGCCGGTGAATGCGACCACGTCGATATCCGGATGGCGCCCGATCGCCTCGCCGGTGATGTGGCCACGCCCGGTGATGACCTGGAAGGCGCCTCCGGGGATACCGGCCTCAACGGCCAGCGCCGCCAGCCGCAGGCTCGCCAGGGAGGATTGCTCGGCCGGCTTCAGGATCACCGAATTCCCCGCCCCGAGCGCCGGGCCGATCTTCCACGATGCGATGATCAGGGGATAGTTCCACGGCACCACGGCCGCGACGACACCGGCGGGCTCGCGCGTGATCGTCACCACGGCATCGGTACCGGTCGGCGCGACTTCGTCATAGAGCTTGTCCAGCGCCTCGGCGTACCAGTCGATAGTGGCCGCACAGGCCGGCACATCGGCGCTGGTCGTGTCGCCGATTGGCTTGCCCGTATCCAGCGATTCGAGCAGGGCGAGTTCATCGGCATGCTGTCGGATCAGATCCGCCCAACGCTTCATCCGGGACTTGCGCTCACCCGGATCCAGTCCCCGCCATTCGTCGCGCTCGAAACAGTCCCGCGCGGTACGCACGGCGTGATCCACATCAGTGGCATCACATTCACCGATCTCCGCGAGGGGCACCCCGGTCGCCGGATTGATGCGAGTGAAGCGGCCGCCCTGCGTCGTGGTCACCGGCTCGCCATTGATCCACGGATCAACCGGCAAATCCAGTGTAGCGGCACGTGCATGCCAGTCGGTTTGCTGTGTGTCTGTCATCGGGGTCTCCAAGCCGGCACGCGGGCACCGCAAGGGCGGCACCGACGCCAACCGGACATCGCAGCGAGTGCGGATTCGTGAGAAGGGAGAGGTCGAACCTTGAGCAAGCGATCATCGTGCGGTATCGGGATGCGATGTGCAACTGCAACCCAGCCCATCAGCCCCCGAACGACACGTCGCGGACGGCATCAGGTTGCCCATTCGCAGCGACCGCAAGCCAGATCTTATCGTCCACCGAAGCCCACCCAATGGATCGATCGATCCACCACCAATCGATGTCCGTCCTGCGACTGCAACCGGAATCGGCCACTCGGCCGAGAATGCTTGTTCACTTGGCCGAGAATTGCTTGTTCACTCGGACGAGAATGCTTGTTCTGGATGACTCCGCGAGGCTGGGTCGCACCGGAGAGAATTTTGGTCGGCAACCGGATAGCCGCATACCCCCCAATTACAGAACCGTTACACATGGTTGAAGAGGCAATGCCCAAAGCCGCAGGCAGGTGCTTGTAAGTGGCGCTAAGTCACTGGTGTGTGGCGAGTCACAGTGACTGCTCCGGTCTACCATCGGCGCAGCGTCAGCGGCCGGGGGTGAGCGTGAGTGCTTTCACCGCAAGCGCAATGGCCGGTACAACTCGATCAGTAACATTCGATCCGTGTTTGCACCACTGCGGTTTAGGCGCTAGATTCGTGAAAGAAGCCCCGAAGGGGAAGTGAATTTGTCGAAAGCACACGCGTTCCGCATGGCCTCGAGCCATCATTGCCCTTCGGCCAACCCGGCACCGATGCGTCCTGTATCGGCTGTCTCCTCCCATCGTCGCACCCCCGAATACAAGTGGTCAGCAAGCCATCGAGGGGGTCTTCATCCTATGCAGCTCCAGCGGGGTAGATCATGAACGAAGATGAATTGAAACGGCCCAAACACCCGGCCATTCCCAAGCTTGCCGAAGACCTGCGGCAAGGCAAGATGAGTCGCAGAGACTTCCTCCGCACCAGCACCCTGCTGGGCATGTCCGCCGCAGCGTCCTATAGCTTAATCGGCAAGATCACGGGGAACCCACTGGTCGCGCCGGCACACGCGGGCGACAACGGTAAAATGGGCGGGCGCCTGCGCGTCGCGATGCAGGTCCAGGAGATGCAGGACCCGGCCACCTTCGACTGGGTCGAGCGCTCCAACCTTTCCCGACATATCGTCGAGTATCTCACCTGCACCGGGGCCGACAACGTCACGCGCCCCTACCTGGCGCGGGAGTGGGAAGCCTCCGAGGACCTGCGGGAGTGGACCTTCCACCTCCGCCAGGGCATCAAGTGGCACAACGGCGACGATTTCATCGCCGACGATGTGGTGTTCAACTTCGAGCGCTGGCTCGATCCCGCCACCGGCTCGCCGAACATGAGCCTGTTTTCCGCCATGACCGAGGAGGTCAACGGCGAACGCCGCATGATTGATGGTGCGGTCGAGAAGGTCGATGATTACACGGTCAAGCTGCGCATGCGTACGGGCCAGCTCGCGATCCCGGAGAACCTGTTCAACTATCCCACGGCGATCGTGCATCGCGACTTCGATGGCGACCTCTCCGCGAACCCGAACGGCACCGGGCCGTACACGCTCGCCGAGCACCGGGTCGGCAGCCGTGCCGTGCTGCAGCGCGCCGATCGGCCCTATTGGGGCGAGGACCTCGATGACCCCTACATCGGCGGGCCGATCTACCTCGACGAGATCGTCTATATCGACGTCGGCGAAGACGGGTCATCTCATGTCGCCGCACTGCAGGGTGGCCAGGCGGATGCGGTCTACGAGTTCGACATCGACAACCTGCGCATGGCAGAGGACATGGACGACGCCCATATCGTCACTGTCGATTCGGCGACGTGCACAGTGATGCGCATGCATGTCAATGAACCACCCTTCGACGACAAGCGCGTGCGCCAAGCGCTGCTCAAGGCGATCGACATCCCGGCCTACAACCGGCTGATGTTCAACGACGAGGGTGAGCATGGCGAGCATCACCACGTCCATCCGATCCACCCCGACTACTACCAGCTCCCCGAGATGGAGCAGGATATCGAGGGGGCGCGTGCACTTCTCGAGGAGGCGGGTTACGGCGACGGACTGGAGATCAGCATCGACGTCGGCAATGTCGGTGGCCCCACCGACCAGCAGATGGCCGAACTCTGGGCACAGCACCTGCGTGCCATCAACGTCGATCTACGTATCAACATGATGCCGTCATCGCGGTACTGGGAGATCTGGACCGAGACCCCGCTCGGCGCGACGCAGTGGGTCCACCGCCCGCTCGGTACCATGGTCCTGAGTCTGGCCTACCGCAGCGGGGCCGCCTGGAACGAGACCAACTACGCCAATCCGGAGTTCGACGAAATCATGGACCAGGCCGAGTCCATCCTCGATGCCGACGAGCGCAGCGAAGTCCTCCGGCAAGCGATGGAGATCCTGCAGGAAGACGCCGTAATCTGCCAACCGGTCTGGGCACCGCGCTTCACGGCGGCGAAGGATTACGTCAAGAACTTCCCGGGGCAGCCGACGCTCTATCACATCTTCCACAAGGTGTGGATCGACGACTGAAGTCGCATCGGTCACTGGGGCCCGCCGGCAACGGCGGGCCCCAGTAGTTTCCGGGTATCCGGTGCGCCGCCAATACGATAACTAATGGCATGCCGGCCCCGACCCGGCACCAGAACCAGCGGGGGTTTGCCGCGCCATGTTGATTTTCATTGCCCGACGACTTGGCCAGATGCTGCTCATCATGATCGTGGTGACGATCATCCTGTTCACCATCTTCGAATTCAACAAGATGAATGTGGCAGGTCAGGTCCTAGGCCCCTATACGACCGAAGAGCAGCGCCAACTCTGGCTCGAACAGCAGGGATACATGGAGCCCGCCGTGGGGCGCTACTTCGAATGGGTGTGGGGTGTCCTGCAAGGCGACTTCGGTTACTCCCATCAGTTGCGCGTTCCCGTCAACGAAGTCCTGTGGGACCGACTGCGAATGACGGCCATCCTGGGCTTCTGGCTGTTCGCACTGATGATCCCTTTGGCGCTGCTGTTCGGCGTGCTCTCCGGCATCAAGGAGGGCTCGCTGCGTGATCGCGTCATATCGATCGGCGCCGTTGGCACGACCTCGGTTCCGGAGTTCGCCTCGGCCACGTTCCTGACGGCGATATTCGTGTTCTGGCTCGGCTGGCTACCGGGCACCTCGGGTATGTACGACGGCTGGGATACGCGGCAGATCATCCTGCCTGTGCTCGTACTCCTGCTCTACGGCGGCGGTTACGTCGTCCGCATGACACGCGCATCGATGGCCGAGGTCATGAACTCGCAATACATACGCACTGCGATTCTCAAAGGACTACCGTATCGCAAGGTGATCCTCAAACACGCGTTGCGCAATGCGCTCATCGCACCGTTCACCGTGATCATGCTGCAGCTCAACTACCTGCTCTCGGGGGTCATCGTCGTCGAAGTCTTCTTCGCCTACCGCGGCTTCGGCACACTGCTGCTCGACGCCGCTCTGTTCGGCGACATCTTCGTAATCCAGGCATGCACGCTGGTCGCGGTCTTCGTGGCGGTGCTGTCGTACTTCCTGTCCGATATTGGTTACATGTTCCTGAACCCCCGGATCCGCGTGAGTTGATGCCATGAGCGATAATCCAACAGCAACCGCCAGCGCCCGGCCCTCCCGCATCATGGGTTTCCTCCGCTCGATCGCCCTGCTCCGCGAATCGTGGTTCGGCATGATCGGAGCGGCCATCGTCCTGTTCTGGGTGTTGATGGCGATCCTCGCCCCCCTGCTACCTCTTTACGACCCACTGGATGCCTCGGTACGCCTCGTGCCACCGGGCGGCGAGGCCTTCGACGGCGGCACCCACTGGCTGGGCACCGACAACCGGGGACGAGACGTCCTCTCCCGCGTGATCTGGGGCTCACAGCGCGTCATGGTCTGGGCTATGCTCGCGATCCTCTGCGCCTACGCCGTGGGCATCACCATGGGCGTGCTCGCGGGTTATCTCGGCGGCCTGGTCGACGACGTCGTCTCGTTCTTCGCGAACATCCTGCTCTCGTTCCCCGTGTTGGTCCTCTACGTGCTGATCATCGCGTTCCTCGGCGCTTCCGGCGTCAACATCGTCATCGCTGTGACCTTCACCACGGCGCCGATCGTGATGCGAATCGTGCGCGGACTCATCATGGATCTGCGAACGCGGGACTACGTCGCGGCGGCGCAGACACGAGGGGAGTCCTCGCTCTACATCATGTTCGTCGAGCTGCTGCCCAATGCCCGCGGACCGCTGATCGTCGATGTCTGTCTGCGCTTCGGTTATACCGTGGTCGCGATCGCGACCCTGAGCTTCCTCGGCCTCGGGCTGCCGCCACCGGAGCCCGACTGGGGCATGATGATCAACGAAGCCGTCGAGCTGGGAGCGCACGCGGGCCACGTGATGCTGGCACCTGCGGCTGCCCTTTCCAGCCTCATTCTCGGATTCAACATGATGGCCGACGGTCTGCGCGAGATCTCGCTGCGCGACTGAGCCGGGAGTAACAACCATGGCAGAGCCACCCGTACTCGAAGCACGCAACCTGTCGATCTCGTACTACACGCGTGCCGGCGAGATCCCCGCTGTGATCGACTTCAGTGTCGAGGTCCACGCCGGGGAGACCATCGGTATCGTCGGCGAATCCGGCTGCGGCAAATCCACCGTTGCGATGGCGATCATGCAGCACATGGGTACCAATGGCGCCATCGTCGGTGGTCAGGTGCTGTACAAGGGCCGCGACATGGCGGAGATGTCGCAAGAAGAGCTGCGCAAGACGCGCGGCTCCGAGATCGCCATGATCTACCAGGAGCCGTTCGCCTCGCTCAATCCGAGCTTGAAGATCCGCCAGCAGCTCATGGAGATCCCGTTAACGCACGAGGGCGCCTCGGAGAGCGAGGCGCGCGACCGCGCCCTGCAGATCCTGCGCGATGTCCAGCTCCCCGATCCCGAACGGGTGATGGAGGCATTCCCGCATCAGCTTTCGGGCGGCCAGCAGCAGCGCGTGGTCATCGCCATGGGCCTACTCGCGAACGCCTCGCTGCTGGTGCTCGACGAGCCGACCACGGCGCTCGATGTGACCGTCGAGGCTGGGATCATCAAACTGATCGGCGACATCAGCCGCCGCTTCGGTACGGCCCAGATCTACATTTCGCACAATCTGGGGCTGATCCGCGAGACCTGCGACCGGGTCTTCGTCATGTACTCGGGCGAAGTGGTTGAGGAAGGCTCGATCGACCAGCTTTTCCGCAACCCGCGGCACCCGTATACGCACGGCCTGTTCGGCTGCATCGCATCGCCGAGCATGGACAAGAACGCGACGCCGCTGAAGCCGATCCGCGGGCAGCTACCGCTACCGCATGAACGCCCGCCGGGCTGCAATTTCGGTCCCCGCTGCGACTTCTTCAAGGCCGGGCGCTGCGACCAGGACACGATCCCGCACAGGCGGGTCGACGAACAGCGCGGGCATTACGCACGCTGCGTCCGCATCGAGGAGATCAAGCACGATCAGGCCGAATCAAAGCCCGAACAAAAGGACCCCCTCACGCTCGGTGAAGTGGTCCTCAAGATCGATCGGATGCAGAAGTATTACCCGGTGTACAACAATTCGATACCGGCGATCCTGCGCGGCGAGCGCGTACGCCACGTCAAGGCCAACGAGTCGCTCACCTTCAACGCCCGCCGGGCGGAGACCGTGGCGATCGTGGGCGAATCCGGCTGCGGCAAATCAACCTTCGCTAAGGTCCTGATGGGACTGGAGACCGCCACGGGCGGCTCGATCAAGCTCGAAGACACGGAAATCGCCTATCAGCCTGTGCGCAAGCGCCCCCCGGATCGCATCTCTGCGCTACAGATGGTGTTCCAGAATCCGTTCGACACGCTCAACCCCAGCCACCGCGTGGGCCCGCAGATCGGTCGCGTCATCCAGCGCTTCACCAATGCGCGCAGCCAGGACCGCATCCGCGACAAGGTATTCGAGCTACTCGACATCGTGAAGCTGCCGCGCGACTTCTACTACCGGCGCCCGCGCCAGCTCTCCGGTGGCCAGAAACAGCGCGTCGGTATCGCCCGCGCCTTCGCCGGCAATCCGGCCATGGTCGTCGCCGACGAGCCTGTATCCGCCCTCGATGTCTCGGTCGCCGCGGCGGTCACCGAGTTGCTGATGGACATCCAGCGAGAACACCACACCACGCTGCTGTTCATCAGCCACGACCTATCGACGGTGCGCTACCTCTCCGACAGCGTGGTCGTCATGTATCTGGGCTGGATCATGGAGCGCGGGACCACCGACGAGGTCTTCTCGCCGCCCTACAATCCCTATACGGAGGCCCTGCTATCGGCCGTCCCGATCGCCGATCCGAACATCCAGAAGCGCGAGATCCTGCTCGAGGGCAACCTCCCGAGTGTCATGGCGCCGCCGAAGGGCTGCCCCTTCTCGACACGCTGCCCGCACCGGATTGGCGAGATCTGTGACAATGAGCCCCCGCCGGAGCGCGAGGTCAGTCCCGGACACACGATCACGTGCCACATCCCGATCGAGGAGCTCAAGCGCGCCAAGCCCGTGTTCGAGTACCACGAACCGGCGAGCGAATCGGTGGGCTAAGCGGCCGACACGTAGGTCGGGCTGAGCGCCGCACAGTGGCGCGAAGCCCGACGGCAGCGATTACCGCAATCGCCCCTCCGACCCATCCGGCAGAGCGCGGAGATCGGGTTGCGCCGCGCACCGCGGGGCGCAACCCGACAATGACCATGACCGGCGACCGCTACGCCCGTGCGACGTCAATGAAACGCCAGCCACTGCCCCAGACCGCGGCTCTTCGCCGCCTCGAGCAGCGCATGGCCGAGGGCGACATCGCTGGTACTGAGCCCCCGGTGCCAGAACAGAATCTTCTCCTCGGCGGTTTCGCGTCCCGGTCGCAGACCGGCGACAATCTGCCCCAGCTCGGCGTGCAGTGACTCCCAGGTCACGCGGCCACTGTCGACATGCTCGCGCAGCGCACCGTACGGGCGCCCCGGCTTGCACTGCCCCCAATCGTCGACCACGACCTTGCTCATGATGTCGGTCAGCGACAGCTCGACCGCGCTCATCGTGCCGTAGGGGACCACCAGCGCGCCCGGCTTGATCCATTCGGTCTTCAGCAGTGGCTGCGGACTGGGTAGGCGCGAGGCCTCGACGACGATGTCCGCGCCCTGGACACAGGATGCCCAGTCCTCGACCACCGTGACCCGTTTGCCCAGATCGGTCGTCAACTGATCGGCAAAGGCCTGGCGACTCTCAGGGCGGCGGGAGTGGACCCGGATCTCGTCGAAGTCGAACAGGCCGTCGAGCAGGCGCACGTTCCAGTAGGCCGTCCCCCGCGTACCGATGTGGCCGAGCACCCGGCTGTCCGGGCGTGCAAGATGCTTCGCACCAATGGCGGTCAACGCCCCCGTGCGCATGCTCGTGATGCCCGTCGCCTCGACCATCGCGCGCAACGCGCCCGTCTCTGGATCGAAGAGATTGAGCACGGCCAGCTCCGAGGGCAGGCCGCGCTCGTAGTTGCGATAGAAGTCGCCGACGACCTTGACACCGGCGGAGGCGAGCGGGGCCACATAGCCGCGCAGGACATTGAAGTGGCCCTTGTCCGAGGACTCGGGCACAAGGTGGACGCGCGGCTCGATCACGGTCTGGCCGCGTCCCTGCGCGGCGAGCGAGCGCTCTACCGCGGCAATGACTTCCGCATCGGTCAGCGCGATCTCGGCGACATCGCGCGCCGTCAGCAGCAGTGTGGGCTCAGTGGCGGATTCGGTCATGACGGACTCCCATCGAGGATCTCGGTACGGAACCGCTCGGCGAGCTGACCTGCATCGGGCCCGAGGGGGCGCATGTCGGGGTCGAGCACGGGGGCGGCCGAGCGCACGCCCGCCAGCCGCTCCTTCAGGGCCGACGGCGCATCGCGCCCAGTGACGTGCAGCGCCTGGCTCGCGACCAGGGCGAGCGGCGCCAGCGTTCCCTCGAGCAAGCGCCCGGCCTCCGCCTGCGCCCGCCAAGCGGTGACGGCATTGGTGGCGACATCGTTCTGGCCGAAACCGCCGCTCTCGCTGCCCGGGAGGAAGGTACGTTGCGCGGCGCGCCGTGCGGCCTCGCCCAGACCCACCTGCACCATGGGCAGGCAGCCCATGTAGCGCGGATCGTCCCCGTCAGCGCGCAGCTGATCCGGCAGCCGCGACACCGCACCGTTCAACAGCTTCGCCGTCTGCCGATCCGCGAGCGTGCATAGGTCGGCGTAGATCGCCGCCAGCTCGTCGAGGGCTGGCGACGCAAGCGTGTTGTGGAAGCCGCCGTTGGACAGCACCCGGCCATCGGGGTGTTCGCGGCTCGGCGGGATGTACATCGGGTTGTCGGTGACTGACTGCAGCGAGCGTTCGGCCGCCGCCTCCGCCTGCCGGACGGCGCGCCGCAAGCGGCCGAGCAGACGCGGCAGGATGCGGAAACTCACCGGCGCCTGATAGGGCCGGCGCGTGCCATCGGCACCGGCGAGCAGGCGCGCCAGCGCATTGACCGCATCGGCCTCATCGGCGTCGTTCCACAGCTCGGCGAGCACCGGATCGATGTGTTCGAGCGGTGCCTGGAAGGCCTCGTAGGCGAGCGCGAACACCTCCTCGATCAGCGCCAGGCGACGTCGACCAACGAGTGCGGCATCGGCCACCAGCGCTGCCGCGCCGGGGCTGCCGTTGATCAGTGCCAGGACGTCCTTTTCCCGCGGCTCCGCGCGTTGGGCGAGCGGGCCGAAGAGCTCACCCAGGATCAGGATTTCGCCGGCACCGCCGTGGCCTTCCAGCGGCACACGGGGCAGGACGTCGCCATTGAGCATGGCGGCGACGTCAACGGCCAGTGCCGGCGTGATCGCCGCATGGCCATCGACGTAGTTCGCCAACCGTGCCAGGACAATCGCGCGCGTGACGCGCTCGGGAAAGGCCTCACCGAACGTCACCTGGTTGGCGTGCGGCGGACGGCGTGCATGGCGCAGGCGCTCGTCCGCATCCAGCCGGACATGGGCCATCTGCCCGTAGCCCGACGTCACGCCGTAGATCACGACATCCGGGTGCTCCAGTAAACGCAGGAAGCCCTCGCGGCTCGCCTGCATGCGCTCGACGGCGGCCTGGGCCAGAGCCACGCCCTCACCGTGCCAAGCCACGCGCTCAACGGCGGCCAGACCGATATCCCGGCGGCCGTCAATCGTTACGCTCATGTGGGTCTCCCGTGGTGGATCCAGGGGGCCAACGCGCCGGGAGCGCACCACACGGTACGCCCCCGGTGGATCCATCCGCTTGTCGACCGCAACGTGCAATGATTACATATCGCCCACATCCGACACCAAGCGACCCCCCGTGACCCGACTCCACTGCAGCGATGCGCTACTCCCCGATGGCTGGGCCCGCGACGTGCGCCTCCATCTGGACGCCAACGGCCACATCGAGCGGATCGAGACCGACGTGGCCGCCGAGGCCGCGGACGAGCGCCTGCCCGGCCCGGCGTTGCCCGGTATGGTCAACGTCCACTCGCACGCCTTCCAGCGCCTGATCGCCGGTTACACCGACATCGCCGAAGACCCCACGGACAGCTTCTGGAGCTGGCGCGAGGCGATGTACCGGGCGGCCCTGGCCCTGGACGCCGACGCCTTCGAAGCGGTCTGCCGCCACGTCTACATCGAAATGCTGCGCGCCGGCTACACCAGCGTCGGCGAGTTCCACTACGTCCACCACCAGCCGGACGGCCAGCCCTACCCGCAAGCGGCGGAGCTCGGCCTGCGGGCGCTGCGCGCGGCCGATGCCAGCGGCATCGGCGTGAGCATGCTGCCCGTGCTCTACCGCCATTCCGGGTTCGGGGCACAGCCGCCGACGCCGGGCCAGCGCCGTTTCATCCACGATGTCGACGCCTATCTCGCGCTCCACGCAGCCCTCGAAGAAGCCACTCGATCGCGGCCGCGGGCAACGATGGGGATCGCCTTCCACTCCCTGCGCGCCACCACGGCGGCCGACATCACCCGGGTGCTCGCCGCCCTGCCCGGGGATCTGCCCGTGCATATCCATGTCGCCGAGCAGCAGCCCGAGGTCGACGCCTGCCTCGAGTGGTCGGGACAGCGCCCGGTCGCGTGGCTGCTCGACAACCTGCCCGTGGACGGGCGCTGGTGCCTGATCCACGCCACACATCTCGACGACCACGAACTCGCGGGACTCGCCGAACGCGGCCCGGTGATCGGGCTCTGTCCGACCACGGAGGCGAATCTCGGGGATGGCATCGCGCGCGCCGAGGAGATGGCGGGGCGGGCGGTGCCGCTGGCGATCGGTTCGGACAGCCACGTCTCACTCAGCGTCAGCGAGGAGCTGCGCTGGCTCGAGTATGGTCAGCGCCTCGTCTCAGGCCGACGCAACCGGATGACTCGCCCCGACCAGGCCATCGTGGGCGAACAGCTCTACATGAGCGCGGCCGAGGCCGGCGCCCGCGCCACTGGGCAGCCCGTCGGACGCATCGAGGCGGGTCGGCGCGCCGATCTGCTCGTCCTTGACCCCGACGACCCCCTGCTCGCCGCGTGTCCGCCTGCCCACCGCCTCAATCGCTGGCTTTTCGCTGCGGGGGAACGCGCCATCCGCCAAGTACGCGTGGCAGGCGCCACCGTGGTCGATGACGGCCACCATCCGCAGGCAGCCGAGGCGGCCGAGGCCTTCCACCCGGTCTGCCGTGACGTGCTCTACCGCGAGTAGGCGCAGGAGCGAGCGCTTGGAGAGCCAAGACCGGCGGCGCCCTACCAATCCAGCAGCGCCGCGACAAAGCGGCGCAGGAACGCCTGCAGGTCGATGGCGCGCTGTTCGCGATACGGGAACGGCGGTTCCTCGTCCATGTAGTTGCGCTGCGCGAGTTCGAGCTGGATGGCGTGGATGCCCGCCGCCGGATCGCCGTATGCGCGGGTGATGTACCCACCCTTGAAGCGACCATTCGTGACCGTGGTGAAGCCGGAACCGCTGCACAATGCCGCGAGCTGCTTCTCCAGCGCCGGGGAACCGCTCGTCCCATCGACCGTCCCGAGATTGAGATCGGGCAGCGTGCCCTCGAACAGGCGCGGCACCTGCGAGCGGATCGAATGGGCGTCGAGGAGGACGGCGTGGCCGTGGGTCGCACGCAGCGCCTGCAACGCGCTCGCCAGGCGTTCATGGTAGGGTCGCCAGATCTGCTCCAGGTAGCGCTGGCGATCGGCCGCCGTCGGTTCACACCCGGCCCGGAAGAGGGGCTCGCCATCGAAGTTGATCGTCGGGAATAATCCCGTGGTCGCGCCGCTGTAGAGCGGGGTGTCGTCAGGCGGCCGGTTGAGATCGACCACATAGCGCGAATAGCAGCCACGGATCACGCTCACCGCGTGCTCGCGCAAAAAGCCGTAGAGGCGCGGCACATGCCAGTCCGTGTCGCCGAGCGTGGCCCCGGTCGCGCTCAAGCCCGCCTCGACCTCGGGCGTCAGCGCCGTACCGGCATGGGGGATGCTGACCAGCAGGGGCGATTCGCCGGGCTCGAAGACATAGGGCTCGGTCGGTAAATCAGCCATGTGGTTCACTCCAGTCGCCGATACAGCGCGCGCAGGTGCTCACCCATCTCGGTGGATTGCACGGTGGCGGCCTTCACCAAACCGTCGAAGTGTGCGGTCAGGGCGCGGATGTGTTCGGTGGTATTCACGACGAAGTAGAGGTCGCCGACGTAAAGCGCCGCCCGCTGCGCCCCGAACAGGGTGACCGGCGCGGAGTAGTGGCGCAAGCCATCGTAGAGGAACCAGCGAAAGGTCGGATAGAGTTCATCGACGAGTTCGATCATGCGCTCGATCTGTGTGCGGCGATCGTGCGCGGGCAGATCGGCCCAGATCCCCTCACCCCCGGCGAAGGCTGCAAGGGTCTCACGCGCGCAGCACACCTCCATCTCGGTGTCCGGATGACGACTGTAATCGAGGCGGAACGCGCTCTGCTCGAGACTGGTCTCCGGCGCCGCCGTGTTCAGGTCCGGACACTCATAACGAATCACGGCCTCGGTCTTGAGCAGGTCGGGGAGTGTGGTCGGCACATAGCGGATCTTGTAGCCGCTCGCCTCCCGGTGCCAGCGCATCAGGCGCTCATCGAGTGGTGAGGCCGCCCTGGCCTCGATCTCCAGCGGCGCCCCTGCAAGCCCGACCAGTTCGGTGCGCTGGCCGCCGCCATCCTGGCTCACGGCCAGGAGCCAATCGGTACTGACACCGAACGCGCTCGCGATCGCGATCACGGTCTCGGCCCGGGGCAGGCGCTGATTCTCCTGCGACAGCAGTTGCGTGATGGTCGAGCGGTCCATGCCCACACGGACCGACAGGCCGGAGCGTGACAGGCCTTCGCGCTCCATCAGCTCGAACAGGCGCTGGCGGAATGTCGCCACCGCCTGGCGGCGGTCAGTCGGATCCATGTTCACACTCCCGATGACAGCCCCTCGCATGGGGGCGAAGTGCCATGGTACTTGTCAGCAAATCATACCTTGTGTAACGTTTGTGTGTCGCAATCAACATTGTTTATCCTAATCAACAATCAGGAGGATCAATGACCGCATCCGCCACCCTGCCCGAACGCGCATCGCCGCATGCCCTGCGGCGACCGTTGGAGTGGCCGACACTGCTGGTAACCGTCGCCATCTACGGCGGCTTCATCCTGTTGACCTGGTTCTACCACGCGCTGCCCTGGTGGCTCGTCCTGCCTGCTGGCGCCTGGCTGCTCGCCTGGCACGGCTCGCTGCAACACGAAGCGATGCACGGCCACCCCACGCGTCGGCGCTGGCTCAACGAACTCTTCGTGCTGCCCAATCTGTGGCTGTGGATGCCCTATCGCATCTACCGCGACACCCATCTGGCCCACCATCGCGACGAGCGCCTGACCGATCCGCTGGACGATCCGGAATCGTTCTACATGACCGCCGCGGATTGGCAGCGCCTTAGCCCGGTGATGCGCTTCGTCATGCGCGTACGCAATACGGTCGCAGGCCGCTTGCTGCTGGGCCCCGCCATCGCGGTCATCGCACTGCTGCGCCAGGAGATTCCGCGGCTGATGCGGGGCGAGAGACGCGCCGTCAAGGCGTGGGCGCTGCATGTCCCCGCTGTGGCCCTGGTCCTGTTCTGGGTCGTCGCCGTCTGCGGCATCCCGCTGATCGAGTACCTCGCCCTGTTCGTCTATCCGGGGATCTCGCTGACCCTGCTGCGCTCCTTCGCCGAGCATCGCGCAGAAGAGGACCCGGAAAACCGTTCGGTCGTGGTCGAAGCCTCGTGGCCGCTGGCCCTGCTCTTTCTCAACAATAATCTGCACTGGCTGCACCACCACGAGCCCGGCATTCCGTGGTACGCACTGCCGCAGCGCTATCGTGAGCACCGCGATGCGGTTCTCGCCGCCAACGGCAACTACCGCTTCCGCGGCTACTGCGAGATCCTGTCGAGCTACCTGTTCACGGCGAAAGAGCCCGTGGTCCATCCCGAATATCGGGACGCACAGGCCGAAGTCCCGTCGACGCAACGCTCGGTTTGAGGCGGTGATGGCGGCCGGCAGCGCCGCCCTGCCCCATTACCGATCACTGCATCCGGGACTTCGCCCGGGCAGGCCAACTGGGTGCACGTGAACGGTCTCTCGGGCACAGCGACAACCTCACCTGGAGACGGGAAAAGGGGCATGACCAGTCTTTCGGCCATGCCCCCGCAGCGGCCATGCAGCCTCGACGAGAGGCCGTTCGCCCTGCACATGGGGAGCGGTCAGCCGTCCTGCTCTCCTTCCAGGCGCTCGACCTCCTCGAGGATGATGTTCATCAGCGCCTCGCCGCGCTCGCCTGTCTCGCTCACGAAAAAGTCACGCACGGGAATGGCGAGTTCGATGAACGCCTGGCGCTCCTCGCTCGTCAGCTCCGTGTACTCAATGTCGTAAAGCATCTCCTCGAGGCGTTGCGCGTTGAACGCCTGTTGCACCTCGTGGATTTCGTCGACGAGCTGCTTCCGCGCCTGATGGAGGATGTCCCGGGCCTCGTCGCTGAGGCCGTCATACCATTCGGCATTCGCCATGACGCTGGCGAGGAAGGGCAGGTGCCGTGGGTTGATGAGGTAATCCTGCACCTCGTAGAAACCCATTTCCTGGTGGGCAAAAACCGGCTGCACCGCGGCGTCGGCGATGCCGAGTTGCAGTGCCGAGTAGAGCTCGCCATATTCGATCGCCGTCGGATCGGCCCCGTAGGCCCGCTTCTGCCGGTTGAGGATGCGGTTGTCCATCACGCGAATGCGAACGCCTTCCATGTCCCCGGGTGTCCGAATCTCTTTGTTGGCGCTCCAGACCTGCCAGCCCTCGGGGACCATGGCGATGGGATGGAGGTCGGCCGCACGGTAGGAGTCGATCAGCGCATCGCTTTCAAGAAACGCCTCGGAGTTCAAAACCTCATTGTTGATCTCCTCGCTCTCCGACCAGATGAAGTGCAGGCTCATGATCTGGCTCTCGGTCACCGTGCCGCCGAGAAAGCCCGAACCGAATCCGAGCTGGATGTCGCCGTCCTGGACCTGTTCGTAGATGTCGGTCAGACCACCGAGCTGGCCATAAGGGAAATTCTGCACCGTGATGCGGCCCTCACTGAGATCCTCGACGATCTCGCCGAAGCGAACCGCATACTCGTGCTGGACGCTGCCCTCAATCTCCTCAAGGCCAAAACGCCAGTTCTGTTCGCGAACACCGTCGTCATCGTCGGGCGAACAGGCCACGATCGCGAAACCGAGAACTGCGCAGGCCATCCCTACTCTGATCCATTTCATTGTCGCTTCTCCTTTCCTTGAGCCCCTTGCGGGCAACGGTACCCGTGCAGAGTAGACCCTAGCGCACCGCAAAGATTCCAGGGATCAACGGGTCACACGGCACGGTGAACAAACTGCTGGATGCGCTCGATCGCGATGTGATCGCCGATATCCTCGCCATAGTACTCGTCGACGACACGGCCATCGGCATCGATGAGGAAGTCCGCCGGGATGATTCGCGAGTCGCGGGCCTTCGGGCCCTCCCCCTCGCGGAGTCGGTAGCCACGCAACAGCGCGGGCAACCGCCGCAGCAACGCCTTGAGCTTGGACAGTGCGCCTTCGCGCGCCACGCCGTAGGTTTCGAAGGCATCGAGGTCCGGATCGGCGACGAATGTGATCGGACGTTCGCGTTGGAGTAGAAAGCGCCGGACCTCATCCTCGGTCGAAGCGAGTACGGCGACGAGTTCGACACGCCCTTTGCCAAGCTGGGGTACGTTGTTGGTGAGTTCGTAGATCCGGAAGTTGCAATAGGGGCAGGAGGCCTCGCGAAAGAAACTGAGCACGACCGGACGCCCTGCATCGCGCCCGATCGGGACACGGTTACCATGGACATCGGTCAGTAACAGCGGTTCGGCAGGACGCGGCAAGTGTTCGGCCATCGGACCCTCCCTCGTTGTCAATCAGGCTCGTGAGGCGCCCGGGGGCTCCCGGCGCCGAAGCGCGCCGACACCGCCGGCAGCTGTGCCGATAGAGACTGCCGCGCAACAGGCACCCGCCTCGTCGTTGTTCCGGTGGTCGTCATCAACACGACCGAGCGTATCATGCCCACCGGCGTCGCGGGCGGTTGGCGCTCCGCGGTGATGCGCGGACATCACGCACTCTTGCCGCGGGATCGATCCCCGTCGGACAATCGGAGGCCACTGTCAGCACTACGCACCCCCGGAGCCCCATGTCCAAACGTTTTCTGGCGCACATCAACACCGAGATCGAGCAGCTGCATAACGACGGCCTGTACAAGCCGGAACGGGTCATCTCCTCGAAACAGGCCGGATCGATCGAGGTCGCCAGTGGTGCGCGCGTGCTCAACCTATGTGCCAACAACTATCTCGGGCTCGCCGACCACCCGGCGCTGATCGAAGCGGGGCAGCAGGCGCTCGAGCGTTACGGCTTCGGCATGGCCTCAGTGCGCTTCATCTGCGGGACGCAGACCGTGCACAAGGCACTGGAGGCGAAGATCGCCGATTTCCTCGGTACCGAGGACAGCATCCTCTATCCGAGCTGCTTCGACGCCAACACCGGCCTGTTCGAGACCCTGCTGGGCCCCGAGGACGCGGTCATTTCGGATGCGCTCAACCACGCCTCGATCATCGACGGGATCCGGCTGTGCAAGGCGCGGCGATTCCGCTACGCGAACAACGACATGGCAGACCTGGAGAAGCAGCTCCAGGAAGCCCGGGACGCCCGCTTCCGGCTCATCGCGACCGACGGTGTCTTCTCCATGGACGGCATCATTGCCCGCCTCGCCGATATCTGCGAGCTGGCCGACCGCTACGATGCCCTGGTGATGGTCGACGACTGCCATGCGACCGGCTTCCTCGGTGCCCATGGCCGGGGGTCCCCCGAGTATTGCGGCGTAGCCGAACGGGTGGACATCCTCACCGGCACGCTGGGCAAGGCGCTGGGCGGAGCCGCGGGCGGCTACACCGCCGCCCGCGGGCCGATCGTCGAGTGGCTGCGCCAGCGCTCGCGGCCCTATCTGTTCTCCAACACCCTGGCACCGGTCATCGCCGGCGCTTCACTGACCGCCTTCGAGCTGATCGAAGGCGGTGACCCGCTGCGCGAACGGCTGTTCAACAACACGCGACGCTTCCGCGAGGGACTCGTCGAACTCGGCTTCACGCTGACCGGCGCCAATCACCCGATCATCCCGGTCGTACTCGGCGACGCCGCCCTCGCCCACCGCATGGCGGAGCGCCTGCTCGAGCACGGCGTCTACGTCATCGGCTTTTCCTACCCGGTGGTCCCGCGCGGCCAGGCACGCATCCGCACCCAGATGTCGGCGGCGCACGAACCGGACGACATCGAGCGGGCACTGACGGCCTTCGCCGAGGTCGGCCGCGAGTTGGGCGTCATCGACTGAGCTGGAGGACACGCATGTCGACAACAATGCGAGCGCTGGTCAAGGCGCACCGCGAACCCGGCCTCTGGCTCCAGGAGGTCCCCGTGCCCGAGCCGGGCCCGAACGACGTCCTCATCCGCGTACGCAAATCGGCCATATGCGGCACCGACCTGCACATCTACCTCTGGGACCAGTGGTCGGCCGGCACCGTCCCCGTACCTATGGTTGTCGGCCACGAGTTCGTCGGCGAGGTCGTCGCCAGTGGCACCGCCGCCACCCGTTACGAGCCGGGGCAACGCGTCTGCGGCGAGGGCCACATCGTCTGCGGTACCTGCCGCAACTGCCGTGCCGGCCGCGGGCAACTCTGCCACAACACGCGCGGCGTCGGCGTCCATCGCCCCGGCAGCTTCGCCGAGTATGTCTGCATCCCCGAGATGAACGTCATCCCGATCCCCGCGGACATCCCCGACGACATCGCCGCGATCTTCGATCCCCTCGGCAACGCCGTGCACACGGCTCTCACATTCAACCTGACAGCCGAAGACGTGCTCGTCACCGGCGCCGGACCGATCGGCATCATGGGTGCGCTCGTAGCGCAGCGGATCGGTGCGCGCAACGTCGTCGTTACCGACATCAACCCGGAGCGCCTCGCGCTCGCGCGCCGCATGGGGCTGGTGCATGTCGTGAACACGGGCGAGCAGGATCTGCACGAGGTCATGCAGGAGATCGGCATGACCGAGGGCTTCGACATGGGTCTGGAGATGTCGGGCGCGGCCCCGGCATTCCGGCAGATGATCGATGTCATGAACAATGGCGGGCAGATCGCCATCCTCGGCATCGCGCCAACCGCCTTCGAGATCGACTGGAATCAGGTCATCTTCAAGATGCTGACCCTGAAAGGGATCTACGGTCGGGAGATGTTCGAGACCTGGTACAAGATGATCGCCCTGGTCCAGGGCGGCCTCGACGTCGCCGGGGTCATCACTCATCGCCTGAACATTGAGGACTTCGAGCAGGGCTTCGAGGCGATGCGCGCCGGCAACTGCGGCAAGGTCATCCTCGACTGGCCCGCCCCCTGACCTGGGCCGACGCGTAGCGCTAGCGCAGACGCTCGATATCGACGACGCGGCCGCCGCGGAAGACCACGCGCCGATCGGAGCGTCCGTAGCCGCCCTCGAAATAGAGCACGGTCCCGATGACCTTGCCGTAGTCGTTCACGAGGTTGCTTTTGCGCATCGGCTCGCCGCACGCCTTCTCGACACTGACGATGCTGTCGCCACGCTGGACCAGTTCGTTGCCACAGCGCAAACCGTCCGCCTGCACCGCAGGAGCGCTGATCAGGGCAATCAGTAGCACGGTCGGCAACAGGATCCGGGGCATAGACGCTCCACACGCTCACGCCGATCGATCGAGAATAGCATACCGGCCCGGGCGGTGCCCGGAGCACCCAACAAAGTGTCACAGCCCGTTGAACTCGCCGTGCCCCCCGGGTCTAAGGATTTGTAGGCAGCGCAGTAGCCGGCGATCGGACCAAGACGAACGACCGCCACTGAGAAGGGACGCCCGCTGCCTCGCCGCCACGTGACGTGGCAACTGGATCAATCAAAGGGGAATGAGAATGAAAGAAACGGGAAATGCCAGGCAGAGCATGATGAATCGGTGGCGGGAGTACCGCCCTTCGAAGAAGGGAACCTTCTTCCTGATGGCCGGCGCAGTCGCCGCCACCATGTACCTCGGATTCAGCTCGGGTGCCTGGGTTTCATCGTCGAAGGCAAGCCAGATAGCCCGCGCCGAAGTGCGCCAAGCGACCATGGAGCTTGCAGGAGACTGGTGCGCGCAGCGCTTTCTCGCGGACGCGGATGCCATTGAACGGCTGAGTGAGCTGCAGGGCATGCGCTCGCGGTTTCAGCGTACACAGTACGTCGAGAGCGGCGACTGGGCACTGATGCCGGGCGAGACGCGGCCGAATCGCCGCATCTCCTCCCACTGTGGAGATATCCTCGCCGAATGGGAGAGGGGAGATCCCGACGCCGATGAGACATCGGTCGGACAGGTGCGCACGGACGCGACCTGAAGGCCTGCAAGGAAACGATCGTTCCCGGGCCGCAGCGCCCGGGAACAACTCGCCAAGTCGAGAGGTCACGCCATACGCAGCACCGCCCGGCGCGAGCAGCATGCGTTGACCCACAACGAGAAAGCGATCATCCCCCCACCGACCGCCAGGCGCAGTAGGTCGGCATCCCGATTCCAGATCCATCGACTCACCAGCAGGCCCGCGTTGCGAGCGTACTCCTCAATCGCGACCGGATCGATGCCCCGCAGAGGTTTCGGCTTGGCGCCCGATGCGACGCCGGAGACGCTCGACGACAGGCGCCGCCACATCCCTAGGCGCTGCTTCGAAAAGGCGTGCGCAGCGTTCCAACAGTGCCGGCATGTGGGCGCGCAGGCGCTCGGTTCCCTCTGCTGTCGCGAGCATGGCAAGTGCCTCGTCGAGCGTCGGCTCGGTCTCCGTTGCACTGGTCGTACCGTGCTCACCGGCGGCGACGACGAGCCCACCCTGCCCCCGCGCTCGCGCCTCATCCGCCGCTGTCCGTGTAGCGTCATACACTGTCTGCAAATCGACACGGCTGTCGTTGGCCGGGACATGGACCCCCGCCGTGGCCGCGAGCACATACTCGCCGTCGGCGTCCGCCGCGTCCCCGACCGCCTCGATCAGGCGCTGCGCGAGCCGCTGCGCGCCTTCGGCGGTGCAGTTCGGGCAGATCGCCGCGAAGCGCCCGGGAGCGAGATGGGCCAGCACATCCTCCTCGCGCACCTGGTGGGCAAGGACGTGCCCCGCCTGTTGCAGCAGTTGTTCCGCCCGTGCGCGGGTCATGCCAGCCGTCGCCTCCTCGATACCCGCAACATCGATGCGAATCAGCGCCATCGGCCGCTCGTGGCGCAAGGCGTAGGCGCGCGCGGCGCTCAGTCGGCTCTTGAAATAGCGAAAGTTCCCCAAGCCGGTGACCGTATCCTGGGTCTGACTCTTCTCCAGTGCGGTGGCCTTGCGCCGCATGCGGTCGTGTGTCGCATGGGCATGGGCCCGGGCGACGAGCTGTGCACGGTCAAAGGGCTTGATGATGAAGTCCGTGGCACCGGCTGCGAGCGCGCGCTCGCGCGCCGCCTCGTCGTCGTGACCGGTCACGATGATCACGGGAAGTCCACTGATCAGCTCGCGCTCGTCCGCGCGGATCCGTCGCAGGACTTCATCACCATCGAGCCCCGGCATCGACAGGTCGGTGAATACGGCGAGAATGCCCGGATCCGAATTGATTCGGGCCCAGGCAGTTTCTCCCGACTCCGCTACTGCGACATCGAACTGATCGCAGAGCATCTTCTGCGCGCTGACCCGAACGATGCGCGAATCGTCCACGATCAGGATCCTCGGCAATGCGCCCGCGTCGATCTGCATTTCCACCCCCGTTGCGACCCCATGACTCGTCGCTGACTACCGTTGGGTGCCTGCCGGGCCTTGCCGACCGCCAACCACCCTCCCCCAAAACGAGGCAATTTTCATGCCCATTTGGTATGAGGGTGAGTCCACCCGCACGACACGGCGAAACCCGACCGCCGTGGCGGCGGTCCCTGGCGGCGACTCGCATTGCGGTCAGCCGATGCGCAGATCGCCCAACATCGGCTCGAGGAAATACCCGAACAGGAAGGCAACCAGCGCCGCTGCCCCGCCCATCAGCAGGGTTTCCGCGCCGGCGCGCCACCGCGGTGTGTCGAGCACCACGCCTTTGACCCAACCGATACCGAACAGGGCGAACAGCGTCACGATACCGCTGGCGACAAAGTATTCCGTGCCGCTCAGCACAGGGACGAGGAAGGGGATCAGCGGCAGCGCACCGACGCCGAAGAAGACGCTGAAGGTCGCCAGACTCGCCCGTGCGGGACTGGGGCCGTGCAGGGCCAGGCCATGCTCCTCCTGGATCATGGTGTCGATCCAGAGCCGCCGGTCGGCCGTGATCGTCTCCACGATCCGGTCGAGCGCTTCGCCCTCGAAGCCCTTGCGCCGGAAGATCTCGCGAATCTCTTCGCGCTCACCCTCGGGGACCTGCTGAATGTGGCGCTTCTCCTGCTCACGAAGGCGGCGACGGGCATCGTCATCACTCTTCACGGCTTGATAGTTGCTGACGCCCATGCTGAACGCATCAGCGACCAGGCTCGCCACTCCCAGCACGAAAGCAATGGCACCGGGCAGACCTGCGCCCGCCACACTGGCGATGACCGCAATCGTGGTGATGCAGCCATCGATCCCACCGAGGATGGCATCGCGTAGGTAGCTCGGCTGCGGTTTCTCGTTGAGCCGCCGCCGGATCGCCTCCAGCTCGTGGCTGTGCTCAAGCTCATCGCTCATGGCCCGCTCCGGTGAGGCCCGCCAGCCGCCGTACCACTTCACGAGCGGCCTGCTCGGCCTCGATGGCAACGAGCCGTTGCTGACGCCGACTCTCGATGCCCGCCTCAGTCACAATGAAATCGAAGGGGATATCGTGCATCTGCGGATGGATGGTGGGAAGGCGCGCGAACTCGTAACCGAGCCCGATGCAGAGCGGGCGCTGCGGCAGTGCTGCCAGCGTGCGATCGAAGTAGCCGCCGCCGTACCCCAGACGATAGCCCGCACCATCGAAGCCGTTGACCGGCACCAGGGCGACCGCCGGCGTGACCCGTTCCGTGTCTTGCGGTACCGGTATGTCGTAGACACCGGGCGTCATCGTCACACCCGGCCACCAGACACGGAAAGCGAGTGACTGACCGCGGCCGACGACCTCCGGGAGCGCGGCGACGCTGCCGCCGGCGCGCCAGCGCCGCACGGCGAATCGGGGCTCGGGCTCCGCGGCGACGGGCCAGCAGAAGGCGACCGTATGCCCTGCCACCGGGGCGAAGCCCATCTCGAGCTGCTCATCGATCGCCGTATTGCGCGCCGCACGCTCGCTGGCAGGCAATGCCCGCCGCGCCGCGATCAGATCGCGGCGCATCCCGCGCCGCCAGGTCCGCCAGTCGAACGGCTCGCTCATGCCTGTCATCGCCTCCGCCCCCGGTCTACGTCTTCGCTGGAGAACCCCGTTGGCTCAATTCGCCCAGGACACGGGCGTGCCGACCTCGAGCCCGAGTCGCCGGGCCGCATGGCCCCGATTGATCACGATCTCCGCGAGCCCGATACTGTTGACGAGCCACATTGCGGCACCGGGCGTGACATCGGCAAAGGTCCGCCCACGCGCCAGGCGGTCCTCGCCCACACAGAGCGCGCGCCTCTCCGTCGGTGCCGGCCGCAGACCTGTTGCCGCATTGCCGAAGCCATCGACATAGATGACGGCCGCGCGATCGCGCGCCGCGGCCTCGCCGTGCGGCGGTTCCATCCTCTCCCCCGGCACCGCTTCCCCGCGTGCGATCGCGGCCGCGACCGGCGCGAACAGGTCCCGGCCGTGGAAGGTGGCGCTATCGCGCTCCGGCGCACGCTCGATCCGCCACCATCGGGCCGTCTGGGCGCGCGCCGAGGCCACATCGAACAGGCCATTGCCCGGCCCGACGAGCCAGCGGCCATCCGCCTCGACGACGACCGCGTCACGCGTCGTGCCCACACCGGGGTCGACCACACCCAGGACGATCGCCCCCTCCGGGGCATCCGGGATCAGGGCAGCGAGCAGGTGTGCCGCCGCCGCGGGCTCGAAGGCGGGCAGATCGTGGATCCAATCGATGACGCGCACAGCGGGTACTGCGCTCGCCAGGGTGGCGTGGACCTGCCCCACCCACGGTCCGCGCCACCCGTAGTCGGTCGCCAGCAGGATCATTCGTCCGCGTAGCGACTCGCCAAACGGTGGTAACGGTCGAAGCCGACCGCCTCGGTCAGCTCGTCGAAACGGAGGATCCCGGGCGGCTCCCCGCCCCGGGCAATCGCCGCCAGGCTCTCGCGCATGGCGCGAATCGCCGCCGAGAGCTGGGTCAGGGGATAGACGGCGATGGTATAGCCAAGCTCCTCGAGTCGCGCCGGCGACAGGATCGGCGTGCGGCCATGCTCGATCAGGTTGGCCATCTTCGGCCCCGGCACATCGGCGCAGTAGCGCGCCATCTCCGACTCGTCCGTCGGCGCCTCAAGAAAGGTGATATCCGCGCCCTGCTCCATGAAGCGCTGACAGCGCGCGATCGCCTCATCGAGGCCGTGGGGACCGCGGGCATCGGTGCGCGCCATGATGAGGATATCCGCGCCCTCGTCCCGCGCGTCGAGGGCCGCCTGCAGGCGGACCTCCGCCTCGCGGCGCGGGACCACCGACTTACCCGCCGTGTGGCCGCAGCGTTTCGGGCTCACCTGGTCCTCGACCATGATGCAGGCGAAGCCGGCATGGGCGTAGCCCTGCACCGTGCGCCGCATACTGACCGCGTTGCCGAAGCCGGTATCGCCATCACCGATCACCGGCAATGGGGTAGCCGCGCAGATCTCGCGGCCGCGGTCGAGCATCTCGCCCAGCGACATCAGCCCTGTGTCGGGCTCCGCCAAATGCGAGGCCGAGGCCGCGAAACCGCTCATGAAGGCGAGCGGAAAACCCGCCTCCTCGATCAGGCGGGCCGACATCGCATCGAAGCAGCCCGGCATCTGGAGCAACCGGTCCTCGGCCAGCAGCGCGCGCAGTTGATCGGCGGGTGACGGGGCCGCCATGTCAGCCGCGTTCCCGTCGTCGGCGCCGGCCGCCGCGCCCGCCACCGGTGTCGGCCGCCTCGGCCTCCCCGGCGAGCTGCTTCTCCGCACCGCCACTGACCTCACCCAGGCGGCGCACGATCGTCTCCGCATCGGGTGTCGCACCCGGCGGCGTCTCATCGAGCGTCGTGCGCATACGCCGGATGTGCTCTGCCGTCGTCCCACAACAGCCGCCGATGATATTCGCGCCCGCATCGCGCACGAGCACGGCGTAGTCGGCCATCAGCTCGGGCGTACCGTTGTAGGTGAGTTCACTGCCGTGCCACTCCGGGATACCGCAATTCGCCTTCGCGACCACAATGGCGTCGTCATCAACGGCGGCCCGCATGTTCACCACCGCCGCAACCAGTTCTGCTGCACCGGTACCGCAGTTCGAACCAAACGCATCCGGCCCTTCGGCCAGCTCGTAACGGCAGTGGCGAGCGAAGCGCTCCGGTGTGATCCCCATCATCGTGCGGCCATTCGTATCGAAGCTGACCGTACAGACAACGGGCAGACCGGTCGAGCGCGCCGCGGCAATCGCCGCATCCACCTCCTCCTGCGCAGAGAGGGTCTCGATCCAGAGCACATCGGCGCCCCCGCGGGCCAGCGCCTCCGCCTGCTCCCGGAACGCCGCCTCGCAGGCCGCGTGCGTAAGCGCCCCCATCGGCTCGAACAGCTCACCGGTTGGGCCCATGCTGCCACCGACGAGCACACGACGATCCGCAGCATCGGCGACCTCGCGACCCAGTCGGGCACCCGCCTCGTTGATCTCGGTCACCCGATCCTGGAAGTCGTGCAGCTTCAACCGATACGACGTGCCCCCGAAAGTATTGGTCAAAAAGATATCGGAGCCCGCGTCGACAAAACTGCGGTAGTGCGCGCGAATCTTCTCCGGCTCCTCCAGATTCCAGATCTCCGGCGCTTCGCCCGTGGCCAGACCCAACGCAAACAGGCTCGTGCCAGTCGCGCCATCGGCGAGGAGTACCCCTCGCTCGGCCAACATACTGCGCAGTGGATCACTCATGCCATCCATCCCGTGGAGAATCACAACCTGCAGTGTAGCCGATGGGGTCAAGTGCGCCCACAGTCTCTTGTAACCCCCCGTGGCGTCGGGCAAAATTTGCCGTCCGAGCGGAATCCTTGCAAGCATTTCAACATCTGCGGCACACGCGCTGTCGCAGGCGACGGCTCGCGTCGAGCCAAAGGGGGTCAGCGTGGAAATCGAACGCGATGCGATGGAATACGATGTCGTCATCGTCGGCGCCGGCCCGTCCGGCCTCGCCGCCGCGATCCGGCTGCGTCAGCTCGCCGAGGAGAGCGGCAATGACATCTCGGTCGCCGTGCTGGAGAAGGGCTCCGAAGTTGGCGCCCACATCCTGTCCGGGGCCGTGCTCGAGCCGACCGCGCTCAACGAACTCATCCCCGACTGGGCCGACAAGGGCGCACCGCTGAACGCACCCGTCACCGACGAGAAGTTCCTGATGCTCGGCGAGGAACGCTCACTGAGCGTGCCGATCGCGCTGCTGCCGCGCGAGATGGACAACCACGGCAACTACGTCGTCTCGATGGGCAACGTCTGCCGCTGGCTCGGTGAACAGGCCGAAGCCATGGGCGCCGAGATCTACCCCGGCTTTCCCGCCCAGGAGGCACTCTTCGACGACGATGGCAACGTCAAGGGCGTGCGCACCGGCGACATGGGCATCGGCCGTGACTGGCAGCCCAAGGACAGCTTCGAGCCCGGCATCGAGCTGCATGCCAAGTACACGCTGTTCGCGGAAGGCTGCCGCGGCCACATCTCAAAGCAGCTCATCGAGCATTTCGGGTTGCGCGACAATGCCGACCCGCAGACCTACGGCATCGGGCTCAAGGAACTCTGGGAGATCGATCCCGCCAAGCACAAACAGGGAACGGTCTGGCACACGGCCGGCTGGCCCATGGATACGAAGACCTGGGGTGGCTCATTCCTCTACCACCTTGAGGACAATCAGGTGTACGTCGGTTACGTCGTCGGCCTCGATTACCAGAATCCGCACCTGAACCCGTTCAAGGAGTTCCAGCGCTTCAAGACCCATCCCGCGATCCGGGAAGTCCTCGAAGGCGGACGCCGCGTCTGCTACGGCGCGCGCGCGCTCAACGAAGGCGGCTACCAGTCGGTCCCGCAACTCGCCTTCCCCGGCGGCTGCCTGATCGGCTGCTCCGCGGGGTTTCTCAACGTGCCCAAGATCAAGGGCAACCACACCGCGATGAAGACCGGCATGCTCGCCGCTGAGAGCGTCGCCGACGCACTGACGCAGGGCGAGCAGGCCCCGAAGACGCTGACCGACTACGAATCGCGCTATCGCAACTCCTGGGTCCACGACGAACTCAAGACCGCGCGTAACTTCCGCCCCGCCGCCGCGAAGTTCGGCATGGTGCTCGGTTCGCTGTACGCGGGACTCGACCTCAAGGTGCTGCGCGGCAAGCTGCCCTGGACGCTGCACCACGGGCATGCGGACCACGAGTCCCTGAAGCCGGCCGAGCAAATGCCGAAGATCGAGTATCCGAAGCCCGACGGCATCGTCAGCTTCGATCTCAATTCGAGCGTCTACCTGACCAACACCTACCACGAAGAAGAGCAGCCGGTTCATCTCACGCTCAAGGACGAATCGATCCCAATCGAGCACAACCTGAAGCGCTACGACGAACCGGCCCAACGCTACTGCCCGGCCGGGGTCTACGAAATCGTCCGCGACGATGATGGCAGCAACCCACGGCTGCAGATCAACGCGCAGAACTGCATCCACTGCAAGACCTGCGACATCAAGGACCCGAAGCAGAACATCCACTGGATCGCTCCGGAGGGCGGCGGCGGGCCCAACTACCCGAACATGTAGACCTCACGACGACGGGCGTTCGCGAGCAGGAGTTATCTCTCGCCAAGGCGCGGAGCACGCCAAGGAGTAAGAAGAGCCAAAAGGCAGCGGAGTGGTGGGTCCTTCGCAGGGGGCGTGTGCGGCCAGGGATGGCCGCACCCCAAGCGCCCATG
>SLKC01000108.1 GCA_007134775.1 Ectothiorhodospiraceae bacterium | reverse complement strand
TCACCGCAGGAATCGCCACAACCCCCGCCGGATGACCGTCCTGCCGACACGCCGCGCGACCTCCCGCCCGGGACTGCCTTTGCGGAACTGCTTGCCGGTCGCGCTGCCGATGCGATAGAGGAACCGGCGGCGCTCTTCTCCCCGGCGTGGGTCGTTGCTACGCTCGTCATCACTCATCGATCGCCCTCCTCCAGATTACCGGCAGCCCGCGCCAACCCCTGCCCGCGTCGAACGAACTCTACGCGTCATTGTAGGCCATGACCTCCCGCGGGTCTCCCGGATGCGCGGGCCAGTGCAAGCGATCGGAATCCGCCGCCACGGATCGAATCCTCGACTGGCAGTCTGCGCCTGATCGAGCGCAGGTGTCGTGCTAGCATCACCGCCACACTCGACGCGGAGCGATGCCCTATGCCCATCTATCGCTGCTGGATTACGGACGAGGGAGTAATGTCTGCTCGCTCCGATGGAATGGCGCCCGAAACCGAGATTGAAGCCGACGACGAAGCCTCCGCCTGTGAGCGAGGTGCCCGCGATTTCGTGCGCAGCGGCATTGCGCCAGACTCGTTGACCGCCAATGGCGTGGCCGTTGAACAGATCGACGACTAGGGCCTCGATGGGTTTCTCTTTTTCGTAGTGTTATCAACCGCTTCGCCACCGTTTCGGTTTCAGAGTTCACGCGTGCCCAGGCGCGAATGACTTGCACATCGATTCGGTAGTTGATTGCCGCTGTGCTCTTATCCACAATCGGGCAGTCGGCGCATCACGCTCGTTGCGCACCGTTCAATGATCCGATGGGGGCCATCGATGGAAGACGAAAAACAGGATCCAAAGTCGGACAATCCTGAACAGTCCGGATCCACGCCGGCTTCACGCCAACCCGGAACACCCGGCATCATGCCGCGACCGTCAACGGAATCCCAGCCCACGCCGGCCGGCCAATCCGGCTCGGAAGGCGAAGCCCGGCGCGAACCGCCAACGGCTCCTGCATCTCCAACGCCATCGCCGGCAGCAAGGACGGAGACCGGGCCAGCATCGACCGATAGAACGACCGCAACGCCCACAGCTCCCGCGACCGCGAGCAAGAAAAAGGCGAGTACAAAAAAGACCGCGGCGAAGAAGGCTTCTGCGAAGAAGACCGCCAGCGCGACTTCGAAGAAGAAGGCCGCGGCGAAGAAGACCGCTGCCACGAAGAAGAAGGCCACATCGAAGAAGAAGACCGTCACCACGGCTGCTTCGAAGAAGAAGGCCAGTACCAAGAAGGCAACGGCTGCGACCAAGAAGAAGGCCACCACCAAGAAGGCCACCGCGAAGAAGAAGGCTGGCAGCAAGAAGAAGGCCACCTCGGCTGCTACGGAGGTGAACGAACAGCTGCGTTCACAGATCCGCGAACTCAAGGATGAGATCAAGGAGACGATGGCAGAGCTCAAGCTCGCGGAGAAGCGCGAAAAGGCGTTGCGCAAGCTCAGCGAAGCCAAGGAGAAGGCGATGGCCAAGGCCGCCGCCCAGACCGAGCGCAAGCTCCTCAAGGAAGTCGATCAGATCGGCAAGAAGAAGCGGCGCTCCAAGAAGAAGTCCTCCTCGCGATAGCGCAACACTGACGAGGGCCAACGGCACAGGGATGTGCCGTCCTCGAACACTCCAACCACGATGATCCGCCTGCTCGCGATCGGCGATGTCCACCTCGGCCGTAGGCCTTCACGGCTGCCCGAGCCCCTGACGACCAGCACGGGAGCCCGGGTCCCCGGACCGGCCATGGCCTGGCAGCGGGCGATCGAGCACGCCAGCGAACAGGCCGTCGATGCGGTGCTGCTCGCCGGCGATGTCGTTGAGCAGGCCGACGATTTCCACGAGGCCTTCGTCGATCTGCGGGCCGGCGTCGAGCGCCTCGCCGGCCGCGGCATCGCGGTCATCGGGGTCTCCGGCAACCACGATGGCGAGGTCCTGCCGCGGCTTGCCGCAGAGATCCCGGACTTCCGCCTGCTGGGCCAGGGCGGAGTATGGGAGACGGCGGAGGTCGTGGCCGCAAGCGGGCAGCGCGTACGCATCGTCGGCTGGTCCTTCCCCGCCCCTCGTGTCGAGTTCAGCCCACTGGCGCAGGCCCTCCCCGCACGAACCGACGCCACGACAACGATCGGCCTGCTCCACTGCGATCGCGATCAACCGGGCAGCGGCCATGCACCGGTGCGCAGCCACGAGCTTCGGGGCGCCCCGGTCGATGCCTGGCTGCTGGGCCACATCCATCAGCCCGACGATCTCGATCGCGAGCGCCCGATCGGCTATCTCGGCTCGCTGACCGGTCTCGATCCGGGCGAGGCAGGGGCGCGCGGCCCCTGGCTGGTTACCGTGGCCGGCGACGGCACCCTGGGCGTCGAGCACCGGCCGCTGGCCCCGTTACGCTGGGAGTCGCTGCCCATCAGCGTCGACGACCTGCAGGCCGCCGAGGATGTGCATGGCCGGATCACACGCGCACTCGACGCATTGCACGCGGACCTGACAAGCCAGCCCTACCGACCCGTGGCGGTCGGCTGCCGCCTCCTGCTTACCGGTCGCACCCACCTGCGCCGGGCGCTCGAGCAGACACTGACGGAAGCCGATCTCACCGCGACCCTCTACCCGCAAGACGGCATCGACTACTTCATCCACGACTGGCGACTGCAGGTCCAGCCCACCATCGACCTCGAAGCGACCGCACGCGGCCACGACCCAGTCGCCCTGCTTGCGCGCCGCCTGCTCGTGCTGCGCGGCGGTGACTCAGCGCAGCGGCGGCGCCTGATCGCAGCCGCCCGGGAACGCATGACCGGCGTGATCGAGCGCCGCCCCTACGCCGATCTCGCGGCACCACCGCCCGACGACGAAGCCGTTGCCGCGCATCTCGAAGCGGCCGCGCTGCGCCTGCTCGAGGAACTGGACGCCCAGCGCCGGAGCGGCCCATGAGACTGGACACGCTCACGATCCGGCGCCTGCCTGGCATCGAGGAGGGCTTCACCCTCAGCGGCACGGGCCCCGGCATCAACGTCATCATCGGCCCCAATGCCAGCGGCAAGAGCAGCCTCATCCGCGCCCTGCGCGCCCTGCTCTACCGCGACGAACAGCGCGGCCAGCCGGTTGACCTTGAGGCCGTGTTCGGCGACGAGGCCAGCGAGGAACGCTGGCGCGCGCTGCGCATCGGCGACGACCTGCACTGGCAGCGTGCGGGCGAGCGCGTCGATCCGCCACCGCTGCCCGAACACCGCTTCGTCGATTGCTACACCCTGCACGTCGAGGATCTGCTCGACGCGAGCGCGGCGACCGACAGCGAGATCGCCAGCCGCCTCGCGCGCGAACTGGCCGGTGGCTACGACCTGCGCGCCCTGCGCACGACCGCACCACTGCACCTGCGCCCACGGCACGGCTACAACGAGGCAGAGGCGCTGCGCTCCAGCCGCCAGGCGCTGCGCCAGCTCCAGCAGCAGCAGCAACAGCTCCAGCGCGACGCGAATCAGCTGGCCACCCTGCGTGCCGACAAGGAGTCCGCGGACGAAGCGGGGCGCGAAGCGCAACAGCACGAGCGGGCGCTGGAGTTGCTCGCGGCCGTGCGCGAGGTCCGCAGTCTGGCCGCGCGGCACGCAACCTACCCTGCGGAGATGGAGCGGCTGCGCGACGACGAACTCGACACGCTCACCGAGCTGCGCGAGCAACACCGTAGCCTGGTGCAACAGCTCGAACAGATCCGCGAACGCCGCGAACGGGCCACCGAGACCCTCCAACAGTGCGGATTCGAAAGCAGCGATCTCGATGCCCACAGGCTCGAGGACCAGCGCAAGAATCTGCGCCACCTGCAGCAGTGTGAGCAGCAGTTGGCGACACAGTGTGCGGAACGGACCGCGGCCCGCAGTCGGCGGAACGAGGCGGCCGAACTCCTCGGCGGCACCCCCGAACAGGTACCCACACTCGACCCAGCCACCCTGCACGAGGTCGAACAGAGACTCGACGCGAAGCGCGAACTCGAAGCCGCGATCCACCGCGCCGAGGCCGAGTGGCGCCAATTGCCGGCCGCGGACGCGGAGCGACCCGCGCCCGAGCCATTGCGGCGAGCGCGCGCCGCCCTGCTCGACTGGCGCGGCGCCGCGCGGGCAGCAGCGTGGACGCCCCGGCGCCTGGCCGCAGCCGCGGCGGTGTTGCTACCGGCGTTCACGGGCCTGGTCGCCGCAGGCGTCTACCTCCACGGGTCGCTGCTGGCCTTGCTTCTGCCCCTCGTCCTGGGGGCTTACTGGCTCGCCGGTCCCGGATCGGGTAGCGCCGAGCGCGCGGCGGCCCGTCGCCGCTTCACCGAGACCGGCCTGGCGCCACCGACAGCATGGCATGCGGACGCCGTCGATCAGCGCCTCCAGGCACTCGACGCGGAACTCGCGGCGGCCGAGGAGGCCAAGCGCCAGCAGCGTCGGCGCGCCGAGGTCGAGCGCGAGCTGGAAGTCCTGCGCCGTGACCTTGCCGCCGCCCGCGAGCAACTCGGCTCCGACGCTCAGCGGCTCGGCTACGACCCGGAGCAGCTCGACGCCTCGTTCCAGCGCTGGCTGCGCCTGGTCGCGGACTGGGATCAGGCGCAGCGTGACGTGGCGCAGGCGCAGGCCCAGGTGGAACGTCTGCAAGGCGAAGCCGAAGAGCGGCGGCGCGACGCCCTGGCCCTGCTCGCACAATTCGACGAGGCACCCACCAGCGCAAGCCCCGACGCCGAGACCCTGTTCGCTCGCCTCGACCACCTCGGGCAGCGCCTGCGCGCGCACGAAGGGGCACAGGGCGAGATCGCCGAGGCGGAACGCGAGCGCGTACGCCTCGAGCGCGAGCGCGAAGCCCTCGAAGGCCGCATCGCCGCGCGCTTCACGCGGCTCGATCTCGACCCCGGCGACGACGCGACGCTGCGCCAGTGGGCCGAGTGGCTGCCCTCGTGGCGGTCGCTGTGCAGCGAACTCGAGGCCGCCCGGGTGCGCGAGAACGACCGGCGCGAGACGCTGCGCGGACGCGACGATCTGCTCGCCCGCGTCGATGCCGACGACGAGGACACCCTGCAGGGTCGCCTCGAGCGCTACCGCGAGCAAGCGGGCCGCCACGAGGCGCTGATCCGCGAGATCGAACGCATCGAGAACGCGATCGCCGCAGCCGGCCACGAGCGGACACTGGAGAACGGACGGGCACGCTATCAGCAGGCGGTCGAGGCCTTGCGGGAGCGCCTCGACGAAGCGCTGTTCGCCGAGGCCGGGCGCTGCCTACTCGATGAGATCGAGGCGGAGTACGAGCATACGGTCCAGCCCCCTGCCCTGCGCCGGGCCAGCGACTGGCTCGGGCGCTTCACCCACCACCAGTACGCGCTCGAACTCATCGGCGAGGAGCGTTCGCGCTTCGCCGCACGCGAGACCGCGAGCGACGAGCGCCGCGCCCTGAACGAACTCTCCAGCGGCACGCGCATGCAGCTGCTGCTCGCCGTGCGCGTGGGTTTCGCGTTGACGGCCGAACAGGACCGCAGCCGTCTGCCGCTGTTCCTCGACGAGGCGCTCACCACGGCCGACCCGGAACGCTTCAGCGCGGCCGCGGATGCCCTTACCGTGCTCGCTCACGACGAGGGCCGGCAGGTCTTCTACCTCACATCCCAGCCCGAGGATGTCGCCTACTGGCAGTGCCACGCCCCCGACTGCCACACGCTCGACCTCGCCGCACTGCGCGGTCAACAGCGGGGTGTGGAGACCCCGGCCGCCGTGGCACTCGCGCCGCCGCGCTCACCCCCCGCGCCCGGCTCGCAGACGCCGGAGGCGTACGCCCTCACGCTCGGGGTCCCGCCGGTCGATCCCTGGGCACCGGTGACGGCGATCCACTGCTTCCATCTGCTGCGCGACGACCTGGTGCTGCTCCACCGCCTGCTTGCGGCGAGCATCGAGCGCCTCGGTCCGCTGCAATCGATCCTCGACTCGCCGCATGTCACCACACTCCTCGACGCGGCCGAGATCACCCGCCTGCGGGCGCGCACCGCCGGCGCCACCGCCTTCATCGAGGCGTGGCGCCACGGCCGCGGCCATCCCGTCGACCGCAGCGTCCTCGACGCCGCACCGGCCGTCAGCGCGCGCTTCCTGGACGCCGTCGCCGCCGAAGCCGACGCCGCCGGCGGCAATGGCGAGCGGCTGATCGCGGCATTGGCGAACAACGCCGTGCGCAACTTCCGGGATAAGAAGCGTGTGGAGCTGGAGGAGTGGTTATCCGAGCACGGCTACATCGACCCGCGTGCCCCCCTGACCCCGGCCGAAATCGAACTGCGCGTCGCCGGCGCGATGGCGGCCTACCTGAGCGAGCGCGAAACCCTGCTGCACGAGACCCGCGAGCTGATCCGCAGCCTCACACCGGCGCCGGATCCGCATCACCCGACCTGAACGCGACCCTCGCGCTCAGCCCCCCAGCGCCCAACCCCTCGCACAAATCCGTTTCTACCTTGCGTGCTTGTTCGTGCCTTTCGTGGTCAGGACCCACCCTCGCGCTGGAACACGGCGACGAGTTCGACATGACTGCTATAGAGGAACTGATCCACGGGCTGGATGCGCTCGATGCGATAGCCACTGTCGACCAGCGTCCGGGCATCACGCGCGAACGTGCCCGGATGGCAGGAGACAGCGACGACCCGCGGCACCGTCGAGCGCGCCAGCGCAGCGGCGGTGGCGCGCGCGCCCGCGCGCGGTGGGTCGAAGACGACGCCATCAAAACGATTGAGTTCGCGCGGGGACAGCGGTTGCCGCTCGAGGTCGCGGCGCTCGGCCGTCACCGCCAACCCGGCATCGTGCGCTGCCCGCCGCAGCGCCCGGACCGCATCGCGCTCGCCTTCGAACGCGGCGACCTGGTGGCCGTCACGGGCGAGGCGAAAGGTGAGACTGCCGCAGCCGGCATAAAGGTCGGCGAGCGCCGCCGCGCCACCATCAGTCGCCAGCGCCGCACACGCGACATCGGCGACCGCCGCCTCACCCTCCGCCGTCGCCTGCAGGAAGGCGGCATAGGGCAGCGCGACCTCGACACCGGCGAAGGTATGCGTAGCGGGGCGCCGCGCGACGATCTCGCGAAACGCCTGGCGCGCATGTGCGCGCCAGGCGACGTGGACCCAATCGAGTTCCGACGCCAGCTCCTCCAGCCGCGCGCGCGAGCGGCGCCCGGGGAAGCGGGCCGGCCCGGTGAGTTCGACGGTGACGCCACTGGTCAGCGCGGTGACGGCAACACCGGCGCGCTCGCCGGGGCGCAGGATGGCGCCGAGCGTCGTGCGCAGGGCAGGGAGGGCGTCGCTAATCGCGGGCAGGGCGATCATGCAGTCCTGCAGGTCGACCACACGTCGCGAGCGGCGCTGATGGAAGCCGAGTACGGCGCCCTCATAGGTCCCCACCGCGCTCAGCCCGACCCGCCGACGGCTGTGCGGCGGGGTGATCACGGGCTCGGCCACGGGTGGCGCCACGGACTCGAGGCCGCGATGGCGCAGGGCCGTGGTGATCAGATCGCGCTTGAACGCGGCATAGGGCGCGCTCGCGAGATGCTGAAGGCTGCAGCCACCGCAAGGCGCGCGGGCGTCCCTGAAGTGCGGACAGGGTGGAGCGATGCGATCGACCGCGGGCGCGTCGATCCGCACGAGTTCGGCGTGGACCCCATCGCGCGTACGCGCTGTCGCCCGCGCCTGCACCCGTTCGCCCGGCAGCGCCCCGGCGATGAACCAGCGCTCGCCAGCGACCTCGGCGACCCCATCGCCCCCGCCACCGAGGCGTTCGATCGTGAGCACGCGCGCCTCATCGGCGACCGCCGTGGCTTCGGTCATTGGTGCATCCTCTTTGATTCCCATGACTCCGTGGGGGGATCGGCAGCGCGAATCGGGAGTCACCGCCGAGTGTTCATTGTAGCGCAGTCAGCGCATCGGCATCCGGCCTGCCGCCCGCGCCGGCAACCCGCACTCGGTTACACTGTGCGGACCGGTTCACCGCCGATCAATGTGAGCCCATCGCAAGGAGCCATCCCGTTGAGCCATCTGTTCTCGCCGTTAGCCCTCGACACCCTGACCCTGGACAACCGCATCATCGTCGCCCCCATGTGCCAGTACAGTGCGGAGGACGGGTGTGCCACCGATTGGCACCTGATCCATCTCGGCCACCTCGCTCTCGGCGGCGCCGGCCTGCTGTTCACCGAGGCAACGGCGGTCGAGCCGGAGGGCCGGATCTCGCCCGGTGATCTGGGGCTCTGGTCGGACGCAAACGAGGCCGCACTCGCGCGCACGCTGGCGGCCGTCCGCAATCATTCCGCGATGCCCCTGGGTATCCAGCTCGCCCATGCCGGTCGCAAGGCCTCCTGCCGCGCACCATGGGAAGGGGGCAAGCAGATCCCGCCAGCGGCCGGCGGCTGGCAAACCGTGGCGCCGTCGGCGATCGCCCACAACGACGACGATGTCGCCCCGCTCGCCCTGGACGAGGCGGGCCTCGGGCGCATCCGCGAAGCCTTCGTCACCGCCGCGCAGCGGGCCTGTCGGCTCGGCTTCGACACCATCGAACTCCACGCGGCCCACGGCTACTTGCTCCACGAGTTCCTGTCACCGCTCGCCAACCGTAGGGAGGACGCCTACGGCGGCCCACGGGAGCAGCGCATGCGTTTTCCGCTCGCCGTCTTCGACGCCGTGCGCGCGGCCATCCCCGCCACGGTACCGCTCGGCGTGCGCGTCTCGGCAACGGACTGGATCGACGGCGGCTGGGATCGCGACGATACCGTCGCCTTCGCCCACGCACTCGCTGAGCGCGGCTGTGCCTACATCGACGTCTCCAGCGGGGGGGTGTCGCCGCACCAGGGCGTGCACGCCGAGCCGGGTTACCAGGTCCCGTTCGCCGAGCGCATCCGCCAGGAGACCGGGATGACGACCATCGCCGTCGGCCTGATTACCGACGCGCAGCAGGCCGAGGAGATCATCGCCACCGGCCGTGCCGATGCGGTCGCCCTCGCCCGCGGCATGCTCTACAACCCCCGCTGGCCATGGCATGCGGCGGCGACCCTGGGCGAGCACGGGCGCATCGACGCCGCCCGCCAGTACCTGCGCTGCGAGCCCGCCGACCAGCGGGGGCTGTTCCGGCGGTGACCCAGGCCGCGGGGCAGAGGCCCTATCCCGCCTTGGCGTAGACGAACACCTGCTGGCGCACATGCGCCTCGGACGGCTCCAGCGGGAAGGGCTGGATCGCCTCGCTCGCCTCGAGGCAGCGCCATACGCCGTCCGCCGCGAGCGCCTCGCGGCGTGCGCGGTAGTGGGCATTGGCATCGTTGTCGACGCGCTCGCTGACGATGAACCGGCCGCCCGGGCGCAACACCCGGGCGATCTCATCATAGGCCTCGGCCGGTGCGTGGCCGCGGGTAAAGACTCCACCGGCAACCGCAGCGGCGAACGCCCCATCGGGATACTCGAGCGGCTCGCCGAGAATGCCCTGCCGGATCTCGCTGTAGCAGCCGCGGGCATTGGCGAGAGCGAGCATGTCCTCACTGAGGTCCATGGCGCGGACATCGCGGTAACCGAGCCCCGCGAGCAGCAGACCCACCAGACCCGTACCCGCGCCGCAATCGAGCAACGGCTGCGCCGAGGGCTCGACGTGGCGCGCCACCATGGCCGCCACGAGCCCGGGCGTCTGATATCCCATCTTCAATACGTCGCGATCGTACTGCTCCGCCCAGGCAGCGTAGCTGTCGCGCAGCTCGTCGAGATCGCCGGCAGAGTAGACCTTCTCGAGAAAATCCTGCGATGGCTCGGACATGGGGATGGCCTCGCTGTTTTGCTCTTCGTAAGGACCCCACGATACCCGAGTCCCGAGCACTCGCAACCTGCCCCTGCCAGTGGCCCGGAGCACTGTGCGCCGCCGCCTGCCTGGGCGATCGCGATACCGGGGCATGACCGCTATACTCGCGCGCCGCCCACCCCGCGAAGCCGGGGCGGGACGACGGGGATGGAAGCAGACCGGAGGATCAGCGTTCGTGGACGGAGTGGAGCGAGGGACGCCAGCAGAAGGGGAGATCGACACAGCGCCCGATGCGGCCCGCGACGTGCTGCGCCGCGTGTTCGGCTTCCGCGAATTCCGCGGTGCCCAACGCGAGATCGTCGCGACCGTCACCGCGGGCCGCAACGCGCTCGTGCTCATGCCCACCGGTGGTGGCAAGTCTCTGTGCTATCAGGTTCCGGCCCTGCTGCGTCCCGGCACAGCGATCGTCGTCTCCCCCCTGATCGCGCTCATGCGCGACCAGGTCGCGGCACTCGAGCACAACGGGGTCCGCGCCGCCTGCCTCAATTCCACACTCGATCCGGAGACCCGGCGCGAGACCGAGCGCGCGCTCGCCGCCGGCGAGCTCGACCTGCTCTACGTGGCCCCCGAGCGCCTGGTGCAGCCGGCGACGCTCGCGCGCCTGGAGCAGGCCCGCATCGCGCTATTCGCCATCGACGAGGCCCACTGCGTCTCGCAGTGGGGCCACGACTTCCGCCCCGAGTATCTCCAGCTCGCCGTATTGCACCAGCGCTTCCCCGGGGTGCCGCGCATCGCCCTGACTGCTACGGCCGACGAACGCACCCGACGCGAGATCGCCGAGCAGCTGCTGCCCGACGGCGGCGCATGGTTCGTGGCCAGCTTCGATCGGCCGAATATCCGCTACCGCATCACGACCAAGGAGCGGCCACGCGAGCAACTGCTCGCCTTCCTGCGCGACGAGCACCCCGCCGACTCCGGCATCGTCTACTGCATGAGCCGCCGGCGCTGCGAGGAGATGGCGGCCTGGCTGAGCGAACGCGGCTTCACCGCCCTGCCCTACCACGCGGGGCTGGACGCCGAGGTGCGTCAGCTGCATCAGGCGCGCTTCCAGCGCGACGACGGCGTCATCATCGTCGCCACCATCGCCTTCGGCATGGGGATCGACCAACCCGACGTGCGCTTCGTCGCCCATCTCGATCTGCCCAAGAGCATGGAGGCCTACTACCAGGAGACCGGGCGCGCCGGACGCGACGGCCTGCCCGCCGACGCTTGGCTGATCTACGGCACCCGCGATGTCGCCCACATCCGTCAGATGCTCGCCGAGTCGACCGCGAGCGAGGCGCACCAGCGGGTTGAGCGCCAGCGCCTGGAGGCGCTGCTTGGCCTCTGCGAAGAGACGGGGTGTCGCCGCCGCGCGCTGCTCGGTTACTTCGGCGAGGTCATGGCGACGGACTGCGGCAACTGTGACAACTGCCTGTCGCCACCGCCGACCTGGGACGCGACCGAACCCGCCCGCATGGCGCTGTCCGCGGTCTACCGTACCGGGCAGCGCTTCGGCGCGAACCATGTCATCGACGTCCTGCTGGGCCAGGAGACGGAACGCGTCCGGCGGCTCGGCCACGACCGCCTGCCCACTTTCGGCGTCGGCTCCGACCACACCCGCTCGACCTGGCATTCGATACTGCGCCAGCTACTCGCCCGGGGCTACCTGCAGCCCGACACCAGCGGCCACGGCGGATTGCAGCTCGGCGCCGGCTGTCGCCCGCTACTGCGCGGCGAAGAGCCGTTGCAGCTGCGCGCAGAACTCGCCAGCGGGGCGCAGCGTCGACGCGGCGCCGGGCACTCCGGTCCGCCCACGGCCGCGGACTCGGGGGAATGGGAGGCCCTGCGGCGCTGGCGCAAGGCGCTCGCCGATGCCGAGGGCGTTCCGCCCTATGTCATCTGTAACGACGCCACCCTGGCGGCGCTGCTGGAACGGCGGCCGCAGGACCTGGTGGATCTGGCGCGGGTGCCCGGTATCGGCCAGCACAAGCTCGACCACTACGGCGAGGCCTTCCTGGAAGCGCTCACCGATCTCGATCGTGTCTAAGCAACGCGCGGCTGCCCCGCGCCCGAGATGGCGAGGTCCGACGCCGAAGACTGGGCGGGACCCGCGTTCCGTGCTTCAATGACTCGTGCAAGCGTCGACTGCCGCGGTGTGGCGTCGATGGGCAACCGTCGGCGCTTCCGCACCAGGGAGCAACGCCATGTTGCGCTCCAGCGAAGTCCAGGTGGAAGGCTACTGCCCGATCTGCGCGATGAACCACCGCTACCGGGTGCGTGTGGAGCAGTCCTTCATCGACGACAACATGTTCTCGCTGATGAACGTGCGCAAACCCGGCGACCGTACGTTCCGAGCGGAGCTGTTCTGCGTGCGCAGCCGCGATCCCATCGTGACCGAGGTCCGCCTCTACGAGACCCTGCACCGCCGCACGGAGGCGATCTATGTCCGTGATCCGCGCCCGGGTGGCGGCGACATCACGGCCTGGTCTCGCGGTGACGCCACCACACAGAACACCTCGGCGCCCCGACGCCACTGGTGGTACCAGTTCGTGTTACGGCAGGGGCGGGCTGAGGCGCGCCAGGCGCGCGTTCGAGCCCGCCGTGGCGCAGGGTGTACCGTGGTCACGGGAGATCGCTCGCGGCGCCATCGCCAGCGAACCAGCGCTCGATCGCCGCACGTGTCGCCCCCGGCACGTGCAGCCCCATGCGCGAGCGACGCCAGAGCACATCATCTGCCGTGCGCGCCCACTCGTGGCGGACCAGGTAGTCGAGTTCGGCCTCGTGGATGCCGCCGCCGAAGTCGGTGCCGAGGTCGGCGACACTGCGGGCATCGCCGACGAGCGTGGCGATGCGCGTGCCGTAGTTGCGCGCATAGCGCCACAGCAGGCCCGCCGGCAGGAAGGGATAGGCGCGGTGCAGCCCGGCGAACCAGCGCTCGAAGTCGGCATCGGGGATATCGCCGCCGGGTAACGCAGCGTCGGCGGTCCAGGCCGGGGCCGTGCAGCCGAGCGGCTCCGCAAGCAGTCCCATGGCGTCCTCGGCGAGCTGGCGATAAGTGGTGATCTTGCCACCGAAGACCGAGACGAGCGGTGCCCCGCTGGCGTCATCGCGCTGCAGGACGTAGTCCCGGGTGACCGCCGAGGCGTCGGTGGCGGCATCGTCGTAGAGCGGCCGCACCCCAGCGTAGCTCCAGAGCACATCGTCGGGCCGCACCGGCTGGCGAAAATAGCGCGTGACCGTCGCACACAGGTACTCCGTCTCCGCCGCCGAGATCCCGACCGTTGCGGGATCGCCGGTGAAGGGCTCGTCCGTGGTGCCGATCAGCGTGTAATCGCCCTCGTAAGGGATGGCGAACACGACACGCCCATCGGGGTTCTGCAGCAGATAGGCGCAGTCGTGTTCGAACAGCCGCGGCACGATGACGTGGCTACCCTTGACCAGGCGCAGCCGATGGCCGGCGCGTTGGGCCGTATCACCCGTGATGCCCTCCTGCACCGAATCGACCCAGGGCCCCGCCGCATTGACCAGCGCGCGCGCGCCGACCGTCTCCTCCTCGCCCGTAGCCGCGTGGTGCAGCGTCACCTGCCAGCGCCCGTCGCGGCACGACGCGCCCGTGCAGGCCGTGCGCGTGGCGATGCGCGCGCCGCGCTCGCCCGCATCCTGCGCATTGATCACCACGAGGCGCGAATCCTGTACCCAGCAGTCGGAGTAGACATAGCCGTCGGCGAAATCCGCATGCAGCGGTGCCCCCGCGGCATGCTCGCGCAGCCGAACCGCGCCCGAGCGCGCGAGCCGCGTAGGCCCACCCAGCCGATCGTAGAGCGCCAGCCCCAGCCGGACCATCCAGCGCGAGCCCAGCTCGCGGGTATGCGGCATGACAAAGCGCAGCGGCCAGATGATGTGGGGCGCCGCCTGCAGCAGGAGTTCGCGCTCGCGCAGGGCCTTGCGTACGAGTCGCAACTCGTAGGAGGCGAGGTAGCGCAGGCCGCCGTGGATCAGCTTGGTGCTCGCCGAGGACGTGTGCGCGGCGAGATCGTCGCGCTCGCACAGCAGTACGCGCAATCCCCGCCCGGCGGCATCGCGCGCGATGCCAGCACCGTTGATGCCGCCGCCAATGACGACCAGATCGTAGGACGCGCTTGCGGATGCCATCGAAGAGGTTCCCCTATATTGCCTATCCGGCACGGGCGACGGGCCATCGCCGACTGCCGGCAGGCGGCGGGGCTGACCGATCCGACCCTCCTAGCGCCATGCGTTGCGCAGCATCCATGCGGTGTGATCGGCCACGGCGCCCATCTCGAACAGGCGCTCGCGCACGCCGGTGCGGGTCTCCACATAATGGCTGCTGGGCGGAATCGGCAGGGCGCCCTCATCGCCGGTGGCCAGCGCTTGCGCGGCGGCCTTGCCGAACGCCGTCCCCGGCCCGATCCCGCGGCCCGAATAACCGAAGATCATCAGCGCGCGATCGGCGAGGCGCACGATCCGGGGCAGATGGTCCTCCGTCATCGCGATACGCCCGTGCCAGCACTGCTCCAGGCGCTGCCCGGCGAGGTGGGGAAAGAGCACGGCCAGCTTGCGCTGCGCCCAACGTCGATGGACGCCGGCAGCGGCGTGATCGAGCGCGCCGATGCTGCCGACGATGAGCCGCCCCGCCGCGTCGCGGCGGAACGCCGACATGACCTTGCCCGTATCCCAGCAGCCCTCGCGGTTCGGCAACACCGAAGCGAGCTGCTCCTCACTCAGCGGCGCGGTCGCGAACTGGAAAAAGTGCACCGGCGTGAACGCGGGCGCGCTCACGCCGGTCACCGGCTGGTGATAGGCGTTGGTCGCGACCAGCAACGCCGGCGCGGCGACCCGTCCGGACGGCGTCGTCACATGCCAGCCCGGGCCACCGCGCTCGATCGCCCGTGCGGGGGATCCCTCGTGCACGCTCGCGCCCGCCTCCGCAGCGGCGCGGGCCAGGCCGCGGCAGTAGGCGTGGGGCTCGATCGTCCCGGCACGCGGATCGAACAGTGCGCCGTGGAAGACCTGCGATCCGGTGCGCCGTGCCGTCTCCTCGGCATCGAGCAGCTCGACCGGGGCGTCCCGTGCCTGCAACTGGTCGCGGCGCGATTCCAGCTCGCGCAGCCCGCCCGCGGAATGCGCGCAATGTAGCGTACCGTTGCGTACGCCGTTGCAGGCAATGCCGTTGTCCTCGATGAGCGAGAAGACCCGCTCCGGCGCGTCGGCGAGCACCGCATTGAGGCGGCGACCGACCTCGGCGCCGAGGACCTGCTCGATGTCGTCGGGCGGCATCCAGAGCCCGGCGTTGACGAGGCCCACATTGCGGCCCGAGCCGCCATGGCCGAAGGTCTCCGCTTCGAGCAGGCGCACATCGAGGCCAGCGCGCGCAGCGTGCAGCGCCGCCGAGCAGCCGGTGAAGCCACCGCCGACCACGACCAGATCGGCCTGGACGACGTCATCGAGCGGTGCTGCGGTCCAGGTTTCCGGGGCGGTCTCGCGCCAGAGGTTGCGTTCGGTGTAGGCGACCATGTTTCGCTCTCCCCTTCGGCGTCATGCGGCGCGGGTGGACTGTCGGCCCGGCGCCCGACTCTGCCGCAGTGCCCGCTTGCGGATCAACTTCGCCACCGAGCGCTAGCCGGGTTCAATGGCCGACGATCAAGTGTCCCCGAAGCGGCTGCCCGCTCCCGGCTGCAGCCCCAGGGCCTCGGCGAAGCGGGTCGCAAGGGTCTTGCGCGCCGCCGGCGTGTAGCGATCGTAATAGGCCTGGTTGCTGCGCCCGATGCCGTGCTCGGCGCTGAAGCTGGCCCCGAATTCCTCGACCGCCTGCTCCAGCACCCAGTCGCGGAGTCGCTCGGCATAGCCGGGCGCACGGCAGCGCTCGCGATCGTGGCCAACCAGATTGAAGTGCACCCCGCCGTCGCCAACATGGCCGAAATCGCACAGCTCCAGCTCCGGCCACTCAGCGGCGAGGCGCTCGACCATGCGGCTGCGGAAGGCGATCAGACCGGGACGCTCGAACGCGAGGTCGAAGGCGAAGAGTTCTCCCGCAGTCCGCACGCCCTCCGACAGCGCATGGCGCAGGGGCCAGATCTCCGCCGGTGGGCACAACACGGCGTCGGATATCGGACGCTCGGTCGCCTCCCAGTAGGTCGCCAGCGTCTCCTCGAGCAGATTGTCGATGGGCCCGCCGACGCGCCCCAGCGCCAACTCGATCAGCAGCGCAGTGGCAGGGATGTCGTCGCCGGAGAAGGGGTTGCGCACGGCCGGGGCGTGCGCGAGCGCGTGCCGGAGCGCATTGCCCGACATCAGCTCGAAGGCGCTCAGGGCGGGGCCGACATCGGCCTCGAGCCGGCGCAGCAGCTCCAGGATCGCGTCATTGTCGCGCGGGACGACGACGGCCGTCGCGCGCTGCTGCGGCAGCGCCTCGACATTGAGGATGGCCTCGGTGACCACACCGAACGCCCCCGCCGTGCCGACGAAGAGCTGCTTCCAGTCCGGCTCGGTGTTGTCCTTGCGCAGGCCCGATCCCAGTCGCAGGATCGTGCCCTCGGCATCGGCGAGGACCACGGTCAGGCCCAGCGTATTGCGCCGGACATCGCCATAGCGCAGGAAACGGGCACCACCGGTGTTCGTTGCGACCATGCCGCCGATCATCGGGTCAGCCCCGAGATCGATGGGGAAGAAGAACCCAGCGTCCTCGATTCGCGCGTTCAGCGCCGACAGACGAACCCCCGCCCCCACTTCGACCGTGCGATTGTCCGGGTCGAGGCGGCAGGGATCGGTCAGGCGCTCCAGGCTGATGACCACCTGCGCGCCCGAATCATCGGGCGTCGAGCCGCCGACCACGCCGGTATTGGCCGACTGCGCGACGAAGGCAACACCCGCGCGCACGCAGGTCGCCACGGCCGCGGACACCTCGACCGTCGAGCGCGGACGCACAACGCAGGCCGCGTGGCCACGGTCGCCGCGCCAGCCCCGCTCGTACGCGGTGAGATCTTCCTCGGGCCCGCTCACCCGATCCGCGCCCACAGCGAGCGCGAGCGCCCGTGCAATCGTCATCGCGCCCACCCGCTGCCCATTCGACGATGGGCAAGCCGGCGCACCGGGCACTCGTCGTCGCACTGCTGCGCGATGGCCTGGTGGGGCGTGAACACGCTGTCCACGGGAACGCCCACCACCTTGCTGTGGCTCCGTTGGAGCAGGGCGTTGCTGGGCGGCGCATCATCGCGATGAACCGCCGACATCGAGGCGCAGGAGGCCTCACGGATCGGCGTGACCGCTGTGAAATCGACTGCCATGTTGGCCCGGTCCCGGGTGGAATGCCGAAGACGCGCGTAAGCCTAGTGCCTCAGCGCGACTTTGGAAAGGACAGCACCTCAATTCGGGAGGGATTGCACTTACCCGCTACGACGGACGTGTAGCTGGCCCAAAAGGTCTTGCCACCTCGGCGGCCCGGCTCGTACAGTTCCACCCGGGCCCAATTCGTCAATGACGGAATTGATCTAGATCAATTCCACACATAACAATTCATAGTATAATTCCCCCAAACGATAAGAAGCGCCTGCCGACCGACGTCACGGAGCGAGTTGCGGGCCTGGAAAGCGGCAGGTTACCGACGGAAGACTTCTCCCGCGAGAACACCGGATTCGCGAACTTTATACCGCGGTGATGACCATCACCGCAACCTAGTGCGCGTATCGAACCAGCGAACGCTACCGAGGAGGTGCGTAATGCAAACGCGCGCTATCCCGTTATCGGGATCCAACAACGACCCTACGGAATTCGCAGCCAGCGGATGCCTCCATAGCGCGATCCGCGGCGCCATGGTGCGTGGCAAGGACATCGCCATCGAACACTCCACACCGCCCGGGCACATTTTCGTGCAGTCCCAGGCACGGCGTTTTCATACCGACCGAGCCGACCTGCTCCCCCTGTGTGCGGATGAACCGGGGGCCTATCGCATCCGTCGGTTACGCGCGGATGATACGCTCCGGCTCGATGCGGCGGCATGGGGTGGCCTGGAAGACCTGCTCTGGACCGTCGGCTTCGCTGCCTCCCGTGGCCGGCTGATCGATGAACTCGCGCCAACGGATGTCACCGAGCTGACCGAGTGGCCGAATCTCACCCGTGTGCCCATGGGTGCGCAAGGCGTGCGCCTGGCCGTGCTGTTCCGCCGGCGCCCGACATCGATCTCGATCGCCTCAAGACTGTCCGGCGCCGGGCGCACGGAGGTCCAGCAGTTCCTGAGTGCGGCCTGGTGTGCCGGTCTCATCCGGGTGGTGAACCGCTCCGATGCCGAGCCCGAGTCCGGCCTGGAAGTCGAACCTGACGGCGGTTCATCGCTCATCACGTCCCTGCTGCGCAGACTGCGTGGTAGCTGACATGCGCGCCCAGGTCGACAACAAGATTCTGTTCTCAGGACCACCCGGTGCCGGCAAGACGACCGCAATCGGCGCACTCTCGGACATCCCCGTTGTGAGCACCGAGGCGCGCGCAAGCGATGAGACGGCCAAGCTCAAGGAGCGCACCACGGTTGCGATGGACTATGGCCAGATTCGCCTCGATGACAACGAGGTTGTTCATCTCTACGGCACCCCCGGACAGGCGCGTTTCGGTTTCATGCTGCCGATACTGACGCGCGGCGCGATCGGTCTGGTCATGCTCGCCTCGGCCCGCTCAGAAACCGTGTTCGAGGAACTGGAACGGTTCACCACGGCGTTCAAGGGGTTCATGCGCACTCATGAAGCGGTCATCGGCATCACCCGCCTTGATCAAGGAGGGAACGCAGGTATCGACCCCTTCCGCCGGCATGTCCGGTCGCTGGGAGTCAACGCGCCCGTGATGGCCATGGATACACGCGCGGCCGATGACGTGCGCCAGGCGGTCACGACGCTGCTCACGCTGGTGCAGCACCCGAAAGGTCGGTGAGTCATGGTCGATCCGGCCCGCATCCTGTCGATCCTGTCGCTGGACCAATACGGCGTCCGCTTTGGCGATCGGGTAATCCTTGCGGCGGTCGACCTGGAGGTCCCCCCCACCGGGCCATTCGTCCTCATGGGCCCGGTCAGCACGGGGAAATCCACGCTGCTCCGGAGTCTGGCGGGCTTCAATGACGCCAATCCGGCCTTTGCGAGCTGGGGGAGAGCCATCTACGCAGGCGCGGAACTCGACGACGGCCCGCGTCCCGCGTTGATCGCTCAGAACGCTCGCCTGGTGATGTCCACCGTCGCCCAGAATCTGGTTCACAATCACCCCGATCGCCGGCACCTGTCGCCGCGAGACCAGCGCGATCTCGCGGCCCAGCTCTGCATCGATCACGGTATCCCCGAGTACCGGGCCTACCTCGACGACACAGTCATCGACCGCTCGCTGGCCGAGCAGCGCATGATCTCCCTGATACGCCTGATAGCGGCTGATCCGCCGCTGATCTGCCTCGACGAGCCCACCAGCCACATCGGGGATGCCGAAGCGGAGTTCATTCTGCAGCAGATCCAGTACGAAGCCGAACGACGCGCGGTGCTGGTCGTCGTACACAATCAGAGGCACGCCTACCAACTGGGTGGGCAGGCCGCATTGCTCGCCGGTGGTTGCATCGTTGAGAGTCGGGCAACCCGCTGCCTGCTCGATGAGCCGGAGAGCGAACTCGGCCGCCGGTTCGTCCGCACGGGAACCTGTCAGGTACCGTCACCGGACGCGGATCCGATGACGCTGGCCGACGACGCCCCGACCCCTTTCGGCGTCCCTGTACGGGCTGCCCCGCCCGTTCCGGTAGAATCGCGCGGGCCTTCGGGTTTCCTCTGGTTGCACGCCGGCCGTCTCGCGGGGACGCCAATGCCGGGCGTGTTCCATCCGGTCGAATATGACACCGATGCGCTCGTGCGCATGGGCGTAACGGTGCTGGTATCACTCACCCAGGTCGAGCCGGATATCGCCGCGCTGGCGGCACGCGGCTTGCGCGTGCATCGGTCTCCCGTGCCCGACATGTGCGCACCGAGTGTCACCCAGGCCTGGGGGCTTTGTTCCTGGATCGAGGAACAACTCACGGCCGGCGAAGTGGTCGCGGTGCATTGCCGCGCCGGCAAGGGCCGGACCGGGGCGATTCTCGCCAGCTACTTGATTTGGGAGGGAAGCGACCCCTTGGATGCACTCGAAGCGGTCCGGCACATCGATGCGCGCTGGGTGCAGTCCGACGAACAGGTCCGGTTCCTCGAGCGCTTTGCAGAGGTCGTGCGCCGACGCAACGGCAGCACCCCGATCACGGATCAGCCGCAGGCACATCAAACGGCGCGATTGCGCACACCGAGGGGGGATGTGTGCGAGCGTTGCTGACACAACCAGGCAATCTGTACTCCATCTCAAACTGAACCCAAAGGAGGCGAGAGAGAAGCATGGCAGACGAATTGGAAAATGCACTGCAGCGTGCGGTTTCGAAGGTGCCGGAATGCCTGGCAGCCGGCTACGTCGATCTCGATAGTGGCATGCTGCTCGGGATACGGACGGTGGATTCGCATCCCAGTGAAGTGCTCGACCTGCTGGCTGCGGCGACTGCGGAAATGTTTCAGGGGTCGAATGTCGTGACCATCGAGAAGATGTTCAAGAACGCCCGTGGCGTGAAGGATGACGGCGATCATTATTTCAATGAAATGATCGTCAATAGTGACAACCTGATCCACCTCTTCATCCGCAGCCGAACGAATCCACAGCATGTCGCCGGCTTCGTCTGCCGGATTTCAGCGAATCTGGGCATGGCTCTGTCCAAGGCGCGCGCGGCCATGCCCGACGTCGAAGGGGCGGCCGCCTAAAGGCGGCCCGGATAACGGCGCGATCCCGATCCTGCCCGCGACGGTCGTCGCCATGCTCGTCGCGGGCCGGTCGTGCGCGCAGCAGGAAAACCACAGCTACAGCAATGATGAAAACGAACGAAGAACTCGCGCGGTCGTTGCGGCGCATCATCCGCCAACTGCACTCGGCAGTGACGGGCATCCAGGCGGTAGCGGTCATCACCAGCGACGGCCTGCCGCAGGCGAGCGCCCTTACAGCCGAGATCGACGAAGATCGTTTCGGCGCCATGTCCGCGACGCTGCTGGCCCTCGCCGAGCAGGCGGCGGCGGAAATCCGCAGTGGGACGCTGCGCCAGGTACTCGTCGAGGGCGAAAAGGGGCGAATGCTGCTGGTTCAGGCCGGCTCGGACCAGGTCCTCGCCGTCTCCACGGACACGAAGGCGAATATCGGTCGCGTCTTCATCGAGGCGCGCAAGACCGCCGATCGGGTTGGCGAAATCAGCAAGGCCTCTAGCTGAGAGACGCCGATTGCACCGGCCACCAGGGATGAGGCCCATCCCTCGTGAATCGTGCGGAACCGGGGCATGGTGCTACCGCCCGGTCAGGCGCGCTGGCACAATCGCGCCCCGATGCCTTGGGGAGACGGGGACGATGCAATCGAAGGGATATCGAGGCAGCGCCGCAATCGGCTTCATGCTGCTCGTTGCGGCGGTGCCGGCAGGCGCCGACTGTCCACCCGCCGACGACCGGATCGCCGACATCGCCGGGCCCGAGCCGGTCGCGAGCGTCGGCGACTCCGTCCGGGTACGCGGGGTAATCACCGGTGACTACCGTGGCGACGATGCCCTGCGCGGGTTCTTCCTCCAGCAGTCGGCGGCGGACGACGGCGCCCCCCCGCGCGGCACATTCGTGTTCACACCCGATCGCCCTCCCGACGCCGGCGGCTACGGCCCCGGGGCCGAGGTCGTGGTCGCCGGCGAGGTCAGCGAGCACCGGGAGCAGCGCCAGATCGGGTGGGTCGACGCGATCACGGTCTGCGACCGGCCCGGCCTGCCGGAACCGGCCGATCTGCCCTTCCCCAGCGCCGAACGCGACGCCTGGGAGGCACTCGCGGGCGTCAAGGTACGGGTGACGGAACCACTGACGGTCACCGGGAACTACGAACTGGTGCGCTACGGCACGCTCGATCTCGCCGCGCGCGGCCGGCTGTACCAGCCGACGCAGCTCGCCGACTACGACGGCGCCGATCACGACGCACGCCGACTGACTCTCGACGACGGGCGCTACGTCACCTACCCCGAGACCGTGCCCTTCCTCGATGCGGAGGGAACGCGCCGGGTCGGCAGCGTCATCCCGGAACTCACGGGCGTGCTGACCCACGCCTTCGATGACTGGCGCATCCACCCGCTCGCTACCGACCAAGTCGAGTGGATCTCGGCGAACCCGCGTCCCGATCCACCGGGACGGCCGCCCGGAGGGGTACGCATCGTCGGGTTCAACGTCGAGGACTACTTCCTCACGCTGGGTGATCGCGGCGCACAGACCCAGGCCGAGCTGACACGCCAGCGCGAACAGCTCGAGGCGGTCGCCACGGGCCTGCGGCCCGATCTCTTCGGGATCGTCGAGGTGGAGAACGAGCCGGCCGCGGTCGCGGATCTGGCGCAGCGCCTGGGCGAGGCGGCCGGCGTCGCAGGCGGCTATGCCCACTTCAACGTCGACGCGCCCGTCGGCACCGATCGCATCCGGGTCGCACTGGCCTGGGATCCCGAGCGGGTCGAACCCGTCGCCGGGCCCTTCTTCGACGACGACCCCGTCCACCACCGCCCGCCGATAGCGGCCCATTTCCGCTTCGGCGACGATGGCCCCGGCAAACTCGTCGCCGTGGTCCACCACAAGGCGAAGCGCGGCTGTCCCGACGAGGGCGACGTCGACCGCGGCCAGGGCTGCTGGAACGAGCGCCGCACGGAGCAGTCGCAGGCGCTCGCCCAGTTCCTCGCGCGCAAGCGCGAGGAGACGGGCACGGAGCGCGTCCTGATCATCGGCGACATCAACAGCTATGCGCGCGAGGATCCGGTCGAGCTACTCGCGCAGGCGGGCTACGGTGACCTGCTGCGGCGGCTGCCGCCAGCGGCGCGCTCGACCTACGTCTTTCGCGGCATGTCGGGCAACCTCGACGTGGCCCTCGCCTCCGAGGCGCTGGCCGACAGCGTCGAGGGCGTGGCGGTCTGGGACATCAACGCCGATGAGCCCGCGGAGCTCCACGAGATCCGGCCAGTCGCTGGCCCCTGGCGCTCCTCCGATCACGACCCCGTCATCGTCGACGTCGCGACGCCCGACTGAGCGACTTACCAAAGCCCCTGAGGCTGCTGCGCACGGACGATGAAGCGCTCGCCCTGATCATCATCGAGATAGTCGATCTCGCTGCCGTCGAGCGCCGCGGCGCTCTGGGCGTCCAGCACCACGTCGATCTGGCCGAACTCGACGACGGTATCCTCGGGCCCGACCTCGCGCTCCAGCGAGAAGCCGAACTGTGGCTCGGTCTCGTCGCCGAAGACGGTAACCCGCAGCCGGACATCACCGCCCTCGTCGTCGAGCACGGCGCGCAGACGTTCGACGGCGCGGGCACTGAAGATCAGGCGGGGCGTCCCGGTCATCGGCGGCTACTCCTTCTTCGGGCTGCGCTTGGCCGGCTACCGTGCCACGACCCGCTCCGCAACACCAGACACCTGGCACTGTCTACGTAAGATCGCGCATGGTGGCCAAGGGCACCCCAGCAGAGAATACGCGACGTCATGCCAAGGCGGATTTCGGAGGATGCGATGAACAAGACCCCGCAAATCGGCGCAGCCTGCCTCGTACTCGCTCTGGGCTTGCCGACTGCGTCCCACGCTGAGCTTGCGTTCACCCCGGCAGACATCATCGAGTGGGAACCGCACTCGTTCGCGGGCGAGACGGACTACCAGCTCGTCGAGATCGACGGCCGCGAGGCGATTCATGCCCACTGCACCGAGGGGACGGCCTCCGGCCTCTTCTACGAGGAGGATATCAACCTATCGGAAACCCCGATCCTGGAATGGGAGTGGCGGGTCGACGAGACCTTCAGCGGCATCGACGAGACCGTGAAGGCCGGTGACGACTACGCCGCCCGGCTCTACGTCGTCGACGAGCACCGTATTCTGCGCTGGCGCACGCGCGCGCTCAACTATGTCTGGGCGAGCGAGAAGGAAGTGGGCACCGACTGGCCCAACGCCTACGCCTCACAGGCCCGAATGATCGCGGTACGCAGTGGCGACGACGCCGGCAGTGGCTGGCAGACCGAGCGGCGCAACGTCATCGAGGACTTCGCGCGCTACCACGATCGCGATCTCGACGAGATCAACGCCGTCGCCATCATGACCGATTGCGATGATGTCGGCGAGGAGATGGCAGCCTGGTACGGCAACATCCGGTTCACTTCGGAGTAGCGGCGCGCTCCCCTACTCCGGTTGCTCCGCCTGTAGGGCGCGCCGCTCGCTGGCGTGCCAGGCGGCCGCCTCCCCACCCGTCTCCGGCCCCGTGTACCGCCCCAGCGCCTGCGCCTTGGCAAAAAAGCCGGGCGCGGGCAGGCCGCCGCGGTTGCGGCTGACGACAACGGCGGCGAGCAGCGGCCGCTCCGCGGCCGCATCCTCGTCCATCAATGCCTCCAGCGCGACGCTGACGCGATGTATCGTGTTGGGTGGTTGCAGCCCGAGCGAGCGCGCCACCTGCTGGTAGGTCAGCGTATCCCCACGCGCCGCGACGGGCTCAAGCAGAGCCCGCAACCGCGGCGTCGCCGGGATCTCAGCGGGGTCGGAGCCGCTCATCACCGCTCAGGATCTCCTGCCCCCGATCGCCGCAACCGCTGCCCTGCTTGCCCCGAGCCCGTTCCGCGACCAGCAGGGAGGTCGTACCGCGCTCGCTTACCGCACGCGCAACCATCGTTCCGCGTCAGTCGACCCACAAGCGGGCGTTGCGGAACAGTCGCAGCCAGGGACCATCCTCGCCCCAGTCGTCGGGATGCCAGGAGTGCTGCACCGTGCGGAAGACGCGCTCCGGGTGCGGCATCATGGCGAGGACGCGGCCGTCACTGCTGGTCACGCCGGTGACTCCGCACGCCGAACCGTTCGGGTTCCAGGGATAGGTCTCCGTGGTCTGGCCCCAGGGATCAACGTATCGCAGTGCGATCGGCTCGAGCACGGGCGGGCCGCCACCGCCCCAGCTCGCCCGCCCCTCGCCATGGGCGATCGCGATCGGCAGCCGCGAGCCGTTCATGCCCTGGAGAAACAGCGACGGCGATTCGGCGACCTCCACCAGCGCAAGCCGCGCCTCGAACTGTTCACAGCGGTTACGGATGAAGTCGGGCCAATGCTCGGTGCCGGGGATCAGCTCGCGCAGCTGCGCCAGCATCTGACAGCCGTTGCAGACGCCGAGTGTGAAGGTGTCGCCACGCGCAAAGAAAGCCGCCAGCTCGTCGCGCGTGCCCTCGTTGTAGAGGATCGAGCGCGCCCAGCCCCCCCCCGCACCCAGCACGTCACCGAACGAGAATCCGCCACAGGCGGCGAGGCCGACGAACCCGTCCAGGCGGGTACGGCCGTCGAGCAGATCGCTCATGTGCACATCGACGGCGGTGAACCCGGCCCGGTCGAAGGCGGCGGCCATCTCGTTGTGTCCGTTCACGCCCTGCTCGCGCAGGATCGCTACGCTAGGTCGACTGCCTCGCGCGAGGTAGGGCGCCGCCACATCGACCGATGGATCGAAGCGCAGCTCAGGGGTCAGGCCGGGGTCGTCGCCGGCGGCAATCAACTCGTACTGCTCCTCCGCCATGCGCGGATTATCGCGCAGCGCCTGCATGCGGTAGCTCGTCTCATGCCAGCGCCGCTGCAGATCGGTCCGCGCGGCCTCGTAGACCGAGCGCGCACCGACGCGCAGCGCGATCCGATCATCGGTCGTTGGCTGGCCGAGGTCGTGAACGCAGTCGGCGAGGCCGGCCTGCACCAGGCACTCCGTGATCTCGCCGAGTTCGTTGGCGCGAACCTGCACCACTGCCCCCGCCTCCTCGCTGAATAGCGCGGCGATGGGGTCGGCGTCCAGGCCGGCGATATCGATATCGAGCCCACAGCGCCCCGCGAACGCCATCTCCAGCACGGTGACGAGCAGGCCGCCATCACTGCGATCGTGATAGGCGAGCAACCGCCGCTGCGCGCGCAGCGCGCCGATCGCGTCGAAGAAGCCGCGCAGCTTCGCGGGCGCGTCGATGTCGGGGACGTCCCGCCCCAGGCGGTTCCAGACCTGGGCCAGGGCCGAGCCCCCGAGGCGGTTGCGGCCCTCCCCCAGATCGATCAGCAGGAGTCGCGTGTCGCCCGCATCGCTGCGCAACTGTGGCGTCAGCGACTGGCGGACATCACCAACGGGGGCGAAAGCCGAGACGATCAGCGACAGCGGTGCCCGCATGCGCCGCTCGCCGTCGTCGGCCGCCCAGACCGCCTGCATCGACAGCGAATCCTTGCCCACGGGGATGGCGATACCGAGTTCGGTGCAGAACTCCGCACCGACGGTGCGCACGGTATCGAACAAATCCGCATCCTCGGCCGGCTCTCCCGTCGCCGCCATCCAGTTCGCCGACAGCCGGATATCTTCCAGCGCACGCACCGGTGCGGCCACGATATTGGTCACCGCCTCGGCGACGGCCATGCGCCCGGACGCGGGGGCGTCCAGCAGCGCCAAGGGGGCGCGCTCCCCCATCGCCATCGCCTCGCCCGTGTAGCCATAATAACCGCTGAGCGTGACCCCGCAATCCGCCACGGGGACCTGCCACGGGCCCACCATTGGGTCACGCGCGACGAGACCGCCGACGGTACGATCGCCGATCGAGATCAGGAACTCCTTGCTAGCCACCGTCGGCAGGTGCAGTACCCTGTCGATCGCGGTGGCGAGATCGATGCCCGCTGTATCCAGATCGTCGCCAGTCCGCGCTCGGCGCTCGCCGTTGCGGTGCATCCGCGGCGGTTTGCCCAGCAACAGCGACAGCGGTACGTCGACCGGCGCAGGGCCGAGTTCGCGATCACTCACGTGGAGATGGCGCTCGGCTGTGACCCCCCCCAGATCGGCCCAGGGGCAGCGCTCACGCTCGCACAGCGCGGCGAAGCGTTCGGCATCGCCCGGCCGGATCGCCAGTACGTAGCGTTCCTGCGCCTCATTGCACCAGATCGCCAGGGGCGACATCCCCGGCTCGGCGTTGGGAATATGCCGTAGTTCCAGCTCCCCTCCCACACCCGCGTCATCGAGCAGTTCCGGGATCGCGTTGGACAGCCCCCCGGCGCCGACATCGTGGATCGAGAGGATCGGATTGGCTGCGCCCGCCGCGGCGCAGCGCTCGATGACCTCCTGCGCCCGGCGCTGCATCTCCGGATTGCCGCGCTGGACCGAGGCAAAGTCGAGATCCGCATGGCTCTGACCGCTCGCCACGGAGGAGGCGGCACCGCCACCGAGGCCGATCCGCATGGCGGGCCCCCCGAGGACGATGACCCGTGCATGCGCGGGGATCGGCTGCTTGTCGACAAGCTGTGGGCGGATATTGCCCAGCCCCCCGGCGATCATGATCGGCTTGTGATACCCGCGCAGCTCGGGCCCATCACGACCCGGCACCTCGTCCTCCCAGGTGCGGAAATAGCCACAGATGTTCGGCCGTCCGAATTCGTTGTTGAACGCTGCAGCACCAACGGGCCCGTCGAGCATGATCTCGAGCGCCGAAGCCAGCCGCGCGGGCCGGCCGTGGTCGAGCTCCCAGGGTTGCTCGAAGCCGGGGATATGCAGGTTCGATACGGAAAAGCCGCAAAGCCCCGCCTTCGGTCGGGCACCGCGGCCGGTGGCGGCCTCGTCACGGATCTCGCCACCGGAACCGGTGGCGGCCCCGGGAAAGGGCGAGATCGCGGTCGGGTGATTGTGGGTCTCGACCTTGATCTGGATCGCGGCCCGCTCGTCCGTGTGCGCGTAGTGGCGGCTCGCGGGGTCGACGAAGAAGCGCCGCACATCGGGTCCGTCGAGGACGGCCGCATTGTCGTGATAGGCCGAGAGGATCCCGTGCGGGTTGGCCTCGTAACTGGCCCGGATCATGTCGAACAGCGATTCGCTCTGCTCGGCGCCATCGATGGTCCAGCCGGCTCGGAAGATCTTGTGCCGGCAGTGCTCCGAATTGGCCTGCGCGAACATCATCAGTTCGACATCGCTCGGATCGCGTCCAAGCTCGGCGTACTGCGCGACCAGATAGTCGATCTCGTCCGCGGCCAGAGCGAGTCCGAGTTCCTCGCTGGCGCGCATCAGCGCCTGGCGTGCGTCCGCCCCCCGTTCGATACGGCGCAGCGGCTGCGGCGCGTGGTGCTCGAACAGCGCGACGGCGTCCTCGGGATCGGTGCAGGCCGTCTCCGTCATCCGGTCGTGGAGCGCCCCCGCAAGGGCCAGGGCTGCCTCTCCCGTGACCATCTCGCCCGACGCTCCCAGGCGCCAGGCGGTCCCGCGCTCAACGCGCCGAACCGCCGCAAGTCCGCAACGATGGAGGATGTCGGTCGCCTTCGACGACCACGGCGAGACCGTCCCGATCCGCGGCATGACACACAGCGACAGATCGTTCGCATCCGTCATCGCCTCGCTGTCGCCGTAATCGAGCAGGATGTCGAGACGCTCCCGCTCGATCCGGGTCAGTGGGCGTTCAACATCGACAAAATGGAGATGGAACGCGTACAGGTCGTCGATCTCGCACCCTTGCGCGGCGAGCGCCGCCCGTACCTTGTCGATACGAAAGTCCGAGAACGCCGGTGGCCCGGGCAGGCAGAGCATCGATCTCTCCACGAGGGACAGGGTCGACCGGGCGGCCCGCCGGCGGGGGGAGGTCCGGGCATGCAAGGGTGCCGAACGTGATCAGCCCGCGGGCGCCGGTATCGCGAGCGCCGAATGATAAACGAATGGGCGCGCGCCCGACAGCCGGCCTCGATCCGCTGCCGGCGTCGAGCGCAGTCCCGAGGATGCCGCGACGGGTGACCGCGCTCAGGCGTTGGTCGCGAGACCGAACTCCTCGGCGACGAGGGCCCCGGTATCGATCCCCAGATCGGATGGACGCCGGGCACGCCGGATGCGCCGCCCCTGGAGTCCCTGTTCAGCCCCCTGGGTGGCCGCCAGATTGAGGAGCAACCGCTTCTCATAGGGGGCACCGTCCGGAGTCCGCAGCATCAGCACGGTCGGCCACAGGCCCGCCCCCGGCTTCAGGCCGACGACCATGCCGACCGCGCCGTTGTCCAGTTCGACCAGGCTGCCGATCGGGAAAGCGCCCACTACCCGCATGAACGCCTGCACGACGCGCGTGCCGAACTCGCGCTCCGCACTCTCGTAGAGGACATGCAGCGCCTCATCCGGGGCCATTGCGGCACGGTAGGGGCGATCACTGGTCATGGCGTCATAGGCGTCCGCAATACCCGTGATCAACGCGAGCTGCGGGATATCGTCACTGAACAGGCCGTCGGGATAGCCGTGCCCCGCCCAACGCTCCTGGTGGCGCCGCACGATCAGGCTGGCGATCCGGGGTACGCCCCCATTCTCGACCAGCATGCGGAAGCCATCTTCGGGATAGCGCTGGACCAGATCCCGCTCGGGGATGCTCAGCTCACCGGGTTTGTCCAGGATGTGCTGCGGGATGCTCACGCGACCGATGGCGTGGAGCAGCGCGCCCACCCCGAGCTGCATCAGCTGTCCGCGTGCGAGGCCCATGTGGTGCCCGACCGCGAGTGCGAGGATGCAGACATTGACCGAATGGGTCGCGAGATATTGATCGCGATCGCGCAGATGGGTCAGCCACAACGCCGCCGCGGGGTCCTCCAGCACCGTCGCGGCCATCTCCTCGGCGGCACTGCGTGCTTGCAGGGCATCGATCGCGGCGGCATCGCGCGCCTGCTGCAGGTTCAGCCCCATCAGTTCGTGGGCGTCGTAGCGAACCGCATGCGCGTGCTGGACGAGCGTGGTGAAACGATCCCGATCCGGGTGTGGGACTTCCTCGATCAGCGCCCCAACACTCTCCTGCCGCGCGGCCTCCGAAGGTCGCGGCGCCGGTTTCGGCAGGGGGGTGCTGTCCGCCTTCGCCACGGGCTCGGGAGGAGCGGAGGCTGGAGCCTGTGCAGTCGCATCGCGATTGCGCCGACGCGCGCGCGCGCGCTCCGCCTCGTCGCGCAGCGCCTGAACGGCGGCCGAATCGGAGCGACGGAGGTCCGCATAGACGAAGCGACAATACTTGCGCAGCATCGACAGCTCTTCGTCACTAGCGATGCGGAACCCCTGGAAAAGGAACGGGGTCTCAGTCCAGGGTCGGTCGAGTTCGACGACATGGACGCCTGGGCGCAGGAGACTCACGGGGATCGCGGTGCTGGACTGCGAACGGCTCATGGCAATGCTCCCCCTTGAAAAGGGTCTATGGCGGCAGCACTCTATCCGGTGCGCAACGCACAATCAAAATCGCGCGCGCGGAGTACTGCACAACAACCTGAGGCCCAGTGTAACGGAGACCGTCAGTTCATGCCAACAAGCGTCATACGACGCCACAGATTGTCGGATGGCCGGTCGGTTGTAGCGAATGTGCGGACTTATACAGTATACTAGTGAACGATCAGGGGGCGATACGGCTTCGACGTGGTACGCGAAACCTGAGGTGCATGCCGAGGTTGCAGTGAACCTCGTAAAACACGCTGCATGTAAAATAGTTGCCAACGACGACAACTACGCTCTCGCGGCCTAAACAGCCGTGAGCCTCGGATGGTCGCCTGCCCGTGGGCGGTCATTCCGGGGTCGCTGAACACGGGATCGCGGTGGGGTCGCCCCCGGGCCTCACCGTTAAAACTGAAATGGGGGTCGTCATCCGAGCAGCCTGCCCGTCGGCGGCCGGATGGCTAAACACAATGGACGAGGCTAAGCATGTAGAACCGAGGGCGGAGGTACCGCGGACGGGGGTTCGACTCCCCCCGCCTCCACCAAACCTACCTGATGATCAGGGGGTTACGGACGTACATCGCCGTTACCCCACATCCGGCCCCACCCGCAGACATGCAGCAACCGTCGGTCCTTGCGTTCCGGGACCGGGGGGCGGCCTTGCTCGCGTGCCGTCTCGACCCAGAGTGCCACCGCCTCGTTCGCCGTCTCCAGGGCTTCCTCCCGACTGCCCCCACGCACCCTGCCCCCCCCCCGTTCCAGGTCATCTCGAATCGCCCGCTGCGGTCGCCCGAGCCGGGTATACTCAGGGACTGTGCCGGAATCTTTGGTAGGCTAGCCGGCGGCGGACATCGAGGGGAGGTCAGTGCATGGGATCGTCAACGCACCGTGTGCAGGCCGCGCTGGACCAACTCGGGATCGCGGCGACGGTCACCGATCTCGCCGATTCCACACGGTCTGCGCGTGATGCTGCCCGTACGCTCGGCTGCAGTGTCGCCCAGATCGCCAAATCACTCGTGTTCCGGCGCACGGATACGGATGAGCCCGTGCTCGTGATCGCCAGTGGCACGAACCGGGTCGACGAAGCGCAGGTCGGCGAACACCTGGGCACCGCCGTAGCGCTGGCCGATCCCGACTTCGTGCGGGCCGCCACCGGGTTCGCCATCGGCGGCGTACCGCCGGTCGGGCACGAGGGGATGAGCGCGATCCTGATCGACGCGGATCTGCTGGCGTTCAATCGCATCTGGGCGGCTGCGGGCACGCCGCGGTCGGTCTTCCCCATCGAACCGCAGGAACTGATCCGCGCCACTGGCGGGGAACTCACGCGGATTGCCGCGTCCGCGGCGCGGTGAGCGCGCACCGAATCCAAGGGCACTCTCAATAGAACTCGAAGAGTTCCTCGTCATCTCCGGCGACGACGCGGTCGAGGCCTTCGCTGGTGGTCGCGGCCTGCTGCGCCGGCCGGCTGCGCAGGCGCTGTTTCAGGTTGGCGAGCAGCGGTACCGAGATCAGATGGGCGTAGATCAGGGCGAGGCCGCCGCCCCGCCGCAGCGTGAGGAAATCGCCGTCGGCCAGTGCATTGAGGCGGGATTCATCGATCCGATGGAGACCATCGACGTGGATCACGCGACCCGACCGGGGCTCCTCGGTCTGGATCTCCCAGGGGATGACGAGGCCGAGCCGGTCACAGCGTTCGAGGATCTCCCCGGCGCGGTCCTGGCGCAGGAGCTCACGGAAGAGTCGCATCGCCCACTGCGTCGGCGGCCCCGGCTCGCCGTGCTCGGTGAACAGGGCCTCCCGGTTGCCGACACTGATCCCATCGGCCCCAACCACGTCCCGGTCGTTCTCGACCAGTGCGAGCACGGGGGTGGTGCCGTCCTCCTGGCGCCGGGCGAAACGAAAGGGGTGAGCGCGCACATGGGCTGGGACATAGTCGGCCAGCCAGCGGCCCGCGGCGTCGACGAAGAGGTTCTCCCGCTGCCGCAGCCCCGTGATCGCGACCAGCTGTAGCTGTCCGCGCTCGCGCAGGAAGCCGATCGGCAAACAGCGGCAGGCCTGCGCCACCTCCGGCCCCCACAGCGGCACGGTGATGTGGCCGTTGAAGAAGCGGTGATCGCGCTGGCGGCGCAACCCGAGATGGTGGTGGCGATCCGCGTTGAGACCACGCACCTGAATACTCATCCCCGCACCCCCCCGCGCGCCGGCGCCGGCAGGGAGAACGACCAGGGTTCGACCCCGGCACGTCGGCAGAAGTGGTGGTGTACCGCGGCCGTGATGCGCTTCCAGGCCTGCTGCACGGGATCGTCCGTGGGCAGTTGGAGCACCCAATTGCGCATCGCGGCGTTGATCTCGAACAGCACTAACCGCCCCTGCTCAGCCTCGCCCGTCGCGGGCGCGAAATCGACGCCGACGTAATCGAGTCCAAGCTGGCGCAGCGCTGATTCGAGCTCCCGCCACTGGTTCGCCGGCAGATAGCCGGCCGGATCGCGCAAATAAGCGCGCTCCTCGGCCCGTATCCACTCGTGTGCCTGCGCCAGCGGCAGAGAATTCTGCCGATGGACGTTGTAATCGTCGGCTGTCACGAATCGATGGCACGGATAGAGGGTGCCGCCGACCAGCATGGCGCGGTACTTCGGGTAGAGGCGCCGCTCCGGCAATCGGCGGTCGGCGTAGCTGACGTCGTGGTACTGCACCAGGAACACCTCGGCCGGCTTCTGCAGGCGGATGTTGCAACGCGCGGGATCGGTGATCAGGTGCATATTGCGCCCACCCTGGAAACCCGCCGCACGCAGGATCACCGGGACCTGCAAGCCCTGCTCGGCGATCGCCGCGCGCACGGTCGCGCCGATGTCGCCCACAAGGCGCCCCAATGCAACACTGCGGGGCACGATGAGCTGCGGCCAGTCCGCCAGGCGCGCGGCGTTGCCGTCGCGGGTGCAGGCGAGGATCTCGGCGGGGGCATTGACCACGGGGACCTCGCGTTCGTCGACCAGGCGGGCGCAGAGCGAGTCCGCCGCCTCGAGCGCATGGCGGCAGCGCTCCGGATCGGTGATGCCGTTGTAGACGAGATCGATGGCGGGCAGCTCGGCGGCGATGTCCGGATGCTCGGTCAACCCGTCGACACGTAGGGTGTATTGCGCGATGTGCCGGGGATCAAGCAGTTGCGGCAGATTGTTGTGGCCCTCAGATATTTGCACCGTGGCGCTGTTGGGCTGCACCGAGCAACTCCCGCTGGCGACGGTCTGCAGTACCAGCACGCGCAGGCGGGCCTCGCCACGCGCCGTCTGCGCGACGAGGGGTTGGGCGCCAGCGGCGCGGCGGGCGTGGCGCCGGCTCATCTCGTCGTGGCCGAGACTGCCATACAGCCCCGCGAGCAACAGGCGTGCGCGGGCGTTGAAGGGCTCCATATCGAGCCAGCGACGGACCGCGCAGAGCGCGAGGTGGAGCTGCCCGGCGCGCGCGGCCTGATCCGCGAGCAGGGCGACCACATCACCGCGCTCAGGCGCGAGCACACCGGCCCGTGTAAGCAGCGTCAACGCCTCATGGGTCTCGCCACGCCGCGCGTGTGCCCGCGCCGTACCGTACAGGGCATCCGGGTCGGCGGGCTCCAGGGCGAGCAGCTCGCGCCCCGCCGCGAGGGCGGCCGCGGGATCCGTGGAGGAGCGCAGGCGCACATGGAGCGCCTCGCGTTGTGCGCCCAAGGCGTCCTCACTGCGCGGCGCCGATGCCGCTGTCTCGGTCGAGGCCATCCGCCCCTCCTATTCACCGGTCCCCTGGCCAGGGTTAGAGCACACCCCACCCGCATGCGCGCCGGATTGTAGCACCGCCGGGAGCTGCGGGCCGCGCCGCGGCGACCGCCCAGGCAGGCCACCGCGCCGCCGCGAGCGGCTACTACTCAGCGGCCCCCCGGTAACTGCTCGCGCAGGCAGTTCTTCACGATCTTGCCGTAGGCGTTCTTCGGCAGCTCGTCGACGAAGTAGTATGCCTTCGGCCGCTTGAAGCGCGCGATCCGCTCCAGGCAATGGCGATCAAGCGCGGCGGCATCGACGCCTGCGTCGGCGGTCGCCACGACAAAGGCCACGACCACCTCGCCCCATTCGGCATCGGGCTGCCCCACGACCGCGACCTCGAACACGCCGGGGTGGATCAGCAACGCGTCCTCCACCTCGCGGGTATAGATATTGGTGCCGCCGCTGATGATGACGTCCTTCGAGCGGTCCTTGAGATAGAGCAGCCCGTGCGCGTCGAAACAGCCCCGATCGCCGGTGTAGAGCCAGCCGCCGACCAGCGTCTTTGCCGTTGCTTCGGGCTGTTGCCAGTAGCCGCTCATCACGGTGTCGCCGCGGACGATGATCTCGCCGACCTCCCCGGCCGGCCGCTCACGCCCCTGATCATCGATGACGCGCACGTCGACCACGCCGTGGGGACGGCCCACGGCCGTGAGCAGCGCCTCGTCCGTCGCATTGTGACAGCGCGCGTGGAGGGTCTTCGATTTCGCCGTGATGGTCATCGGCGTCTCACCCTGGCCGTAGATCTCCACCAATCGGTAGCCGAAGACATCGAGCGCCTCCTTGAGATCCGCGAGGTACATCGGGCCGCCGCCGTAGACGATGGTGCGCAGGCCGGGCGTTTCCAGTTCCTGCTCGCGCACATGGCGCGTGAGGCGCTTGACCATGGTAGGCGCGGCGAAGAAGGCGACGCGCTCGTGCGCTGCCAGCAGCGTACAGACCTCATCGACGTCGAAACCGCCCGTTTCCGGAAGGATATGCAGGGCACCTGCGGCGACATGGGGCAGTGCGTAGAGACCCGAACCGTGCGACAGCGGCGCGGCATGGAGGATGGCGTCACCGACATCGATGGTATCGACATCCATGAAGTAGGCAGCGCTCATCGCAACGAGGTTGCGCTGGGTCAGTACGGCGCCCTTCGGGGCACCGGTCGTCCCGCTGGTGTAGAACAGCCAGGCCGGGTCATCGGGCCCACCGTCCGCGACGTCGACGGGTGCCGCCGCGAGCAGGCGCTGGTAGTCACCGCCGTCGGTGTCGATCACGTGCGCCAGCTCGGGCAGTTCGGACTGCAGCCCAGCAATCATCGCCGCGCGCTCGCGGGTGACGAAACACCAGCGACTACCGCTGTGGCGCAGGATGTAGGCGACCTCGTCCGCTGCGAGCTTGGCGTTGATCGGAACGGCGACGAGCCCGGCGTGCCAGGCGGTGAACAGGGCCTCAAGATAGGCCGGAGTATTGCGCATGTAGAGCGCGACCCGGTCGCCGCGTTCAAGCCCCCCTGCGCGCAGGGCGCCGGCCAGCGCGGCGACCCGCTCGGCCTGCTCGGCGTAGTGCGCGACCACGGTGCGGCCGCGGGCGACCGCGGGCGAACTCGGATAGAGCCGCCCGGCCTGCTGCAGCCAGGACGCGGGATTCGGCATTGCCTCTCACCTGTGTCGAGCACTTTGGAGCCACAAGCTTGCCATTCGCACACGCGATTGTGTACGGCCCCCGACATCCCGCGGGCCGGCCATTGTGTGGTTCGCTGCGATGGTCCCCCGCTTAACGACCGATCAAGTGCACGCGACAGCTCGCGACATGGTCGCTGGCCTCGACGGCGGCGGCGAGGCGGTCGATCTCCGCGCGCACCGCGGCCGGATCGCGCTCGGGCTCCCACGGCAGATGGATCTCCACCTCCAGCTCGCCGCAGGTGTAGTGGAGGTCGATGCGCTCGATCCGGTCCGCGCCGGGCAACCCCGTCCAGCGCTCCACTAGCTCTCGACGGATGTCACGACGCAGCGGCAGCTGGACCGTGTGATCGTCCCACACGGGGTCCTCATGCTCGGTGTGCACGAGCACGTCACTGATGTCACGGATATGGCGCATCAGGCGGTCGTGGACCTCCTCGCTGATGCGATGGCCCTCGGAAACACTGAGCCGCGGATCGACGACGATGTGCAGATCGGCGAGCGCATTCTGCCCCATGCGCCGGGTACGCACGCCGTGGACCCCACGCACGCCGTCGATCGCCATGACCACCCGTTCGATCTCCGCGATCTCCTCGGGGCTGAGCGCCGTATCAACGAGTTCGCGCAGCGACCCCCACGCAATCTTCAGACCGACCCAGGCCAACATCAGCGCCACGATGATCGCAGCAATCGCATCCAGCCACGGGATGCCGATCAGCACACCCACGATGCCGCCGACGACGACCATCGAGGAGAGCGAGTCGGAGCGGTGGTGCCAAGCGTTTGCCGCCAGCAGGTTCGATCGAGCCCGATGCGCCGCATGCATCGTGTAGTGGTACAGGCCCTCCTTGATCGCGATCGAGACCAGCGCCGCGCCGAGCGCGAGTGCGCCGGGCTGCAGCAGCGTGTCGGGATCGAGCAGCAGGCGCCGCAGGGCGTCGTAGATGAAACCGCCCGCGATGAGCAGCAGAAACGCCCCAACCACCGCGCTCGCCACCGTCTCGACCCGGGCGTGGCCGTAGGGATGATCGGAGTCCGCCGACCGACTGCCGATGCGCGCGGCAACCAGGACCATGACATCGGAGAGCAGATCGGAGAGCGAATGGAGGCCGTCAACCAGCAGCGCCTGTGACTGCCCGACGAGACCGGCAACCACCTTGCCGATACCCAGGATGAGATTGACGGCGCCGCCGATGAGCGTCACCCGGGATTTCTCGGCTACCGCGCCACGCGTGTCGCCATCCGGCTCGGGCATGTCACTCATGGGGATCTCGGCATCGGATGGACCGAAGACAGCAGCCCGAGGAAGGGACGTACCCGGGTCACCGCGCCAAAGACGCTGGCGCATTGGAGCTGAACTCCCGATCGGCCGTCAACGCATGACCGATGCACCTTACTCGGTTCGCCAGTCGGCGGCCAGCGCATCGGGGCGATCGCCGATCGCAACATCGAGCTGCTGCACGATCACCGGCGGCAAATCGCCACGTACCGCAGCCAGGCTGTGGAATAGCAAGCCGTCGGCAATACGTGCAGACCAGTGCACGCGATCGTGACGGACGGGCCCTTCCTCGCCGGGTGCAAAACGCATCGGCTGTAGGCCTCGGTCGAGCAACCCCGCCCGGCCGTGCGCCGGGCCGAGATGGCTCGTGAAATGCCCCCCTTCGAACGCCACATGAGCGATGCGAATCCCCTCGCCGGAAGCCGGAGCGTCCGCCCGGCGATGCACACGATCGAGGGCGCTAAAGAACGGGAGGAAATTCATTGCACCCCGCCGTTTCTCCAGGCGCAGGGTGAAACCATCGAGCGTGATCCGATCGAAACGCCCGTCCGGGTACCATCCGCTCGGTCTCAGGTGTACCCGCGCGATGTGGATTGCCGCCTCGTCGCTGAAGCCCTCCGGATTGTCGACCACTACATCGCGCAGCGTCACGATCGGGCCGGCATCCCAGCCGGGCCGCACATCTCCGACACGGACGCCGGTGGCGAGTGCGCGGGTCGCACTGCTCTCCACCGCCACCGCGATCCGGCTGTTGACGTAGTACCCGCTCGCCCCCGCCACAATCGCGATCAGCACCAACCCGATCAGGACTATCCGCATGCGCATCGCTCCCACAATCGCGTTATCCTTGCGCCCGGCCTCGCTCCACCCCGCGTCAGCCGTGCCCGCCGCCGCACGGCACCCTGCCACATCCAACGACTCGCGGCACACAGCGAGCGGCCAACACGCAGAGGAGGAACGAGTTGAACGCACAACCGCGTAGTCATTCGCCAGCGACTCGACAACTCGCCGACGCGATCGTCACCGCCTGCGGCCAGATCCTGCTCGGCAAGGACGACATCGTGCGCCTGGCGCTTTGCTGCCTGCTCGCACGAGGCCACCTGCTCATCGAGGACGTGCCCGGTGTCGGCAAGACAACCCTGGCCCACGCCCTCGCCCGCATCCTGCACCTCGACTATCGGCGGATCCAGTTCACCAGCGATCTGCTGCCCGCGGACGTGGTCGGTTCCTCGATCTTCCAACGCGACCAGGGCACCTTCCATTTCCAGCGTGGGCCGGTATTCACGGAGTTGCTGCTGGCCGACGAGATCAACCGTGCACCGCCGAAGACCCAGAGCGCGCTACTGGAGTCGATGGAGGAGGGCCAGGTCACCATCGAGGGCTCCACACACGCCCTGCCCCGGCCCTTTTTCGTCATCGCCACACAGAATCCGCGCGAACAGGCCGGCACCTTCCCGCTGCCGGAATCGCAACTCGACCGTTTCCTGATGCGGCTGTCCATCGGCTTCCCCGCACGTTCCGCCGAGCGCGAGCTGCTCGCCGGCGCCGACCGCCGCAGCCAAATCGAGACACTCGAGCCGGTACTTGACCCCGACCGCATCCTCGGCCTCCAGCAGCGCGTCAATGAGGTCCATGCGGCCCCGGCCCTGCTCGACTACGTCCAGGCCCTGCTGCATGCCAGCCGTGCCGGGGACCTTTTCGTCCAGGGATTGTCGCCCCGGGCCGGCCTCGCCCTGCTCAACGCCGCACGTGCGCACGCGCTACTGGATGGACGGGATCACGTGCGACCCGAGGACGTCCAAGGGGTACTCGGCCCCGTCGTCGACCACCGCCTCGAGGTGGTGCACGGCGGGCCGGAGGGCAGCCCCGGTCGGATATTGCAGACACGGGTCGGCATTCCCTGACCCCGCGTGCGATGACGAAGCATGATGCAGCTAGCCTTCCTACCCTGGCTCCGGCGGCAGCGTCAACGGCTTGCAGAGAGCTGGCTGACCCGCCGTGTCCCCCCCGAAGCGCCGCGAATACGGCTTCACCGGCGGCGCCTGTTCATCCTGCCCACGCGACTCGGCTGGGTCTACGCCGTGATTGTCCTGGCATTGCTGCTCGGTTCGGTCAATTACGAGACCAACCTGGGCTTCGGCGCGACGTTCCTGCTCGCCGGGCTCGGCATCACGGGGATGATCCGTACCTATCGCAATCTCCACGGGCTCGGGCTCCAGTTCGGGCCGGCGCAGCCGGTCTTTGCCGGGGATACGGCACACTTCCCGGTCACCATCGATGGCCAGCAGCTCGACCGCCGCGCGATCCGCCTCGATGACGAAGTCACGCCGATGGTGGCCGCTGGCATTCCGTTTGCGACGGCGGTCACCCGCCGAACCCAACGCCGGGGGCGTCTGCGCCTGCCGCGGCTGAGCGTGGCGACGAGCTGGCCACTGGCGCTGTTCGCCGTGTGGTCCTGGGTCTACCCCCGAACCGAGGGCATCGTCTATCCCCGGCCGGTCGACCACGGACACCCGCCGCCGAACCACCACACCGCCGGCAGCGGGAGTGTGCGCCAGCGCAGTGGCGACGACGAACTCGCCGGCCTGCGCGAATACGCCCCCGGGGATTCACTCCGGCGCATCGCCTGGAAATCCTACGCCCGGACAGGGGACCTACAGACCAAGCTGTTCGAGGCGGAAGCCGCCGGTGAGCGGGTTTTCGACTGGTACGAGCTCAGTGGCCTGGACCGCGAGGCCCGCCTTGAACAGTTGGCCTGCTGGGTGGTCGCGGCAGAGAGCCGGGGTGAGCGCTATGCCCTGCAGCTACCCGGGGTCACCCTCGACGCCGACAGCGGCCCCGAGCACCGCCACCACTGCCTGGCAGCCCTGGCCCACTATGGGGAATCGCCGGCATGACCGCTGCGCCTGCACCGGACGAGACGGTCTTCCGCTGGCTCGGGACCGCGCTCCTCGTCGCGGCGCTGCCCCACGCCATGCACCTCCCGCTGTGGGTGTCGGTGCTTGTGCCGGGGGCACTGCTGCTACGCCTCGCCCTCGCTCGGCCACCGGGGCGCTGGTTGCTGATCCCGCTGGCCCTGGCCGCCTTGGCCGGTGTGGTCGTGGAATTCCGCGCGATATCGGGTCCGGATGCCGGCGGTGCCTTTTTCACCGCCATGGTGGCGCTGAAGTTCCTCGAGAGCCGTTCTACCCGCGACGGCGGTCTGCTCGCCTGTCTCACCTATTTCCTCGCGATCGCCATCTTCCTCTACAGCGAACAGATCGGGATGGCCGTCTACGTCGCGGGCTCGCTGCTGCTCACCACCACCGCGCTGATCACGCTCGCCGAGCCGCGGACAACACCGCCGCGGGAGCGCTTCGCCGTGGCCGGCGGTCTGCTGGTACAGGCCGTGCCGATTATGCTCGTGCTCTTCGTGCTCTTTCCTCGCATCCCGGGCCCACTCTGGAGCCTGCACGAGGGAAGCGGGGCCGCCACGGGGCTGAGTGACAGCATGTCTCCTGGAGGTGTAAGCGAGCTCGCGATGTCGCACGCTGTCGCTTTCCGTGTGGAGTTCGACGACGAGATCCCCGACCCGCAAGAGCAGTACTGGCGTGGGCCGGTATTCACCGACTACGACGGCGAGACCTGGCGCGAGTCCTCCAGTGAGGACTGGGACAATGGCGAGGCACCCGCGATCGCCGACCCCGGCGCCCCGCTTGAGTACACGATCACGCTCGAGTCCCATGATCAGCGCTGGCTGTTCACCCTCGACGTGCATGGCGATGACACCCCGAGCGACACCGGCTTCGACCCGGGGCGCCAGCTCCTGACCGCTGATCCCGTACGCAGGAACCAGCGCTTCGACCTACGCTCCTACCGCGATTACCGCCTCGAGCCCGAGCTGCCCGCCACCCGCCGCGTAGAGGCGCTCGAGCTGCCGGACGACGCCGCACCGCAGGCGCGCGAGCTGGCCGACGAACTCCGCGGACAAGATGGCGACGACGATCTCGCCGTCGTCGAGTTGGCCCTCGAATGGTTCGAAGACAGCGACTTCGAATACACGCTCACACCACAACAACTCCGCGACGACCCGGTCGACGATTTCCTCTTCGACACCCGCGCGGGCTTTTGCGAGCACTTCGCCAGTGCCTTCGTGGTACTCATGCGCGCGGCGGACATCCCCGCCCGCGTCGTCACCGGCTACCTCGGGATGGAGGACGCCGGCGACTACCACATCGTGCGCCAGTCCGACGCCCACGCCTGGGCGGAGGTCTGGCTGCCGCAACAGGGTTGGGTGCGGGTCGACCCGACGGCGACCGTGGCGCCGGATCGCATCGACCTCGGACTCGACAGCATCCCGGGGACCGAGGATATGCTCTCCGACATCGCGCGCCGCGACGACTCCTTGCGCCGCAGCGTGGCGCTTGCATGGGACAACGTGAACCACGCCTGGAACCGGTTGGTGCTCGGCTATGGCCCCGATCTGCAGGAGCGGCTGCTCGAGCGGGTGGGTTTGGAAGATCTGGGCCGCTATGCGCTCGGCGTCCTCAGCATCGCCACTGCTGGGCTGTTGGTCGCCGGCCTCTGGCTATTCAGCCGGCCACCGGACCGCCCCCGCGATCGCATCGAGCGCCACTGGCGCCGCGTCGAGCGGCGCCTGGCCCGCCTCGGCCATCGTCGCGTGCCCCATGAAGGCGTACACGATTTCCTGCGCCGCGTCGCGCACCGGCGTCCCGACCTCGCTCCGGCGCTGCAGGAGCTGGCCGCGTTGCACGACCGACTACGCTATCAGCCCGACCCGGCGCCGACCACGCGGGTCGCATTCGAACGCGCCGTGCGGCGATTCCGCCCACGCCGCGCTCAGGCGGGCGGCAATGCCTCCTCGGAACAGGTGGAAGGCTGTTGATCGGGCGGGAACCGGTGGCCGCGGCGCAGACAGTAACTCAGCCATTTGTAGAGGAAACGGTTGCACCGCCAGCGACGAGCCAGTGTGCGTCGGGCATCCGTATGACCATCCCCCCGGCGCCGGCCCCGCAGCTCGAGCACCTCAGCCGTGCGGGCATCGTGGCAGATCCGGACGAGGAGATCCGGCTCGTGGCGCACGCAGCCGTCGTGGGTGAAGCGGCAGGTCATGTTCAGCGTGGTCGTATAACGTGCCCGCTCACGGATTTCGACATGGAGGTCGACGCAGCCGGGGACGTGGGATACCGCCTGTCGCGGCAACCGCTCAAGGCTCGGCAGCAGCGTCCGCAGCCGGATATAGTTTTCCTCATACAGCGCCATCAACCCCCCCAGGTCACAATGGGCGGCTGTTGAGAGGAAACGGGGACGAGTGCGTACCTGTTGCATGACGACCGCGTGCTGCGTACTCCGATCTCGGCTCGATGGGCGGCTCAGCCTACACGGCAGCGGCCAGTGGCGAAACTCCGTCGGCAGAGATCACACGGCTGCACCACCCAGGTCACTCGCGTGCACCGCCACGCCACGCCCGCCCGACCGCAAGCGTGCGCGCGCAGAGTCAGCGCCGCCGACAGATCGTGCTCGACCCGTCGTCCTGCAGGGCTTATTGTATTCGGTAATGAAGGACTGGATTCCGTGATCCGCCCTTGACCGCACCAACCAGCATCGCGGCTGCGGCGACATGGTAGACGCACAACAGCCGAAAATTGGCACGCTCAGGAGGTAGCTCAATGACAGCGGAGTACTGGATGCTTTTCGGAGGCGGACTCGTGGTGGCTCTCCTCGCCGGTTTCGTCGGCGGACGGCTGACGGCGCCACGTCAGCGTCAACTCGCGGCGATGGAGCGCGAGCGCAATGCCGCACAGGCCGACGCCGACGCCGTCCGCCGCGAGGTCGATCGCCACTTCGAAGAGAGCGCGCAGATGTTCCGTCAGCTCGCGACCGACTACCACAACTTCTTCCAGCAATTTGCGCGCACGGCACAGAACCTGGGACTGTCGGAAGGACGCACCAATGCCCTGCTGCAACAGGCTGATCCCAGCCTGGTCGCTGAGCGAGTCAGCGCCGGTGGCGCGGGCAATGCGGATGCCACAGACGGCGACAGCGCGGAGCATGCGGCAACCACGAGCCAGGCGGATGCCGACACCGTCGACCGCGCGGACGTCGAGGCCTCACCCTCCTCTGCTGCCACAGCCCAACCCGAGGAGGAGGAAAGCCCCCGCGACGAGGAGCGCAAACCTGGAGCGTGACCATGGACGCCCGAGCGCCCTGGCCCACGCCTCCACGCCGGCACTGCTTCGCCCGTGCGTGCCGTTTTGCCGGGCGAATCCGGCCTCGGCAGCGATCGGGTGCGAGGTCGTGCCCGCACCAAGGTCGATGGTATAGTGCGCCGGCGCGAACGGCGCAGTGAATCCGTTATTTTTACCCGCCACAGAGACTGATCCTGCAGACCATGGACTACATCAAGCGATTCGACGAGATCGGCTACGACGACGTTGGCATCGTCGGGGGCAAGAATGCCTCCCTGGGCGAGATGTACCGCGAGCTGGGGCGTCTCGGAGTGCAAGTCCCGAACGGTTTCGCCGTGACCGCGGACGCCTATCGCCACTTCCTTGAATTCAACGGACTCGACGAGGAGATCCGCGAACTACTGGCCAGCCTCGACCCGAACGACACGCGCCAGCTCCGCGATGTCGGCGGGATGATCCGCGCGGGCATCACGCACGGCGATATGCCAACGCCAATGCGCGAAGAGATCATCGCCGCCTATCGTGAACTCGGCGAGCAGTACGGGCACAATCCCGATGTCGCGGTGCGTAGCTCCGCCACGGCCGAGGACCTGCCCGACGCCTCCTTCGCGGGCCAGCAGGAAAGCTATCTCAACGTGCGCGGGACCCGGCATCTCATCGCGACTTGCAAGTGGGTCTTCTCCTCGCTGTTTACCGACCGTGCGATCGCCTATCGCGTACACCGCGGCTTCGATCACATGGATGTCGCGCTCTCGATCGTCGTGCAGAAGATGGTGCGCTCGGACCAGTCCGCAGCCGGCGTCATGTTCACGCTCGACACCGAGAGCGGCTTCCCCGACGTGGTCTTCATCACCTCCGCCTACGGCCTGGGCGAGAACGTCGTCCAGGGATCGGTCAACCCGGACGAGTTCTACGTCCACAAGGGCAAGTTGATGGCGGGCTATGCACCGATCCTGCAGCGCCACATCGGTAGTAAGGAACAGAAGATGATCTACGCCGAGGAGAATGTCCGCGGCGTATCCACGCGCAATGTCGAGGTCAAGCCCGTCGACCGCCGGCGCTTCTCGATCAGCGAGGAGGAGGTGCTCACCCTCGCGCGTTACGCGACCCTCATCGAGGAGCACTACTCCAAGCGCAACGGTTTTCCCACACCGATGGACATCGAATGGGCCCGGGATGGCGAGAGTGGCGAGCTGTTCATCGTCCAGGCGCGGCCTGAAACAGTGCAGAGCCGCGTCGAGGATATCCGTTTCCAGGAAACCTATCGGCTCGAGGAAAAGGGTGATGTCCTCGCCATGGGCAAGAGCGTGGGGCGCAAGATTGCCGCGGGGCGAAGCCGTGTCATCCTTGAGGCCAGTCACATGCACGACCTCGAAGAGGGCGAGATCCTGATCACGGACATCACCGACCCGGACTGGGAGCCGGTGATGAAGCGCGCCGGTGGCATCGTCACGAATCGCGGCGGCCGGACCTGCCACGCCGCCATCATCGCGCGCGAACTCGGCATCCCCGCGATCGTCGGCTGCGGCGACGCCACGGAAAGGATCGGCGACGAACGCACGGTCACGATCTCCTGTGCCGAAGGCGATCTCGGCTACATCTACGACGGCCAGCTGCGCTGGCGTTCCGAGAAGATCGATGCGACGCAGTTGCCCGACACCCAGACGTCGCTGATGCTCAACCTGGGCAATCCGGAACAGGCCTTCGAAGCCTCCTTCCTGCCGGCCGACGGTGTCGGCCTGGCGCGCCTGGAGTTCATCATCAACAACACCATCGGCATCCACCCGCGCGCCCTGCTCGATTACGAGCAGGTCCCCGACGAGGTCCGTGCCGAGATCGACGAGCGTACCGCTGGCTACCAGAGTCCGCGTCAGTACTACATCGACCGTATCGCCGAGGGCGTCGGCACCATCGCCGCCGCCTTCCACCCGCGGCCTGTGGTGGTGCGACTCTCCGACTTCAAGTCGAACGAGTACGCCTCGATGGTCGGCGGCAGCGCCTATGAGCCCGAGGAGGAGAACCCCATGCTCGGGTTCCGTGGCGCCTCGCGCTACTTCTCCCCGGACTTCGCCGATGCGTTCTCGCTGGAATGCCAGGCACTCTACAAGGTGCGCCAGACCATGGGATTCGACAACGTGATCCTGATGGTTCCGTTCGTGCGCACCCCCGAAGAAGGCGACAACGTCCTGCGTCTGCTGGCGGAAAACGGACTCGAGCGCGGTCGCGACGGCCTGGCCGTCTATCTCATGTGCGAGCTGCCGACCAACGCGATCCGGGCCGATGACTTTCTGGCACACTTCGACGGCTTTTCCATCGGCTCGAACGATCTCACCCAACTCACCCTGGGCATCGACCGCGATGCCTCCTCGGTCACCGAAGCCGACGAGCGCGACCCCGCCGTGCTGGAGCTCATGGAGCGGGCGATCCGCGCCTGCCGCAGCGCCGACAAGTATGTCGGCATCTGCGGCCAGGCCCCGTCGGACTTCCCCGAGATCACTCGCTTCCTCGTCGAGCACGGCATCCAGTCGATCTCACTGAATCCCGACAGCCTGCTCACCATGAAGCAGCTCACGGCGGATGTGGAGGCGGAACAGGGACGGCGGCGGGGCTGATACGTCCGCAGCAGCCCCTTTCTCTTGCACGAATCGCCGATTTGTCCATAATGAGCGCCCGTTGCGCCCCCGGCGTCGCGACAGACACCGAATGGAGAGCCCATGGCGAAGGAAGATCACATCGAGATGGAGGGGACCGTCATCGACACCCTCCCGAACACCATGTTCCGCGTCGAGCTGGAGAACGGGCATGTGGTGACAGCCCACATCTCCGGCAAGATGCGCAAGCACTACATCCGCATCCTCACCGGTGACAAGGTCACCGTCCAGCTAACGCCCTACGACCTTTCCAAGGGCCGGATCGTCTACCGCACCCGCTGATCGCCGCCTGCGCGGCGAGCGCACCTCCGCTTCGCTCAACCGTCGGCTGGCGCAGCCAGGCCGCCCGCTCGCCGTCGGTACGCCACCACAGCGGCCGACGAGTCAGTGCGGACGGAAGGCTGCAACCGAGCGCCTCAGTGGACGGCCTCCGGCTCGTCCACCTCCAGCTTGAGCTGCTGGCCCTCATCATCGACGGTGATGCGCACGCACCCGCCCTTGCTCAGACGGCCGAAGAGGATCTCGTCGGCCAGCGGCTTCTTGACGTTATCCTGGATCACGCGGGCCATCGGCCGCGCCCCCATGGTGCGGTCATAACCGTGCTCGGCGAGCCAGGCCCGTGCCAGCTCGTCGACCTGCAGCGAGACCCGCTTCTGTTCGAGCTGCGCTTCCAATTCGATGATGAACTTGTCGACGACGTTCGCCACCGTGCGCTCGTCGAGGCCACGGAACTGGATGATCGCATCCAGGCGATTGCGGAACTCCGGGGTAAAGGTCCGCTGGATCACACCCATGACATCGGAGCTGTGATCCGCGTCGTGGAAGCCGATCGAGCGCTTGGACAGTGCCTCCGCACCGGCGTTGGTCGTCATCACAATAATGACATTGCGGAAATCGGCCTTGCGCCCGTTGTTGTCCGTGAGCGTGCCGTGATCCATCACCTGCAGCAGCAGATTGAACACGTCCGGATGCGCCTTCTCGATCTCGTCGAGCAACAGCACCGAGTGCGGGCTCTGCAGCACGGCATCGGTGAGCAGCCCGCCCTGGTCGTATCCGACATAGCCCGGCGGCGCACCGATCAGGCGCGAGACGGTGTGGCGCTCCATGTACTCAGACATATCGAAGCGCAGCAGCTCAATGCCGAGCGCGGAGGACAACTGGCGCGTGACCTCGGTCTTGCCAACGCCTGTGGGCCCGGCGAACAGGAAGCTGCCGATCGGACGATCCTGGGTACCCAGGCCCGAGCGTGACATCTTGATCGCGGACGCCAGCGTGTCGATCGCCTCGTCCTGGCCGAACACCATCATCTTGAGATCGCGATCGAGCGTGCGTAGCACGGACAGATCGGTCCGCGAAACATTCTTCGCCGGAATCCGCGCGATACGCGATATCACCGATTCGATATCGTTGACGCCGATGGTCTTCTTGCGCTTGCTCTCCGGCAGCAGCCGCCGACTCGCGCCGGCCTCGTCGATGACATCGATCGCCTTGTCCGGCAGGTAGCGATCATTGATGTAACGCCCGGACAGCTCGGCCGCCGAGCGCAGTGCACTTTGGGTGAAACGCACCCGGTGGAACTCCTCGAAGCGGCTCTTCAGCCCCTTGAGGATGGTCACGGTCTCCTCGACCGAGGGCTCGTTGACGTCGATCTTCTGGAAACGGCGCGCCAGGGCGCGGTCCTTCTCGAAGATGCCACGGAACTCCTGGTAGGTCGTCGAGCCGATGCACTTGAGTTCGCCCGACGCCAGCATCGGCTTGATCAGGTTCGAAGCGTCCATGACGCCGCCAGAAGCCGCACCGGCACCGATGATCGTGTGGATCTCGTCGATGAACAGGACGGCGTGCTTCTCCTTCTTGAGCTGCGCAAGGATGCTCTTGAGCCGCTTCTCGAAATCGCCGCGATACTTCGTGCCGGCGACGAGCGCACCGAGATCGAGCGCATAGATATGCGCATCCTCGAGCACTTCGGGCACCTCGCCGTCCACAATCTTCTTCGCGAGCCCCTCGGCGATCGCGGTCTTGCCAACCCCGGCCTCACCGACGAGCAGCGGGTTGTTCTTCCGCCGCCGGCAGAGGATCTGGATGGTGCGCTCGACCTCGTGCTCGCGCCCGATCAGCGGATCGATCGTACCGGCAAGCGCCTTCTCGTTGAGGTTGGTGGCGAAATTCTCCAGCGGGGCCTTTTCGCCATCACCCTGCTCACTAACACTGTCGCTGCTCTCCGACTCGTTCTCGTCGCTCTCCTCACCGGGCACCTTCGAGATGCCATGGGAGATGTAATTGACGACATCGAGCCGGCTGATGTTCTGCTCCGACAGCAGATAGACCGCGTGCGACTCCTGCTCGCCGAAAATCGCCACGAGCACATTGGCCCCGGTGACCTCCTTGCTGCCCGCGGACTGCACATGGAAGACGGCGCGCTGCAGCACCCGCTGGAACCCGAGCGTGGGCTGGGTCTCACGCGCGTCCTCGTGGTCGAGCAGCGGCGTGTTCTCCTCGACGAACTGCTCGAGCGCGACGCGCAGCTTCTCGATGTCGGCACCGCAAGCGCGCAGCACGGAGGTCGCCGTCGGGTTGTCGAGCAATGCCAGCAGCAGGTGCTCGACCGTCATGAATTCGTAGCGCCGCTCACGCGCCTCCTTGAAGGCGGTATTCAGCGTAAACTCGAGCTCTTTGCTCAGCATCGTGGACCCCCGGCCATCAGGCCTCTTCCATCGAGCACAGCAACGGATGCTGGTGCTCACGTGCATACTGGTTGACTTGGTTTACCTTCGTCTCCGCCACGTCCGCACTGTAGACGCCGCACACGCCCTTGCCGCGCGTGTGGACATGCAGCATGACCTGTGTCGCCTGTTCCCGTGTCATGCGGAAGAAAAATTCGAGTACATGGACCACGAACTCCATCGGCGTGTAATCGTCATTCAGCAGCACCACCTTGTAGAGCGGCGGCCGTCGGACTTCCGGCTGCGAGGTCTCGACGGCAATGTCTTCGTCTCGACGGGGATCCTGGTTGCTCATCGGGGCGATTCCCACCGCTGACGTCTTCGACCGGTCAATGCGCCGCCGGTTCCGAACACCGCGGCGCCTTCAACCTCTCCAACTTTAGGCAACAGCCGGGCAATTTCAAGGTGCCCGCACGGGTGTGCCCTCAATATGCGGCCCGACGGCGCGGGGGGCGGCAAGGGAGCACGGAAATATCATATCATCGGCTACCGGTAACCAGTGTACTCTGCCAGGCAACGGCCCGTGCACCCGAATCACTGCCCGGGAGGGCACCCACGACGATGTATCCCCAGGTCTGGACGCCCCATGTCACGGTCGCCGCCGTCATCGAGCATCACCAGCACTTCCTCCTGGTCGAGGAGATCGCCGATGGTCAGTATGTGTACAACCAGCCGGCCGGGCACCTCGAGCCGGACGAATCGCTCATGGAGGCCGTGCGCCGCGAGGTCCTCGAGGAGGCGGCGACGCATTTCGAGCCGACCGGCATCGTCGGCATCTACCGATGGGTCCATCCCCACAATGGCGAGACCCACATGCGCGTGGCGTTCCACGGGCGTGCGACGGGCTCCGAGCCGGGCCGCGCCCTCGACGGGTGCATCGTCGCACCACACTGGCTGCCCTACGAGGACGTTGCCGACCTCGGTGGTGCGCTGCGCAGCCCCATGGTGCTCGCCTGCCTCGATGACTACCGGCGTGGCCAGTCCTATCCATTGGACCTGCTGCGCGACCTGGCCTGAACGGGAACGTAACGATGAGTGAGCGCGTGATTGTCGGCATCTCCGGCGGGGTCGACTCCGCGGTGGCGGCCTTGCAACTCGCCGAGGCCGGCTACGAAGTGGCGGGCCTGTTCATGAAGAACTGGGACGACCCCGAGGACCCCGGCCACTGCTCGATCCCCCACGATCTCGCCGCGGCCGAAGCCGTCTGCGAGCATCTCGGCATCCGGCTGCACCGCGTCGACTTCACCGGCCGCTACTGGCAGCAGGTATTCGAGCACTTCCTCGCCGAGCATGAAGCCGGGCGCACGCCCAATCCCGACATCCTGTGCAATCGCGAGATCAAGTTCCGCGCCTTCCTCGAGCATGCCCGCGCGCTCGGCGCCGATCGCATCGCCACCGGCCACTACGCCCGGGTCGCGCACACCGACGATGGTCCGCGACTGCTGCGCGGGCGGGATCCCGGCAAGGACCAGAGCTATTTCCTGCACGCGATCGACGGCGAGGCCCTCACAGCCACCCTCTTCCCCCTGGGCGAGCTGTACAAGGACGAGGTCCGCGCCCGGGCGCGCGCGGCTGGCCTGCCGAACCACGACCGGCGCGACAGCACCGGGATCTGCTTCATCGGCGAGCGCCATTTCCGTACCTTTCTCGCGGCCTATCTGCCCGCGCAGCCCGGCGAAATCATGACCACCGAGGGTGCGGTCCTCGGTCGCCACCAGGGGCTGATGTATTACACCCTCGGCCAGCGCCAGGGCCTCGGCATCGGGGGCGACCGAGCGCATGCGGATGCCCCCTGGTACGTCGTCGACAAGGACCTGGCGAACAACCGGCTGATCGTCGGCCAGGGCCATAATCATCCGCGCCTGCTGACCCGGCGCCTGGAGACCGAAGTCCCGTCCTGGCTGGTATCGCCGCCCGATGCCCCCTTCCGCTGCACCGCCCAGGTCCGCTACCGCCAGACGCCCGTCGCCTGCACGGTCACCCCGAGTCCCACCCAACTCGCGGTCCGCTTCGACGAGCCCGTGCGGGCGGCGACCCCGGGTCAATCCATTGTCCTGTACGACGCGCAGACCTGCCTCGGCGGCGCGGTCATCCGCCAGCTCCTGCGCGACGCCGATGCCGAGGTCTGTCCGGCAACCGCGGCGGCCAGCGGCTAGTCCGCTGGGCGGACTCGCCGACCGCTGACGGGTGGCCGGGCGCACGCTACACTGCGCCGCTCTGTCCGCTGGAGGCCCCATGCCGAATCTGCCGGAACTTCAGGATCTGCCCCTGCCCATCCGGGCCCTGATCTTCGCCGTCATCGTCCTCGTATTCATTGCCGCCGGCGGCTGGATTGCGAGCCTGCCCTACGAAGCGGGCAGTGAGGACCCCATGATGGTGATGATCTTCAACGGGGTCTTCGGCACCATCGGCTTCGCC
>SLKC01000023.1 GCA_007134775.1 Ectothiorhodospiraceae bacterium | reverse complement strand
GGTCTCACAGAAGCGCCTGATCGCCAAGCACGGCGAGGAGGCGGTCACCTCCCGGACGCGCGAGATGCGTCTCGGACGGGACATGGTGCGAGCACGTGCCCATGCGGCGCAGATCGCGAGTGGCCGGAACGCACGCCCGACGATCCCTGGTCCCGGTCCGAGCGTCGCGTGGCTCCAGCCCCACCTGCGGCCCGTGGGTGGCATCCGCCGTGCCGTGGAGATGACCAACCGACTCGCCGGGGCAGGTTGGGACGTCACCCTGGTGAGCCTCGACGAGGACGACGACTACGAGTGGCTCGTACGCAGAGCGAGAGCGGTCAAACTCGCCGAGGCTGCGAACCGGGCTTTCGACCTGGTCTTGGTGTCTGACCCAGACGTTCTCTGGGCGTTGGACTCGATGGATGCCACGTGCATCGTCGCCTACCACCTCGATGCCTATCACCTGTACCGGGAGCATCACGTCGAGGAGTACTACGACCTCGCCCGCAAGGTCCCCAACCTGGCCAACTCCCGTTGGACCGCTCGGCAGGTGGGTGACGCCATCGGGATGTCGATCGATGACGTGGCCCCCGGAGGCGTCGATCTCCGGCAGTTCGCTCCACGCCCGGCGCCGGTCGACCATGACGTGGTGTGTTACGGGTCCCGTCGGCCCCGGAAGCGCACGTCCCTCGTGGAACAGGCCACGACCGGGCTGCGGCTCGGCAAGCTCGTCGAGTTGTCTACCGGACAAGGGGACCTGTCGTGGCAGTACAGCCGTGGCCGGGTGTTCGTCTCTGCCTCGAGCCAGGAGGGGTTCAACCTGCCCTGCCTGGAAGCCATGGCCTGCGGTGTGCCCGTGGTCTGCACGGCAGATGGCGGTTCGAGTGAGTACGTGATCGATGGTGAGAACGCCCTCGTGGTGGACAGTGATGAGCCAGCGGATCTGCGAAGGGAGATCGACCGCGTGCTCGAGGACGCGGCTTTGGCGGCGCGTCTCGTAGAGGCTGGGCTCGCGACCGCTGCGCAGCGGGACTGGGACCAGGCCACCGCGCAACTCGCCGAGTTCCTCTCGCGATCTCGATGAGGACTCTGGTACGGCGAGGTGTCGACCGCCGACGATGCTGACGCGATCGCCAAGGCCGGAGACGGACGGATCAGCCGGGGTAGCCCTCCTGGTACCGCCAGGAGTAGCTCTCGGAGGCGCTGATGTTCTGCGGATAGGTGACGGTGCGGCCACAGGACACCGTGAAGGCCCCGCCGACCCCGCCGACGATGTTGCGGGGAGAGCCGATCCAAGACGACACCGAGGCCCAGGGTGAGCTGACGAAGCTGACGGTCACCTGGCTCTGCGAATACGAGGTCCGCACGGTGATGTCGTAGGGGGAGTCGTTGGTGATGACGACATCGATCGAGGAGGAGGTGATGGTCGATTCCCGACACATGGGGTAGCGAGTGAAGTAGATGGAGTGTGGTCTGAAGTCCACGAGCTCGACACCGGAGAACCAGGCCGCGTTGAGGAAGGTGGTGGCCAGCTGGCTGACGCCGCCACCGGTCGCGGTGATCAGTTCGCCATCCAAGATGAACCCACCGGGGCCGAAGCCGCGTTCCGTGGTCCGCGGACCGATGCCACGACTGAGGGAGTAGGTCCCCCCAGCGGGGATCACGTCGCCGTCGATGTAGTCCGCAGCCAGGTGGATGTTGTCGTTGCGGACCTGGCCTGGGGTCAGCGAGGTCGTGAACGACGACACGACCTCGCGAGCGGGCGGCGGCGGGACGGGCTCGTCGAAGCCGCGGAAGATGTCGAGCACGACCCGGGTGGGGTCGCCGCCACGTTGGACGACGAACGGTGCATGGCTACGGGTTCCGATGTAGAAGACGTGCTCGCCGTCGATCGAGCGGTCGTTGACGATCTCGGTGACGTCGCCGCCCTCCTGCCCGCTGCGGCGTGACTGGGTGTAGGTCCGGATGTCGTCCGGTAGGTCCTCGGGATCGGTGACACCGGTGACCACCATCCGGATGAGGTGATCGCCCGCGACCTCGATGGGTTCACCGTTGATGCGCTGCCGAGCCTGCGGTACGTACTCGATGCGATAGCCCGGGTTGCCCGTTCCCTCCAGCTCGAACACCACACGGTCGAACCAAGGATGGGCACCGCTCTGCACCCGGGTCACACCCATCACCCCAGCTACACCGGGCCGCGAATCCCGTTCTACCGACGGCGTGCCATCGACGGGACGCCTCAGGTCGGGGAAGGTCCCCCGCTCGTAGGAGACGTCCATGGCCCGGGCCAGGAACGACGCCATCTGTTCCCGGTTGACCGGCTCGCGCGGCCGGAAACGGCCATCTCCGTGACCGGCGACGACACCGAGTGCCGCGAGCTTGCCGATGTTGGCCGCGTGGGTGTCACTCAGGTCGTCGAAGACGTCGACGTCGGGCAGAGTCTCGCGGAGGATCACCTCGAGGGCGCGGGAGATGAACGTGGCCATCTGCTCTCGGGTGACCGTCTCGTCTGGGCGGAACGTGCCGTCGTCGTATCCCCACGCCACCTCCACGGTCGCCAGCTTGCGGATGTTGGCCTGGTGTTGCCCGGCGTCATCCGCATAGCTGATCGTGACCGGGATGTCCTCCTCGGTGACGAACTCGATCATCCGGGCGATGAAGGTGGCCATCTGCCCCCGCGTGACCCCTTCGAGAGAACCGAAGACCCGCTGACCATCGGAGATCCGACCTTCGGCGATGCGGTAGTACGACAGACACCCGACCGCTCCGGCATGGGTCGCTGACAGGGGGTCCGAGTACGGACGGAGGCCTTGGACCGACACGGGGCAGGCGGCACCGATGTCGCGGACGTAGGGCGCATCCTGCGCCATCGCGTCCTGCGCACCGGCCGGCATGATGGCGATGGCCAGTGCGACCACCGCAGTGAACGCGGTCAACCGTCGTCTCGCCGGACCCGGGCCTGGTACTGCGGTGTCTCGAACCACCCTGCCACCTTTCCGCTGCCGCCACCGTGTGCTCCACCGATCACGGAGATCCGACAGGGATGGTCGTGGCCCCGCAGCGGCTCGACCGAGCATAGGGACCGGCCGTGTCGGGTGTCAGTCATTGCCACGGAGCATCGGAGCGGCGATGATGGGGCGTGCCGCACGAGGCGGCGTGGATCGACCGTTCGGGAGGCGATGGGTTTGCAGGATGCGCCGGTGCTCCCTGACGTATTCCCTGGTCGAGTCGCCAACCGGGCCAGCAACCAACGCCTCGTCCCGTTCGTGACGGTCGTCAGCACGTTGTGGGCCGTGACTTGATGTGCGGACGGCTCCGGCGCACCTTCGTCGTGGCGGCGTCCGCTGTGGCGATGCTCTCCCTGCCCATGGTCGCTCTCGCACAACCTGCCACCGATGCTCGTGGGATCGAGCGGGTCTGCCCGCCTCCGGATGACATCGTCGATGACGACGTCCCCGAGTTGCCGGATGCCGGCGAGACCCATGGTGAAGCGATCGAGTGCGCCGCCCAGTACGGGGTCATCGCGGGGTTCGACGACGGGACCTTCCGGCCCGGTCTTCCCGTCACTCGCGGCCAGGTCGCGAGTCTGCTGACCAGGTGGTTGCAGACGGCCATCGGCATCACCCTCCCCGTCCCGGACGAACCGGCGTTCCTCGACACCGAAGGCACGACCCATGCTGACGCGATCCACGCGCTAGCCGACCTCGGGATCGTGGGAGGCCGCGAGGACGGCACCTTCGGCCCGGGGGAGCCGCTCACGCGGGGACAGCTGGCCCAGACCGTCGTGCGGTCGATCAGTGTGGCGGATGTCCTACAGATCGATGGGCCCCTGCCCCCTGAGGATGACGAGGTCGAGTTCAGCGATGTCGAAGACGACACCTTGTTCGCCGACGCGATCCGCTCGCTCGCCGGGATCGGGGTCGTCCAGGGGGACCCCGAGGGCGCCTACAACCCCGGGGACACGGTGACGCGTGGGCAGCTGGCGACCTTCCTGATGCGATCTGCGGACTACCTCGACCGCTACCAGCGGTGGAAGCCCACCGCCGAGACCCAGGTGGTGGTGGTGCGCCTGCGCGCAGACCAGGTGGTCGTCGAAGCCGATGACGAGGACCCGGAGACAGGCCAGGATCCCTCGAACGCCAGCGCTACGGCGGTGCTCTACATCGACGCGTTCAACGGGACGATGGAGTACATCCTGGATCTGGACGGACTCGACGGTCCGTACGGGGGCGCTGACGGCGCAACCATCCACCTCGGGGTCGCGGGCGAGACCGGCCCGATGGTGCTCCAGCTCGCCGATGGTGACGAGTTGGATGCCGCGGCCGACGAGAACGGCGTGGCCAGGGGCGCGGTTCGGGAGTCGGACAGCGCCGTGCGCTTCGCAGACCTTGCGGCCTTGCCCCATGAGGCGTACCTGCAGATCGCTACGGAGGAGCACCCGCAGGGCGCCGTACGAGGGCAACTCGCCCACGTGACGACGGCAGGGTCGCCCTGACCGAGCCGGTTGCCGGTGTCACGGTCGTGCGCGGGGGAGCCTCACGGTGCGTTCGTTGCCCGTCGAGGTGGTGAGGGTCACCGTCGTGTGCTCGGCCGAGCGCTCCAGGGCGCTTGCCGGGGCACCGCCGGTGACACCCGGGCGCAACACGGTGACGAAGGTGTTGTCGGTGTTCAGCGGCGCGGTCACCTCGAGGTTGGCCGCTGCAGTGAGTGCGCCGTAGCGCTCGGCGACCCAGCCGCGTAGCGGATCGCGTCCGCCGGCTACCGACGTGGTAGAGGCCACCGGCACGAGCTGCTCCACCATCAGCGTGGCGCCGGAGAGCCAGGAGGCCATCACCAGCTCAGGATGGATCACTTCGACGTCCGCACCGGGCTCAAGCTGCCACCGCTGCACCGTGTTGCGCTCCATGGTGGAGGTGACCTCGTCGACGATGACCACCTCGCCGGTGTCTCGGACGAAGCCGATGGTGCGGGTCCACCCCGTGCCCGAACAGGTCGCTACGCGCACCGTGAGACGGTCGACGTGCTCGTCACCCTGCTGATGGGTCACCGGGGAGCCCTGGTCGCTCGGCGGCGGACAGTTGTCTCCGATCGTGACCAAGCTGTGCGCCCGCTGCGAGACCACGTAGTCGCGTTCGGGGCCACGGTTGTAGGAGTACTTGCCGGGATCGGTCAGCAACGGTTGGCCCTGAGAGAACAGCGTGATCGAGCCATGGTCGAGGTGGCCGTGGAGCTGGCGAGGGTCACCGTGACGGACCGACAGGAAGTTCTCTTGGCGCCGCGGCCGGGTCGTGCCCCACCCGCTGCGAGCGAACGTGAACCCGGCGTCGTAGGTCACGAAGGTGTGATCCGGTGGCTCACCCGAGTCGCCCCCGGTCGACATCCACCGCAGGTTGGGATGGTCGATGCTGAACTTGGCTGGCCGTCGATCCGTATCCCCGAGTGGGACGTAGGTGTCGTCAGGCTGGGTCATGTGGGTCAGGACCACTGGCATCTGCTCGATGCGTTCCGCCCAACCGGGGGACGACATCCCGCATGCCTCGATCAACCGCAGAGCATCGTTGTAGCGACCGTAGTTGTAGTCCTGGTACTCCGGTGCCTGCTCGTTGGTGACACCCTGCTCGTCGACGGATTCGATCGCCAGGCCGGCGATGCGCTCAGACGCGAGGTCCCGCCGATCCCAATGGTCGGTGAGGCAGGCCAGTGCCAGCATCCCGCTGTCCTGGTTGAGGGCGTGGTTGCCTCGTTGGACGTAGAAGCTCGGGTCGGCCATCAGGTCGCGGTGTTTGACGATGGAGTCGCGCAGCCACGGCGGTACCGGACCCTGCATCGCCAGACACCCGAAGACCCGCGCACGCCAGGCAGCGGAGTGGTCGTTCCAGGAGTAGTCGGATGCGGGAGCGTCGAAGGGGTTGGCCTCGACCCAACTCCTCGCCATCGCGTACGCCTGGTCGAGGTATCTCTGGTCGCCGGTCTGGTCGGTCGCGCCTATGAGGGGCCACAGCCAACGCATCGTGTGGAACTGGAACCGCCAGTTGTTGTCGCCGAGGGGGTCCTCTGCCCAGGTCAGGTCCGTGCCAAGCACCACCTCCGGGTGAGGCGAGAAGGTGTAGCGCCCCTCCATGAACCGCTGGGCGCGCTCCACGTCGCCGTCGCCAGGTCGGCAGATCACCTCTTGGAGGTCTGCGCGGTCGACGGCGGCGTTGGCTGCCCGCGGCTGGACACCGGTGTCGGTGATCGTCGCGAGCAGCCGCGCGAGGAACGTGGCCATCTGCCCGCGGGTGACCGGGTCGCCGGGTCGGTAGGTGCCGTCGGGGAACCCGCCAGCGATCCCCGCTTCGGCAGCTCGTTGGATCCTCGCGGCGTGGGTGGTGCCGCCG
>SLKC01000053.1 GCA_007134775.1 Ectothiorhodospiraceae bacterium | reverse complement strand
TTGTCCCGCACCTGGTCGACGCGATTGACGACGCCGATCACGGGCAGGCCGCTCTCTCGGACGCGAGCTACAACCAAGTCGTCGTCGGGCGTCCAGCGCAATGCGGCCACGACAAACAGGACGAGATCGACACCGGCAAGCGCGCTTTCGGCATTGCGGTTCAGTGTACGATTGAGTTCACGACGGGTACGCCCGTGGATACCGGGAGTATCGACCAACGCCACCTGCACCGAGCCTCGCGTAGCGACCCCGAGGATTCGATGCCGGGTCGTCTGGGGGCGATCGGCCGTAATCGCTAGACGCTCGCCCAGCAGGAGATTCATCAAGGTGGACTTGCCAACGTTAGCGCGGCCCACGACGGCCACAGTACCGAATCGGCACTCGCCCTCACTCATTTCGCAGCGCGCCCTTCTAGCTCGGTTAGACAGGACTCCGCGGCTTGCTGCTCCGCCTTGCGCCGGCTCGAGGCCGTCGCCTCCCGTGAGAGATCGAAACCGGCGATGCGACAGGCAACCGTGAACCGGCGTTCATGATCTGCGCCCGCGGCACCGATCAATTCGTACTCGGGGAGCGGCTGTTGTTGTGCCTGCAACAGCTCCTGCAAACGCGTCTTCGGATCCTTCAGCGCGGTACGCGACGGAAGGTCGTCGAGGCGCTCCGCGAACAGACGCACCACCAGTTCCTGTGTGGTCTGAAAGCCGGAATCGAGGTAGACGGCCCCGATCACCGCTTCAAGGGCATCCGCGAGGATCGTTCCGCGGCGCGAACCTCCGCTCTTGCGCTCGCCTTCGCCCAGGCGCACAACGGAGCCGAGATGGATCTCGCGGCCCACCTCGGCCAGCGTTTCGCCACGCACCAGCCAGGCTCGCAGTCGGCTAAGCTCGCCTTCAGGGGCGTCTGGACGCCGCTGGAAAAGCTCGATCGCGATGATCGTATTCAGCAGCCCATCGCCCAGGAACTCGAGCCGTTCATTGTTGTGCGCGCCCACACTGCGGTGCGTCAACGCCGCTCGCAACAGCTCCGCATCGCTGAAACGATAGCCGAGTGCCGCCAGGAAGCGCCGCTCGTTGCCTGCCTCAGCCGTCAGGGTCCCACCCTCCGCTCGAAACTGGCAATCAGATCGATGTTGAACATAAAGGGCACCCGCTCTTCATAGTCAATTTCGATAACAAGGGCGTCGTCATCATCGCGGCTGATGGCGTAGATCTCCTCATCGTCGTAACCGCGAAGGTTATTGATACGCATCTGGGCACGGAGCCCATCGCGTACATCCTCCTCCGGCGCATTGCGGTAGTCTGTGTCCTCCTGCACCGATGCAGCGATACTTGTGATGGTCCGGTAATCGATATAGAGCGGCACAAGGCGCAGGGCCAGCAGCACAAAGACCCCTGCCAGTATGATGACGAAGAGGATACCAACCAGCGATCGGCCCCCTTGATAGCGCGGTGATGTCATGGCTCCCCCAGCAACTGTTTCAACGGATCGAAGTTCCAATTCGTGACCAATCCAAGCCGTCTTCCTGCCAGTTCCAATGCATCCAGATCATGCGTGCCTTGCCCACCAGATGGTCCTGCGGAACGTAGCCCCAGCGGCGGCTGTCGTTCGAGTAGTTGCGGTTGTCCCCAATCGCGAAATAGGCACCTTCCGGCACCTGGAATTCGCCTTCGAGTGAGGGGCGCCCCGGATTCACCACGATCGCATGCTCATGGTCGTTCAACATCTCTGCATAGCGGATCATCTCGCCACCAATCGGCTGGCCACCTGGCACCTCGTAAGGGCCTATTTCCTGCGCCGGAACGGGTTCCCCGTTTACGAACAACTGTTGATCGTAGTAGGCCACCTCGTCACCGGGTAGGCCCACGATACGCTTGATATAGTTGATGGACGGATCTACCGGATAATGGAACACCGCTACGTCTCCCCTTTCCGGTGGGCTGGTTTCAAGGATGCGCGTCCCGGTAACTGGCAGTCGAACGTCGTACGAGTACTTGCTCACGAGGATGAAATCGCCGACCTGTAGCGTCGGCAGCATGGATTCGGACGGAATGCGAAACGGTTCCGCAACAAACGAGCGCAAAACCAGGACAACAAGCAACACGGGGAAGAAGGACCGGGCATAGTCCACTACAGTCGGATCAGGTGGTTGTCGGGAGGCGTCTCCGCCAGCAGCCGCGCGGCGTCGCGGGGCAAAGAACAAGGCATCCACCAGCCAGATCACGCCGGTCGCCCCGGTTGCCAATACCAGAATCAGTTCGAAGTCCACTACGCTACCCCACAGCCATCCACAAACCCGACATACAATAGGCGCCTACCCCGCCTCCTTCGAATCCCCTCGGACAGCCGAGCAAAGCGGTTACCGTTGCTCACTCAGTCCTTGTCCACCTGTAGCACTGCAAGGAACGCATCCTGCGGGATTTCCACCTTTCCCACCTGCTTCATGCGCCGCTTGCCCTCTTTCTGCTTCTCCAGCAGCTTGCGCTTGCGTGAAACGTCGCCACCATAGCACTTGGCGGTCACGTTCTTGCGCATTGCCTTGACCGTCGAACGCGCAATGATATGGTTGCCGATAGCCGCCTGGATCGCGACCTCGAACATCTGGCGCGGGATGATCTTGCGCATCCGCTCGACCATCTCTCGCCCCCGCATCTGGCTCTTGTCCCGGTGCACAATCACCGATAGGGCATCGACACGGTCGCCGTTGATGAGGATATCGAGCTTGACCAGATCAGCGGGCTGAAAGCGTCGGAAATCGTAGTCGAAGGACGCGTAGCCACGGCTGACCGACTTCAGCCGGTCGAAGAAATCGAGCACGATCTCGGCCATGGGAAGCTCCCACGTCATCGAGACCTGATTGCCGGCGTAGTGCATTCGCTTCTGGACGCCGCGCTTCTCGATGCAAAGCTGAATGATCTCGCCGACATACTCCTGCGGCACGAGGACATTGGCCTCTACGATCGGCTCGCGGACCTCGTCGATTCGCTGGGCTGGCGGCAGTTCCGACGGATTGTGGACATAGAGCGTTTCACCCTCGGTCGTCAACACCTCGAAGATCACCGTCGGAGCCGTCGTGATCAGCTCCAGACCATACTCGCGCTCAAGGCGCTCTTGTACGATCTCCATGTGCAGCATGCCGAGGAAACCGCAGCGGAAGCCGAAACCCAGCGCCTGCGACACTTCAGGCTCATAGCGCAATGAGGAGTCGTTGAGGCGCAGCTTGCCGAGCGCTTCACGGAAGTTCTCGTAATCATCGGAGCTGACCGGAAACAGCCCCGTGAATACACGCGGCTGAATTTCGCGGAAACCGGGTAGCGGCTCTGTCGAACCACCCTTGTCGTGGGTCACGGTATCGCCGACCTTGACCGCATCGATGTCCTTGATGCCCGCGCTGAGATAACCGACCTCGCCCGCCTGCAACGCCTTGCGCCCCTCGCGTGCGGGCGTAAGCACGCCGACGCCGTCGGCGCTGAAGACATCACCACTCGACATGATGCGGATTCGGTCGCCGGCCTTGAGCGTACCCTCGAAGACGCGAATGAGCGAAATTACACCGACATAGTTGTCGAACCAGGAATCCACGATCAACGCCTGCAGGGGCGCATCCGGATCGCCCTGCGGGGGCGGCACGGTCTGCACCAGTGTCTCGAGCAGATCGACAATGCCCTCGCCGGTCTTCGCGCTGACGCGCACCGCATCGAGCGCCTCAAGGCCGATGATTTCCTCGATCTCTTCAGCTACCCGGTCGGCGTCGGCAGCCGGCAGATCAATCTTGTTGAGCACGGGCAGCACTTCGAGGTCGAGATCGATTGCCGTATAGCAGTTCGCGACACTCTGTGCCTCCACGCCCTGCGAGGCATCGACCACGAGCAGCGCGCCTTCGCAGGCCTGAAGAGAGCGTGCCACTTCGTAGGAGAAGTCCACATGCCCGGGCGTATCGATGAAATTCAGCAGATACTCTTGCCCATCCCGGGCACGATAGCGCAGGGAAACGGCCTGTGCCTTGATCGTGATGCCGCGCTCGCGTTCGAGATCCATCGAGTCGAGCATCTGTTCGGACATGTCACGCTGTGACACAGAGCCGCAGTTCTCGATGAAACGATCCGCGATAGTCGACTTGCCATGGTCGATATGCGCGATAATGGAGAAGTTGCGAATATTTTCCATATAGCTCATTCGTTGGTCAGAGCCTCTTCGAGGGCAGCACGATCGAGTCGATGCCGACAGATCTCGCGCCCATCGAGCGTGAGTACGGGGATGTCCCAACCGTAACAGCGACGCAACTCGGGATCCGCATCGATGTCCACGCTGCGGATCGTCACGCCGTGGCGCTGCGCCACAGGCTGCGCCGCCGCCCGCAGCTCTTCGCAAAGGCCGCAGCCTTCACGGGTATAGAGGAGCAGCTCACGGCTCACGAGCGGTCCTCCGGCACCTCTATGGCAATGAACTGCGCGCCGTCCGGACGCTCGACAAGGACGGCGACGGAGCGACCGGGTTCAAGTCCAGCGACGCGCTCGTGAAAGCTATCAACACTCTCGACCGGGATGTTATCAAGCCTGATGATCACGTCACCGCGGCGAATGCCCGCGTCCAGCGCAGCCCCCGGGTGAAGGTCATCGACCAATACACCGCCACTTTCCACACCGAGTTCGCGGCGAATCGAAGCGGGAACCGGGCCGATCTGCATGCCCAGTCGCCGCGCATTGTTGCCTTCCGCAGGGGCGTCGTCTTCCGGCGCCTCCTCGCGGGCGACCGCGTCGTCCGCCAATTCACCGATGCGCACGCTCAGCCGAAGGCGCTCCCCCTGACGGATGATATCCAGATCCACTTCCTCACCGACGCGACTTCGACCTACCATCGGTGGCAGATCGGATGAGCGCGCGATCTCGCGCCCATCGAACCGGATAATGATATCGCCGGTCTCAAGCTCGGTCGCGTCCGCGGGACTGTCTTCAATGACCCGCGTCACCAACGCACCCCGCGCACGCTCCATATCGAATGACTGGGCGAGTTCGTGCGTGACCTCCTGGATGACGACACCGAGCCAGCCACGAACCACACGCCCCTCGGTCCGGAGTTGCTCGGCCACCTCCTTCGCAACATCGATCGGAATCGCGAAGGAGAGTCCCATGAAGCCACCGGTTCGGCTGAATATCTGGGCATTTACACCGATCACTTCGCCATCCAGGTTGAACAGCGGCCCCCCCGAGTTGCCGGGATTGATCGCTACATCGGTCTGGATGTAAGGGACATAGTGATCCGTGGGCAGGCTTCGGTGCTTCGCACTGACGATGCCGGCCGTCACGGAGTGATCGAAACCGAAGGGCGAACCGATCGCAGCAACCCAGTCACCCACTCGCAATTCCTCCGGATCACCCAAGCGCACCGTCGGCAGTTCCGAGGCATCCACCCGAAGCAGCGCGATGTCGCTGCGCGGATCGCCCCCCACAACCTCTGCCTCGTACTGACGCCGGTCGTGCAGACGCACGAGGACGCTGTCGGCATTCTCTACGACGTGCGCATTCGTCAAGATGTATCCATCCGCCGAGAGGATGAAGCCGGAGCCGCGCGCGGCGGCGTCGTCCGGAAATGGCGGCCCCCTCTCGTCGCCGAAGAAACGCCGCAGGGGGTCGTCCGAATCCTCCTCCTCCGGCGGCGAGAACCCGGGTGGCAGACGCCCTTCCCGCGGGTCGACCGAGCGCGAAGTACTGATGTTCACGACAGCACGGTATTCATGCTCAACCAGGTCGGCGAAACTGGGAAGGCGATCCGTCGCCGAAACCCCTCCCGACAGCAGCAACAGGGGGCTGACGAGGGCGAACAGGATCACTCGGCGGAACATGGTGATGGAGATCTCCGGCAAAGAAGCCGACAAGGTTGGGCCGCGCCGGGCGCGTGCGGATCGGTCGCATGGTAGCACAGCGATACGGCGGCGCAGCGGTACGCTCAGCTGCCGCCTCCCGCTGTCAGCGAATCGATCATGTGCTCAAGCGTCACGGCCGGCACTGCGCCCATAACCGTCACTCGGTACTTACCGACGACCTCGCTGCGCATCCTGAGCACATCCGTACCGGCCACTGCCGGAAACTCCTTGACCGCGCTCGCATCCGCATCGACGAACATCGACACCGATGCAAGCCCATCGGAATAAACCGCGTGCTCGCGTTCGATCTCCCCGTCACCGCTGCGATCGAGCGCGATGAGTGTAAAACCCGGCGGCAGCGCGGGTCGGACACTCGGTTCCCCCGGGGAATCCGCCTCACTCACCGCAGCTCGCATAACCTCATCGACACGGTCAATGCCGTCCAACGAGTACTCGAAGACAGCCGGATCCACGTGGTCGCGGATCTCGAACTCCGTAAAGAGAATACGCTCAACGGACTTCCCATCGCCACCGATCAGATCCGAGCGCAGCAGCACGTCGTGCTCGCGATCCAGCCACAGGCGCAAGCCATACCGAAACCCGTCCTCGGGTTCCACGCGGAGTTCGCTCGCCCCACGACCGGCGACCCGGCTGTGATCACCTTGGTGGATCGTGTAATAGTCTGGCAGCCCCTCCAGATCATCAGCGAGTGCGCCCGGCAGAAGCCCTCGCGGTTGGTAGCCAACGATGGCACGGCGGGCTTCGGGTAGCAGGCAGACGACTTGATCACCATGACGGAATAGCTCGAGCGAGCTGCCCGTAAGCGCACTGACGCGCTCCCGGGACTGCCCCTCCACGATACCGTGCGTAACGCGCATCGTCTCGGCCCGCTCCCCCTGCGTGTAAACAAAGGTGCCCTGATAGGACAGCGAGCGCATGGCATCGGCCATGCGCTGCAGCTGTTCGCGACCGGTATCCGCCGTAGCGACAGATGCCAGCAGCAAGCAACAAGCGAACAGAAGCCATTGATACGGGTGACTCCCCCACCCGCACCGCTGTTGTCGCTGACACCTGGCGCGGGAGCCGTCGATGAGGGTCAAGGGTAGGCTGAACACGCTCATCACCGATCCGGTCTGTGCCCGGCCAGGCGCCCGGAGCGGATCACGCCCGGCATTTCGGCCCCTCCGGAGAAGACGGCGTGATTGGTGACATAATCATCAAGTCGCTGTTGAACGAAGGGATTAACCAGCATCTCCCCCCCCTCACCCGATACCGCGGCCATCCTCGGCAAGCCATCGGGGCGCAGCCCCGGGGCAGCGAGCCGAGAACGCTCATCGAGCCGCCACTCATTGGCCAAGTCAGCGCTCGCGCCCCCATCAGCCAACGGGGCCTGCCCCTCCTGCGTCCCCCCACCCGGTTGCAGGACCATGAATCCAGCCAACGCCACGGCCCCCACGCCTGCGGCCGTGGCGAAGCCGCCGACAGCCTGGCGTGATGGCAGGAAACGCTCGGCCCGATGAAACCAACGCCGAACCGATCCGCATACAACTGGGGGCTCTTGCGCGAGGCGCTCACTGCAACGCTCGGCAAAATCCGGGCTCAAGCGGATCACCCCGCCACCGCTCAGGGCCGCGCGTTCCGCATGATAACGGGTCCACCGTCGGCGCAACTCAGGATCCGCAGTCACCTGCTCGATGATCGCTTCGGCCTCGTCGGCCGACAGCTCGCCATCGACCAGGGCCGAGAGTTCCTCGTCACTCAGACTCCTCCCTTCCGCCATGCTCGTATGCCCCCGTTTCGTCCAGTAATGGCGCCAGGCGCCGATCTATTGCCTCGCGGGCGCGAAAGATGCGCGACCGGACTGTCCCTACCGGACAATCCATAACCGTCGCGATCTCCTCGTAGGCGAGCCCCTCCATCTCGCGCAACGTAATCGCCTCACGCAATTCCCGCGGCAGGCCCTCGATGGCCCGGTGGATCTCGGCCTCGATCTCCGCGCTCAGCATCTCGCGCTCAGGTGTGGCACCGTCGCGCAACAGAGAGCCAGATTCGTACTGTTCGGCCTCCGTGGCATCCACGCCATGCTCGGGAACCCGCCGCCCCCCGGCAACAAGGGAGTTCTTTGCCGTGTTCACCGCGATCCGGTAGAGCCACGTATAGAAGGCGCTCTCCCCGCGGAAGTTCGCCAGCCCCCGATACGCCTTGATGAATGCCTCTTGCGCCACGTCCTCTGCCTCAGCCGGGTCGCGCACATAGCGACTGACCAGATGAGCGATCCGGTGCTGGTACTTGCGCACCAGCAGGTCGAATGCGGCCTTGTCGCCCGCCTGGACACGACGCACCAGCTCGAGATCGACGGCGCGCTCGCTCACCGGTTCAGACTCCGCGTCGCGGTGTCACCGGCTTGTACCGGTAGACAGCCCAGACCTTCGATGGTTTCGTGCGGGACATGGGAACCTGCAGAAAAAGGCCAAAGTTGGGCGGCGCCCGGGCGTGCCGGTGGCCGAAGACCGTGTCAAAATACACAGCCCACTCGTGACGGACAACCCATGAGCATTGATCACGATTGCGGCGTGCTAGTCATCGGCAGTGGAGCCGCTGGACTCACGTGCGCCCTGCACGCCGCAGAGGACAGCGATGTCACCGTGCTCGCCAAGGGCCCCCTGCCGGCGGGGAGCACTTGGTATGCCCAGGGGGGCATCTCCGCCGTGCTGGCTGAAGGCGATACCTTCGAGTCGCACGAGGCCGACACATTCGCTGCCGGAGCCGGGCTGTGTGATCCCGACATCGTGCGCTACACGGTCGAGCAGGGTCCCGAGTGCATCGAGTGGCTGATCTCGCTCGGTGTCGAGTTCACCCGAGACGATGGCGCGCCGAGTACGCCCTACCATCTCACGCATGAGGGGGGCCATGCCCATCGCCGCGTCATTCATGCCGACGACGCCACCGGGCGCGCTGTCCACACCGTCCTCCTCCAGCAGGCCGCCGAGGATCCCCGCATCACCCTGCTGCCCCAACGCAACGCCATCGACCTGATCCGCCTGCCCACGGCGGAAGGGCGAATGCGCTGCATCGGCGCCTATGTGCTCGATCTCGCGAGCGGCCAAGTCGAGGTCTTCCGCGCGGGTGCCGTTGTCGTCGCCACCGGCGGCGCCAGCCAAGCCTACCTCTACACGAGCAATCCCGCAGGCGCGACCGGCGACGGCATCGCCATGGCCTGGCGGGCCGGCTGCCGAGTGGCCAACATGGAATTCACGCAATTCCACCCGACCTGCCTGTATCACCCGCAGGCCCAGTCCGCGTTGATCTCCGAGGCCGTGCGCGGCGAGGGCGGCAAGCTGCTACTGCCGAACGGCGAACGCTTCCTCGGCCGCTTCGATTCGCGCGCCGAGCTGGCACCGCGCGACATCGTTGCGCGCGCGATCGACCACGAGATGAAGCGCCTCGGCCTCGATTGTGTCTACCTCGACATCTCCCATCGACCGGCCGATTTCATCCGCGAGCACTTCCCCAACATCTACGAGCGCTGCCTCGCCCTTGGCATCGACATGACCCGCGAGCCCCTCCCGGTCGTGCCCGCAGCGCACTACACCTGCGGCGGTGTCTGCACCGATCACCTCGGCCGCACGGACCTCGGCGGCCTCTACGCCATCGGTGAATGCGCCCATACCGGGCTCCACGGGGCCAACCGCATGGCGAGCAATTCGCTGCTGGAATGTCTCGTCTTCGGCCGCGCCGCTGCCCGCGACATCGCCACCGGCCGCGCCTGGACCACCTCCTTGCCCCGCCCCCGCCCCTGGGACGAGAGCCAGGTAACGGATTCCGATGAGGAGGTTGTCGTCGCCCACAACTGGGACGAGTTGCGGCGATTCATGTGGGATTACGTCGGCATCGTCCGCAGTGACAAGCGGCTCGAACGTGCCCGGCACCGTATCGATCTCCTGCTCGCGGAGATCCACGATTACTACGGCAACTTCCGCGTAACCAGCGACCTGCTCGAACTGCGCAATGTCGCGCTCGTCGCCGACCTGATCATCCGCAGTGCCGGCGCACGCAAGGAGAGCCGCGGCCTGCACTTCAACATCGACTATCCGGAGCCGGCCGACAGTGCCCGCGACACAGTCCTCGTCCCGGCGCCTGACACACCCCGGCACCCCTCAGAATCTGTCGGAGACCCCGCATCATGAGTCAACCGCGACTGCCGCTCCTCGCCGATCCCGCCGTGCTGGCGGAACACCTGGAAGACCCCGCCGTACGTATTATCGATCTCAGCCCCGGCGAGGTCTTCGCCGAGCACCATGCACCGGGCGCGATCCATCTTCCCTACAACGAGATCGTGACCAGTCGCCCCCCTGTCGGCGGGCTGGTCCCGCCCCATGAGCATCTGCACGACCTGTTCTCCCGCCTCGGCATCGGGCCCGATACGCACGTGGCAGCAATGGATGCCGAGGGCGGGGGGGCGGCAGGCCGGCTGCTGTGGACGCTGGAACTGCTCGGCCACAGTGCTGTATCACTGGTCGATGGTGGCCTGCGTGCCTGGGTCGAGGAGGGCTTCCCGATCGAGCGAGGCCCCGGCGCTGCACCACAGGCGACCCCGTTCGAGACCGCCTACGACTCGACGCGCGAGGCCGACGCAACCCACATCCGGGCCCACCTCGAAGACGCCGACACGATCCTCCTCGACGCTCGCTCCGCCGAGGAGTACACGGGGCAGACCGTGCGGGCGAAGCGCGGCGGTCGCATCCCCGGTGCCGTTCACTATGAATGGACACGCGGCATGGATCGCACGCGCAGCCTACGCCTCCGCGACCCCGACCAGCTGCGCGAAGCACTCGCTGCGCTCGGCGTAACCCCTGAGCACGAGATCATCACCTACTGCCACACCCACCACCGCTCGGCCTTTAGTTACGCGCTGCTGCGCATCCTCGGTTATCACCGCGTGCGCGGATATCCCGGATCCTGGTCCGACTGGGGCAACCGTGATGACACGCCCATCGAAACCGGTTGAGCCCCCTCCCTAGATCGAAAAGACGCGTTCGCGATAGTAGTGCAGCTCGCGAATCGAGTCGCGGATATCGTCCAGCGCGAGGTGGCTCCCCTGCTTCTGAACGCCGTCGAGTAGCGGCGGTGCCCAGCGGCGAACCAGCTCCTTGATCGTGCTGACATCGAGATTTCGATAGTGGAAGAAGGCCTCGAGTTCAGGCATCAGTCGCGCGAGAAAGCGCCGGTCCTGGCAGATCGTGTTGCCACACATCGGCGACGTGCCCGGTTTGACCCATTGACCGAGGAAGGCCAGCGTCGCCCGCTCGGCTTCCGCATAGGTAACCTCGGACTCCCTGACCCGCTCGATCAGGCCGGAGCGGCCGTGCTGGCGCAGATTCCACTCATCCATGCCCTCCAGCACCGCATCCGGCTGATGGATCGCCAGAACGGGTCCTTCGGCCAGAATGTTGAGATCACTGTCGGTTACGATGGTCGCGATCTCGATGATGGCGTCGTGCGCGGTATCAAGGCCCGTCATTTCGAGATCGAGCCATACGAGACGATCGGTATCCGCCATGCCTGTTCCGCCGTCGTGGACGCCCTGCTAGTGTAACAGCGCCACGAAGATTCCTGCCTGCCCCGGAAACCGGCGATGCATCCGTTCACGCTCCTCTTTCTGACGGCGGTGCTCGCCGCCCTTGGCCTCCAGCTCTGGCTCCTGCACCGCCAGATCCGTGCCGTGGGCCGCCAGCGCGAGCATCTGCCCACGCGCTTCGCTCCCCACATCGGGGTGGACGATCACCGCCGGGCAGCCGACTACGCCCGCGACCGGGCGCGATTCGCGCGCGTTGAGGCGACGACCGACACGCTGCTGCTGCTCGCCTGGACCCTCGGGGGCGGCATCGCCTTGGTGGATGCCATGTGGCGCGGCTTCGAACTCGGCCCCATCGCTACGGGCACCGGCGTCATCGCTTCCGTGCTGCTGGCGTCGGCACTGGTCGGGCTGCCACTGCGCGCATGGCGGCTATTTGTCATCGAGGAGCGCTACGGCTTCAATCGTATGACCGCGCGCCAGTTCGCCAGCGATTGTCTCCGGGGCGGCCTGCTCAGCCTCAGCCTCGCCCTGCCCCTGCTGGCCCTCGTGCTCGCCCTCATGCACGTGACGGGCAGCGGCTGGTGGTTCTGGGTCTGGGCGCTCTGGATGGCCTTCAATGCGGCGCTGCTTTGGGCCTGGCCACGCTTTCTCGCCCCTCTGTTCAATCGCTTCGAGCCACTGCCCGACGACGCCCTCCGTGCCCGCCTGGAACGGCTGGTCGCGCGTTGCGGGTTCCGCAGCGATGGCATTCAGGTCGTCGACGGCTCACGCCGCTCCAGCCACGCCAACGCCTATTTCACGGGCATCGGTCGCAGCCGGCGCATCGTGTTCTACGACACCCTTCTGCAGCAGCTCGCCCCCCACGAACTCGAGGCCGTGCTCGCCCACGAACTCGGCCATTTCCGCCACGGGCACGTCCGCCGGATGATGCTGCTCTCCGCCGGTACCAGCCTTGTCGGCCTGGCGCTGCTCGCCGGGTTGATGCAGCAACCCTGGTTCTATCATGCCCTCGGTGTGCCGGTCGCCTCCGTTCACACCGCCCTGTTGCTCTTTCTGCTGGGCACCCCCGTGGTGGCCCTCTTTCTCCGGCCACTTGTCTCGCGGCTGTCACGCCGCCACGAATTCGAGGCGGACACCTTTGCCGCGCGCCACTGCCCGCCCGAACACCTGATTTCGGCGCTCACCACGCTCTACCGCGAGAATGCGGGCACACTGACCCCGGACCCGCTCTACGCGGCCTTCCACGACTCGCATCCACCTGCGGGTGAGCGCATCGACCACCTACAGGCCCAGACGAAGAATCCCTGAAGCGGGCGGCGCCGAAGTTCGGGGGGAACAGGGGCCACGGGTTTGAGCCCCACCTGCGCACGCCCCTAGAATCGGGTCACAGCGTTGGGAGAATACGATGAGCGAAGAGAAACTGACCGAACAGAAATGCCAGGCCTGCGAGGGCGGTGTCGCCCCCCTGGAGCACAGCGAGGCCGAGTCCTTTCTCCGCGAGGTGGACGACGGCTGGCAACTCAGCGAGGACAGTCGCGAGATCCGGCGTGACTTCAAGTTCAAGAACTACTACCACACCATCGCCTTCGTCAACGCGGTGGCCTGGGTCGCCAATAGCGAAGACCACCATCCCGACCTGGAGGTGGGCTACAACCGCTGCCGGGTCCGCTTTTCGACCCACTCAATCGGAGGCCTGTCGCGCAACGATTTCATCTGTGCGGCGAAGATCGACGCCCTGTTCGCCTGACCGGACACCCGCCACCAGTCCCCCGGGGCTCCACCAACGGCCTTGTACGTGTATACTTGCGCGCTGGAGGGGCCCGGGTGACCCGCGGGCCGGCCGTCGAAGGCACGGGGAGAGCATCCGCAATGAAACCACTGCTTGCGTTCGCTTCGATGATCACGGTTTCCGCTATTCTGGCCCTGCCGGGCCAGGTCGCCGCTGGCGACCCGGAGGCCGGGCGTTACACAGCCCAGACCTGCATGGGCTGCCACGGCATACCCGGATACACGAATGTCTATCCCACTTACCGAGTGCCCAAGCTCGGTGGCCAGAACGCGGAGTATCTCATCGACGCGATGGAGGCCTACCGTGACGGTGACCGCGAGCACGAGCTGATGCAGGCGCAGGCGCGCAGCCTCACCGACGAGCAGATCCGCGACATTGCGGCCTATTTTGAGAACGCCGAGCGGCGGTGAGCCGCGCGCAACCGATTGAGGAAGACGCCATGTATCGAAAGACGATCGTGACAGCCACCCTCATCCTCGGCGCCGCGACCACCTCGTTGGCCTGGGCGGGCGATCCGCGAGCCGGCGAGCAGAAGATGCAGGCGTGTATCGCCTGCCATGGGGAAACCGGCGTCGGTGACGATGAGCAGTACCCCATCCTCGCCGGGCAGCACGAGGACTACCTGTACCATACGCTCAAGGCCTATCAGACGGGCGAGCGTGACGACCCCATCATGGCAGGCCAAGTCGCCAACCTCTCCGATCAGGACATGCGCGACCTAGCTGCCTACTATGCGGCGCAGGACGTCGAGGACGGCGTTTTCACCACGCGCATCAACCGCGGGGTGTCGATCGACTGAAACGTGGGCCCTGCGCCGCGCGCTTCAAACTCGACCGGAATGATCATCGACGGTAGCGGCGGATTCGACAGCGCAGGGGGAAGGCCTGCGCTCGAGCACCTCGCGCAGTTCGCGCCACAGGGCCTCACGCTCCTCCTCGTTGAGGAACCGGCCACACTCGATCGCGAGATCGCGGCAGCGGATGATCAGGCGGCGCCGGGCAAGCCGGCTGCCGCGATCCTGCAGCAGCACCTGCGCCCACGCCCGGGCGAGTTCGAAGCGCCGTTCCGGGCGGCGACGACCCGCCTCGATCACGATCCGTTCCGGTTCGATCGTCACGACCTCGCGCGCGAGCAGGCTGTGGCTGGCCACCCAGAATGCCGCCAATACAAAACCCAGATGCAGTAGGGCCAGCGGGAGGATCAACCAGAGCCCAAGGATCGACCAGATAATCGCCAACGGCAGCGTCACGGCCGCGATCGCCCCCAGCAGCCAAAGATTCTGACGCCACGTCGCCGAACGGTGCGGCCGCACGATAAGCCGCCCCGTCGCCGCGTCCGGATTGAGTTCGCGTTCGATCATGCCCGCCTCCAATGACAGCGGATCAGCCCGGGGGCCAGCTCATCTGCCGCCCACCCATCAAGTGCAAGTGGATGTGGTAGACGGCCTGCCCCCCAGCGGCATTGGTATTCATCGCGAGCCGGTAGCCCTCGTCCGCGACCCCCTCCTCGCGCGCGATATCCCGCGCCACCAAGAACATGCGACCGATCAGCTCCGCGTGTCGCGGTTCCAGGTCGTTGACGGTCGGTATCGGCTCCTTCGGCACCACCAGCACGTGCAGCGGAGCCTGGGGATTCACGTCGCGAAAGGCCATGATTTCGTCATCCTCGTAGACGAAATCCGCCGGTATCTCGCGATCGCGTATCCGGGTGAAGAGTGTTTCGGTTTCGATCTCGCTCATGCTCATCTCCTCCAATCAGACGCGCCCGCGCCGCCTATAGCTCCATGCGACCGGCGAAGGCGTGGGAAAGCGTGCCGCCGTCAACATATTCGAGCTCGCCACCCAAGGGCACTCCGTGCGCGATGCGCGTGACCCGCAACCCGTGCAGCCGCGCGCGCTCGCGGATGTACTGGGCCGTCGCCTCGCCCTCGACCGTTGGGTTCGTCGCCAGAATGACCTCCTCGACCTCTCCTGCCCCCAGGCGCTGCTCCAGGCGATCAAACCCGAGTTCCTCGGGACCAACGCCATCGAGCGGGGAGAGATGCCCCATCAGGACAAAATACAGCCCGCCGTAGCCAGTCGCCTGCTCGACCGCGGCGATATCCGCCGGCGTCTCGACGATGCAGAGCAGCGAGCGCTCACGCCGCTCGCTCGCGCAGATCTCGCAGACCTCCGATTCGGCGAAGGTCCGACACTCGCGGCAGCGCCCGATCTCGCGCATGGCTCGATCCAGGATTTCGGCGAGCTGCAGTGCGCCCTCGCGATCGCGCTCCAGCAAATGGAAGGCGATACGCTGGGCCGAGCGCGGCCCGACACCGGGCATGCAGCGCAGTGCGTCGATGAGTTCGCGCAGTAGCGGCGATCCGATCATCGGCACGATGCCGGCTCAGAACGGCATCTTGAAACCTTCGGGCAATCCCATGCCGCCCGCCATGCCGGAGAAACGTTCCTTCGTCTCGGCCTCGACTTTCTGTACCGCATCATTGACCGCGGCGGTGACCAGATCCTCGAGCATCTCCCGGTCGTCACCCACCACACTGTCGTCGATGGCAACGCGCTGCACCTCGTGGCGGCCATTCATGGTGACTTTGACCATGCCGCCACCGGCCGCGCCCTCAACCTCCATGCGCGCAATCTCTTCCTGTGCCTCCTGCATCTTCTCCTGCATCTTCTGCGCCTGCTGCATCAGCTTGCCCATCTCGCCCTTCATGGTGCCTCCATCGGCCGTACCGTCATCGCTGTCTCATACCCTCGTCCCGCGCGCAATTCGCTGGCGGGACGCTGCGGACTACCGTTGCCCGTTACCCTCGCCGGGGCTGACCGAGCCCGGCTCCACGGTCGCTCCGAACCGCTCCTCCAGCGCCTGCACGACGGGATCACTGCGCAGCTCGGCCTCCGCCGTACGGAGCCTTTCTTCCGTTACCTGCTGTTCGAGTTCGGCCGGTGTTACCAGTCCCGCCGGCACCTCCTCGATCAGCTGGAGCTTGACCTCGTGCCCGAGATACTCCGCCAATGCGCCCTCGAGTCGGCTGCGGTAGCGTTCCCCACCCAGATGGGCGTGCTCGGCCGCCAAGCCGAGCCGCACCTGGCGCCCCTCGACGGCGAGCAGGACGCTGTTCGCCGCGAGTTCGCCGGCCAGCCCCCGTAGATTCAGTGCGGCGACGACGCGCGGCCAGTCGAGGTCCTCCGTTGCCGCGGTCGTCTCCTCGCCGCTGTCCACCTCTGCTGCCTTGCTGCGGGCGGGAGCGGCCTTCGCAGGTGGCACGGCCTCGCTCGCCGGTCGCTGCGGGGGCTCTGCCGGCGCCCGCTCAGGCCCCGGCCCCGCGTCCGGTGTGCGCCTGGACTCACTCGGGGAGGCGGCGCCGTCGGCACCCGCTCCGGCGCTCGCCCCCCCCTGCGCGCCATCCATCTCCCCCCCGGCCGGACGGAAGGCGAGCATGCGCAGCAGCGTCATTTCGAGCCCGGCGCGCGGATCGGGGGCCCATGCCATGTCCCGCCGGCCCAGCGTCGCGATCTGGTGATAGAGCTGGACCGCGGCCGGCTCCAAGCGTTCCGCTAGGGCATGGATGCGCTCGATGTCCGCCACAGCCGGATCGACCGCCTCGGGGACGGCCTGGGCAATCGCAATCTGGTGGAGCAGGGACTGCAGGTCGATCAGCACCGGCTCGAGATCCGCCGCTGCCTGTGCGAGCCCTTCCACCTCTGCAAGCAAGGCCGCGCCATCGGCCGCCGCCAACGCATCAGCAAGTCGCAGGAGGCGCTCGCGCGACGGCGTGCCGAGCATGCTCTCGACTTCCCGCGCATGGACCGCGCCCTGGCCATACGCGATGGCCTGGTCCAGCAGTGACAGCGCATCCCGCATGCTGCCGCTGGCCGCGCGTGCAATATGGCCCAGCGCTACCTCGTCATGCTCGACACCCTCGGCACTGGCAATGTGGACGAGATGCTCGTTGATCGCCGCGAGCGGCATCAGTTTCAGGTTGAATTGCAGGCAGCGCGACAGAACCGTCACCGGCACTTTCTGCGGATCCGTCGTCGCGAGCAGGAACTTCACATGCGGCGGGGGTTCTTCAAGGGTCTTGAGCAAGGCGTTGAAGCTATGCCCGGAGAACATGTGCACCTCGTCGATGAGGTACACCTTGTAGCGCCCCCGCGTGGGTGCGTAGGGGACGTTCTCGAGGAGTTCGCGCGTCTCGTCGACCCGGGTTCGCGAGGCGGCGTCGACCTCGATCAGATCGATGAAACGACCGTCGTCCACCTCACGGCAGGCACCGCATTCCCCGCAGGGCTCGCTGGAAACGCCGTGGGTCTCGCAATTCAGGCTCTTGGCCAGAATCCGGGCGATCGTCGTCTTGCCGACGCCACGGGTCCCCGTGAACAGATAGGCATGGTGAAGCTGTCCGCGATCCAGCGCATTGGCCAGCGCGCGGCGGACATGCTCCTGCCCCACCAGTTCGGCAAAGCTGCGCGGACGCCATTTGCGCGCGAGGACTTCGTAACTCATGGGGACTCGGCCGCGAAAATGATTGGCCAGTATAACAGGCCGCGCCAGAACCGACGGGCGTGCGGAGGGAACTGGAGGCAACCCGTGCCCGCCACACCCCGGCACCCGAAGATCGCCGCTGCCGCTGCTCCCTTCCGGGCCTGACGGGGTTCACGGCGTTTCGTCGCGAGGGGACGGACACGGATCACCGTCGCTCGAGGCCGGCCATAATGCCCGGCAGACCCGCGAGTTTAGTATCGCGAGCGCCCGTCTGCCAAGGCCCAATCAACTTACCGCCCTTTCCAAGCGGCCTCGCCAACGCGGAGATGGCCTCGAGGGCTCCCCGCGCGCAGGGATCCGGCGCGGCGCGCCTACCGCGCCGCGAGGGGGCGACCCGGCTCGCGGCGCGCGATGACTGCGACGTTACGGGAAGTGGAGCTGATGCTGCAGCTCCCACTCGGACACCTGCCGATGGTAGCTGTCCCACTCGGCACGCTTCACGCGGCAGTAGTAGTCGAGATAGTCCTCGCCACGAGCCCGGCCCAGCGCCGCGCGCAGCACCGAGTCCTGCTCGAGATTGTTGATCGCTTCGAATAGATTCCCCGGCAGAAAGCCGATACCGCGCTCTTTGAGTTCCGCCTCGGGCACTTCATACAGGTTGTCGTGGTTCGGATCGCCGGGGTCGAGATCGCGCTCGATACCGTCGAGCCCGCTGGCGAGGATCGCGGCCATTGCGAGATAGGGGTTGCACGAGCCGTCGGGTGTTCGGTCCTCCACGCGCCCGGGCCCGCCCACACGCAGCATCTGGGTCCGATTGTTGCCGCCGTAGGTGACGTTCACCGGCACCCAGGTGCGCACATCGTGGGTACCGCGGCGCAGACGTTTGTAGGAATTCACGGTCGGCGCCGTCAGCCCGATATAGGCCTGCGCATGATCGATCAAGCCACCGATGAACTGATAGGCCAGCTTCGACAGGCCAAGGCCGCGGGCGTCATCGCTGCTCTCGAAGAGGTTGGTCTGGTTGTTCTCGTCCCAGAGACTGAAGGTCAGATGCAGGCCATTACCGGTCTGATCGACGAAGGGCTTCGGCATGAACGTCGCCGTCATGCCGTGCTGCCGCGCGATCGTGTCGGCCATGTACTTGTACACCACGCAGCGATCGGCGGTCGTCAGGGCATCGCTGAACTTGACGTTGCCCTCGAACTGGCCGTTGGCGTCCTCGTGATCGAGCGCGTAGTTCGACCAGCCGAGTTCATTGAGGGCGCGCGACAGGTCGCGGATATAGTTGTACTGGCGTGTCAGGCCCTTGACGTCATAGCAGGGGCGCTGCAGGACGTCGTACGGGTCCGCCCGGCGCGGGCGCGCGATGTTCTCGGGGTCGGCCTCAAGGAGCTGGAACTCCGGCTCGAACCCGATATTGAAGATATACCCCCGCTGACGCGCCTGTTCGAGCACATTGCGCAGGATCAAACGCGGGTCGTAGGGCCAGGGTTCGTCCTCGACATAGACATCGCAGGTGATCAGCCCGACCTCGGGTTGCCAGGGGAGCTGAATGAAGGTCTGCGGATCGGGATAGGCAACGAGATCGGGATCATGCGGTCCCTGCCCAATCTCGCCCGCGGCGAAGCCGGCAGCACCGGCACCCTCATCCCACAATTCGGCCAGCGCCAATGCGGGCACGAGCTTCGCGCACGGCTTGCCGTACATCTCCACATACTGGAAGTAAACAAACTCGATACCGCGGTCCTTGACGATGCGCAGTACATCCTCCTTCGTCTTCGGTTGTTCGGTCATCGATCGACCCTCCCGCCTGTTTGAGGTCTCATTGTCATGCGCCACCGTGGCCGCTGTATGTGGCCCCGCGTGCCGACCCTTGATAGGCCTCATGGCGCCTGCGCGATCGCAATCGCAATCGCACTTCGCCTCGCGCAATCGGCATCACGTGCCGGGAATCCAGTCCGTACCCGCCAACGGCACCCGCGCCATCGCGGCCGCCTCCATCGTCAGCGCCACCATGTCCTCGGGCTCCAGATTGTGCACATGCGACTTGCCGCACGCGCGCGCCAGCGTCTGGGCCTCCAGCGTCAACGTGGTCAGATAGTTCTGCAGCCGCTGGGCGGCGCGCTCGGGATCCAGGCGCCTCTCGAGCTCCGGGTCCTGGGTCGTGATGCCGACAGGGCAGCGCCCCGTGTGGCAGTGGTGGCAACAGCCCGGCTTCGTTCCCAGCGCGTGATAATCTTCCTCGTAGATCGGCGCATTGCAGTTGAGCGCCATCAGCGCCCCCATGCCGATGGACACCGCATCTGCGCCCATCGCCAGCGCCTTAGCCACATCGCTACCGGTACGGATACCGCCCGAGACGATGAGCTGGACCTTACGGTGCATGCCCAGCTCCTTGAGCGCCTCGACGGCCTGGCGCACGGCCGGCAACGTCGGAATACCCACATCCTCGATGAAACAGGTCTGGGTGGCGGCCGTCCCCCCCTGCATCCCGTCGAGGACGATCGCATCGGCGCCGGCCTTGACCGCCAGCATGGTGTCGTAGCGCGTACGGGTGGCACCGACCTTGACGTAGATCGGCTTCTCCCAGTCCGTGATCTCGCGCAATTCCTGGATCTTGATCTCCAGATCGTCCGGGCCGGTCCAGTCGGGATGGCGGCAGGCACTGCGCTGGTCGATGCCGCGGGGCAGGCTGCGCATGCGGGCCACCCGCCGGGTGATCTTCAGCCCGAGCAACATGCCACCACCACCCGGCTTGGCCCCCTGGCCCACCACGACCTCGATGGCGTCGGCCTTGCGCAACTGATCCGGCTCCATGCCGTAGCGCGACGGCAGGTACTGGTAGACGAGCGTCTGTGACGACACCCGCTCTTCCTCGGTCATGCCGCCATCGCCTGTGGTCGTACTGGTGCCCATGGCCGTCGCGGCACGCCCCAGCGCCTCCTTCGCGTTGGCCCCGAGCGCACCGAAGCTCATGCCCGCAATCGTGATCGGAATCTTCAGATGGATCGGTTTCTTCGCGAAGCGGGTCCCGATGGTGACGTCGGTGTCGCACTTCTCCCGATACCCTTCGAGCGGATAGCGCGACACGGATGCCCCGAGGAATACCAGGTCATCGAAATTCGGCACCTTGCGCTTCGCGCCCGAACCCCGGATGTAGTAGAGCCCTTCCGAGGCCGCCCGCTGGATCTCGGCGATCACCTTGGGCGGGAATGTCGCCGATTCCTGCACCTTGCGTTCGTCCATCACGACCGTCCTCAGTAGTAACCGATGTTGCCGACCTTGAAGTTGTAGAGCTGGCGCGCCGAGCCGTAGCGCCGGAACTCTTCGGGGCGCGCATCCATCCCGGCGCGCTCGAGCAGCTCAGCAAGCTGCTGGCGATGCTCATCGCGCATCTCCTTTTCAATGCAGTCCGCGCCCAGGCTCTCGACCTTGCCCCGCACATACAGGCGCGCCTCGTAGATGGAGTCGCCCAGATCCGCCCCCGCATCGCCCAGCACGACCAGGGTGCCGAACTGCGCCATGAACCCCGACATGGCACCCACCGAGCCCCCAACCACGATGTCGACGCCCTTGATCGAAATGCCGCAACGCGCACTCGCGTCGCCCTCGATCACGACCAGGCCCCCATGCCCCGTCGCGCCGGCTGACTGACTCGCGTAACCCTGCACCCGGACCTCACCCGACATGATGTTCTCGGCGACGCCAACGCCGGCGTTCCCCTCAACCGTCACGCGCGCCTGCTGATTCATGCCGGCGCAGTAATAGCCGACATGACCGCGGATGGTCACGTCGATGGGGCGGTTGATGCCCGCGGCCAGCGTGTGCCGGCCCATTGGGTGTAACACCTCGAATGCACTCTCGTTCGGATCACCCGTGCGCCCCTGCAGACGCCGGTTCACCGTGCGGATGTCAAGCTCTGCCAGATCGAGTGTTGCCATTGTCAGGTCGACCCCCAGGTATAGACGGTGGCCGGTTTCGGCTCCCAGATCCGTGCATTCTCGACACCGGGCAAGCGCGCCAGCGCCCGGTACTCGGTCGCCATGCCGACCCAATCCTCGGTCTCCGCCATGATCGCGTGCTTGCAGGCGATGGGATCGCGCAGTACGGAAAAGCCCGAGCGCGTGCCGATGGCGAAGGTGTAGAAGCCGTCGAGATCGCGCAGCGCCCCCTCAAGCGCCGTCTCCATCGAATCGCCCTCGCGTAGGCGCCAAGTCAGATAGGCCGCGGCCACCTCGGTATCGTTCTCGGTCTGGAACGTCAGCCCGGCATGGCGCCGCAGCCAGTCGCGCAGGCGATTGTGGTTGGACAGCGAGCCGTTGTGCACCAGGCAGAGATCGTCGCCCGTATTGAACGGGTGGGCCCCCTCGGTGGTCACCGCGCTCTCCGTTGCCATGCGGGTATGACCGATGGCGTGCGAACCCTGCATGCCGGCAATGCCAAACCGCTCCAAAACGGTGGCGGGCAATCCCACCTCCTTGTAGATCTCGAGCGCGGCGCCCGAACTCATGATGCGCAGGTCGGGGCGCTCGCGCTCGAACCAACCGCGCAGGTCAGCATCGGGCGAAGGACTGCGGAAAACCGCATGGCTGGCGTTGCGCTCCACCGCCACCTCGATGCCCAGGTCATCGACCATCGCACGGGCGATGGCGGACCAGTCGATGCGGGTATCGGCCGAGTAGGCGCAGACCTTGGCCGCGACTTCGGGCTCTTCACGATAGATCGCAATACCGGCGCTGTCGGGGCCGCGTTCGGTCATCTCGATCAGCATCGGAGCGAAGAACTCGCCGAGACGGTCATGCAGAGCGGGATTCTTCAGATAGAGGCCTACGATTCCGCACATGCCTGCCAGCTCCGTAATGGTCGCCGGGGAGGCGCGACCAATTTCCCCTCAAGAAACTATCTTCACTGCGGGGAATTTACGGCGCCCTAATCCTCCGTGTCAAGGCATCCCGGGCCCACACCACAGGGTCACCTATTCAGGCTCGGCCCCGGCCGGGAGCCGTTCGTAGCAGATGATCGATAGATAGCGCGCCGGCAGCTCCAGCAGCTCCGCCGGCCCATGGGGTGCAATGGCGTCGAAGAACAGGGAATCCCCGGGTCCCATGGTGAAACGCTGCTCCCCATGGCGGTAGACGAGACGGCCCGAGAGCATGTGGATGAATTCGACGCCCTCGTGCTGGAAATCGGGATAGCTCTCCGATTCGGTAGAGAGCGTAATCAGATAGGGCTCGACGCCCACCGGGCCGCGCACGCCATGGCCCAGCAGCTCGTAGACATGGCCGGCGCGGGTACCGCGGCGATCGATTTCCAGCCCCTGCCCGGCGGGCACGAACGAGACATCCCGGCTGGTATCGAGCGGGGCGAAAAGGACCGACAGTGGTATCCCAAGCGCACTCGCCAACGCACCGAGCGTGGTCAACGAAGGTGACGTATGCCCGTTCTCGATCTTCGACAGCATGCCCTGGGAGAGGCCCGCGCGCTGAGCCAGGGACGCAACGGTCAGGTTAGAGCGCAGGCGGTAGCGCCGCAGCTCGGCACCGATGTACTTCTCCAGATCCCGGGGGGTAGCCCCGCCACTGCCCGGGCCATCGCTCTTACCTGGAAGATCGGTGGAGGGTGTGCGCTGTTCTGCCAAGGTCTGAAAACCGGTCTTGAATGGTTTTCTCAGGATACTGTGCGCATCCACGCAAAGCCACAAGAAGCGAGCGCACCCCGGCTTGATCGCCACCCCGAACGATAATTGGGAATTTATTCCCATATCGTTGACTCTCGAAGAATAAATGGGTGATAATTCCCAACAAGCACGGTCATCAGGCCGTGTGGACATCCGGAGGTGATCAGGGGCGAATCCGCCGCAGGAAGCAGGCTGCCCCCTTTGTGATTCCACCGGGACAGGGAAGCGGGAGAGCACATGCGAGCACACCCAGCCAAGATGCACGACTTCGGCCACTACGTTGGCCGTCAAGCCACCGGCAAACTGGCCGGCGTAATGCGTTCTGGCCGATGCTCGCATGCGCCTTTCCCCTAGGCCCCATCGGAATCGAGGGGCGGGACTCTGTGCCCGCCCCTCTTCTTCTTTTCCCCGCAGGAGGCCGAGCCCGAGTTGACCGGTGACCCGAGCCCACTCGAACGCGCCCTGGCCCACTTGCTGCGGCCGCTGATCCGCATCCTGTTGCGCCACGGCATCGCCTACCGGACATTCAGCGACATTGCGCGAACCGTCTACGTGCAGGTCGCTGCCGACGAATTCCATCTGCCCGGACGCAAGCAGACAACATCGCGAATCGCCACGATCACCGGCCTGAGCCGCAAGGAGGTCGGTCAGCGCCGCGAGCATCCGTTTCCCACGGATGCACAGGCAGCCACCCGTTACAACCGAGCGGCGCGCGTCATCGCCGGATGGGTGCGTGATACCGATTTCCACGATGAGGCCGGCAGCCCGGGCGAGCTGCCCGTGGAGGGCGACACGGGCTTCGCCACACTGGTTGCACGCCATGGGGGCGATATTCCACCGCGCGCCATCCTCGACGAACTCATCCGTGTGGGCGCGGTTGAGCGCACGCACGACGACCGAGTGCGCCTGCTCCGACGCGCCTACGTACCGGTGCACGACACCGCCCAGAAGCTCTATCTGCTCGGCACCGATGTACGTGACCTCGTCACCACCATCGACCACAATCTGCAGGACACGGGGTCCGCCCCCCGGTTCCAGCGCAAGGTGGTCTACGACAATATTCCCGAAGAGTTCGCACCGGCCTTCCGCAAGCTCGCCGCCGAGCGCGCGCAGGACCTGATCGAAGAGCTCGACGCGTGGCTGGCCCAACGCGACCGCGACCGCAGCCCCGGTGTCGGCGGCAGCGGTCGCGTGCGCCTGGGCCTCGCCGCCCACCTGATTGAGGACCGCGAGAACACCACGCAAGCCGAATCGAACCATCACGGAGACCCGCCATGACCGGATTACGTAACCGCCGCCCACAACGGCCCGAGTCGAAACCCTGGCTCGCCGCGCTGCTGGTCATCACCGTCGCCACCGGCTGCGGCGGTGGCGACGGTATCGCCGACGGCGGTACGGGCGGCACCGGGATTACGGCCGGCGTGGTCACCGAGCGCGCCTCGATCCAGATCAACGAACAGACACTGTCGACCGAAGATGCCGAGGTCATCGTCGATGGCGATGATTCGGCTACGATGGACGACATCCGCGAGGGTCATGTCGTGCGCGTCGAGGTCGATTTCGACCGCATGACCGCGCTGACCGTCGAGCGCGACACAGCGATCCGCGGGCCGGTGCAGGGCCCGCTCGATGACCGCGGCGACACCCAAACGCTGCGCATCTTTGGCGAAGAGATCACCATCGATGACCGCACCGTGGTCGCGGTTGACGGAGAATCGCTGTCGCCGGGTGACCGGGTTGCCGTCAGCGCCTTCCACGGCAGTGACGGCGAACTGATCGCGCGGCGCATCGAGGAGGCGCCGCCCGGCCCCGGCCTGCGCACCGGCCCCGTGCGCCAGCGCGGCGCGACGGGCGAGGGCCGCTTCCGCATCGGTAGCCTGACCGTCGACTACGCTGGGGAGGTCCCCAGCGACGAGGTCGACGACGCCCTCGCCGAGAACGATTTCGTCCGGATCACCGGCCAGGAGCGCGCCGGCCAGCCCGGTCACTTCGATGCCCAGGCCCTGGAGCGCATTGTCCGGATCGGCGGGGAGCCCGGCGATACCGTTGTGCTGGAGGGCCTACTTACCGTCCCGGGTGTCATGGGCGAGGCCCGTCTGCGCGGCGCCGTCATCGAGTTCGATGACGCCGAATTCGTCGGTGGCGATCACAACGACCTCGATGACAACCGCCGCGTGCGCGTCCGTGGCACACTACTCGAGGACCGCCGGATCGAAGCGGAGCGTATCGAGATTCAACCGTAGGACGGGATCGCCGTAATCATCCGAGCGCTCGCCCGTCACGAACTGCCCGAACAGACCGAGTGAGCCGGCATGACCGCATCCCCAATGCGGCCATGCCGGCAATGGGCTACCGCTGTTGGGCCATGGGAGAACGCTTGCCCACTGAACCCTCCTCCGCAGGCGCCATCGACGCGCTCACCGCCGAGCAAGCCTGGCGCCTGGTTCTGCAGCGGGGCGCGCGCCGCGAGGGCGGCGCATCGTGCAGGGACGACCCTAGCGTGGGCATCGCCCTCGAGGTCGACGGTCGCGGTGGATGGCAATGCGACCGGCCGGTCACGCCCGCAGCACGGGAGGTCTTCGATCTCTACCTGCCCCTGGCCGTCGATTCCTCGATCCGGACCCTGGCGCAGCTCGGCCAGAGCGTGGACGGGCGTATTGCAACGCGCAATGGCGCCTCGCGCTACGTGACCGGCAGCGCGGACCTCCGCCACTTACACCGCCTGCGCGCATTGGTCGACGTCGTGGTCATCGGTGCCGGCACCGCCTGTGCCGACGACCCCGCGCTCACCGTGCGCCATACCGAAGGCGACAACCCCACCCGGGTCGTCATCGATGCCGGCCACCGCGTACCGGAACACCTGCAGCTCTTCCACGACGACGCGGCCCCCACCGTGCTGATCCACACCGCCGACGCAACGCGTCATCCGCCGGGTCAAGCCACATGCCTCGCCGTGGCCCGTACGCCGGAGGGCGGCCTCGATCCGCAGGCGATTCTCGACGCGCTCGCCGCGCGCGGCCTCACACGCGTGCTCGTCGAGGGCGGCGGCGTCACCGTCTCGCGCTTCCTCCAGGCCGGCCTCCTCGACCGCCTCCACCTCACCGTCGCCCCGCTGATCATCGGCTCGGGCCGGGCCGCCTTCACGCTACCCGCAATCGATGCGCTCGAAGACGCCCTGCGCCCGCCCTGCCGCCACTTCCGTCTGGGCGACGACATCCTCTTCGATTTCGATCTACGTCGATCGCCCTGAGGGGTGCTACGCATCGGGGTTGAGGGGCCGCGCAACCATCACGCCGGCCCCGGGCAGGCTGCCCATCAGCACCAGCAGTCCATAGGCGACGGCGATCGCCACCCCTTCGCTCGCCGGCAGACCGGCGAGCGGCCAGACGATCGCGGCAGCGGCCTCGCGGAATCCCCAGCCGGAGACGCTCAGGGGGATGAGCATCGCCAGCAGAACGATCGGTATCAGCGGCAGCAACAGCGTGAACGGCGTCGCAACGCCCAACGCACGTGCGGCGATCAGGTAGACGACGATGTAGGTCGCGACGACGGCCACCGACGTCGCGATCTGGACTGGCAGCGCGCCGGGCGCAAGCAGCGCCCGGCGGATGTCGACGAGCAGCGGACGCAGAACGCGCGCGAGCCAGCGCCACGCCAGCCAGCCCGAGAGGCCGGCCGCCGCGGCCACGACCGCGAACACGCCCGACAACCCCACCGGGAGGCCGGCGAGCAGTGCCGGCTGCGCGACCAGCGCAAGAGCGGCGACGCCGGCCATGACGAGCTGGCCCGACGCACGCTCGATCACCACGGCGCGCACCGCGGGGCCATACTGTGCCAGCGCGCGGGCGTGACGCCATGCACGCGCGGCATCGCCGGTGACACCGCCGGGCAGGACCTGATTGAGGAAGGTGGCGAGATAGTACTCCGTGAACGCCGTGCTCCAGCGCAACGCGATCCCGAGGCGCGCCGCCGTGAACCGCCAGCGCCAAGCCGAGAGCCCCACCTGCAGCACGGTGACGAGCAGTGCAGGCAAGAGCCAGCGCGGATCCAGGCCAAGCAGCAACTCGGCGATGGCGGCCGGGTCGGACCAGAGCAGCACACCGCTCAGGAGCGCTGCGCTGACACCGAGCCGCAACCCTGCCCTGCGCAAGCGGCCGGACAAGAGATCCTACCCTTCCCGGCGGGGAAGCGCGAGACAGTCGGTGTGCCCGACACGCACCCGCAGCGCACAACGCTCGACCTGGGCCGAACGCCGCTCGCCCCAGGCGCGGAAGGCGCCCGCGTCGTCTGGCTGCTGCTCTGCAGCGGCCTCGACCCAGCCCGCGATCAGCGCCTGCAGCAATCGCGGCTGGTCGCCGCCAATGCACCAGTCGCTGGTGGCCGCGTGCACGCGGAACCCCGCGTCGCGAAAGGCGGAGGCGGCCGCGGCGCCGGCGTCCGGGCCCAGCGCCGGCTCATCGTTGACCCATCGAGCTCGCTGATGTGCATTGAACGCCGTGCGCAGTGCATCGTCGGCGGCGTCACCCGGTTCCCAACCAATGCGCCCATCGTAGCTCAACGCCAACAGCGCCGCGGCATCGGCCGCGGCCACTTCGCCCACAAGGCTGCGAATCCACTGCTCTCCCATGAGGTCGAGCAGGGCCGAGGCCGTCACCAACTGTGCATCGCGCCACCCGGTACCAGCCCAGTCGAACAGGTCGGTCACGGCCGTCGTGACCGTGACCGCACGCCCGTCGGCGGCATGCAGGGCACTACACGCCCCGCGTGCACAGGCGAGCAGATCGGCGTCGTGATCGCGCAGCTCCCAGTGCTGCGGCCCCGCCAGACGTGCTGCCAGGTAGCGCACATTCGCGCCGGTCCCCGCGCCCAGATCCACGCACCGCAGGGGTCCATGCAGCGCCGTCGCCAGCCGCGCGACGAGTTCGCGTGAACGCGCCCGGGCATCGGCGGCCTCGCGCAGCGCGAGCCAGTCGTCGCTGAACTCCGTCATCCCGTGCGCTCCAGGGCGTGTGCGAATTGCCGTGCGCGCTCGTCCCAGGTCGGCAGTCCGCGCCGGGCGCGCCGTGCCATCTCGGCGAGCGTGCCGCGCAACTCGGCGTTACCGAGGAACTCGCCCAGGTTGACCTCCAGCGCCGCCCTGTCGCCAGGCGCCGAGAGCAGGCCCGTGGCCGGTGGCAGCGCCTCGCCGACAGCGCCACCGGCCGTGGCGACCACGGGCAGGCCGCGCGCGATCGCTTCGGTGATGACCATCCCATAGCCCTCGTAGTGTGAAGGCAGCACGGCCAGATCGGCCTCGTGCCAACAGGCCTCCAGTGCGGCGCCGGCGCACTCCCCGACCAGCGAGATCCGATCGGCGAGTCCCGCCTGATCGATGCGCTCGCGCACTCGGGCGGCGAAGGCCGGATCGCGATCAACACTGCCGACCAGCCGGCAATGCCAGGACAGCCCGACCAGGCCGGCGAGCGCATCGACCAGCAGATCCTGGCCCTTGCGCGGGGTCACCGTCGCCACGCAGATCAGGCGAGTGGTGTCGTCTGCGCCACGCGCCAACGGTGCCGGCTCGGTGCCCGGCGGCACGACATCGATCGCTGTCGGCGCCAGGCCGCGTCGGACGAGACCGTCTCGCGTGTGTTCACTGTTGGCGATTATCCGGCGGCAGGCCGCGAGTGCCCGGGCCTCCCGCGCGGCACGCTCGCGCAGCTGTGTGGCCGCGGTACCGACCTCGGCGCCCAGCGGCAGATGCACCAGTGCCACCAGGCGCAGCCACGTCGAATGCGCGACGATCGCCTCCGCCAACGCCCCCAGGGCGAGGCCGTCGATGACGACGACGCTGTCATCGGGCAGCGCGGCGAGCCGGTCGCAGGCGGCGGCATGATCTCCGGCAGCGGGTTCTGGGTAGTCACCGGGCAGGACGTGATGCTGCAGCGGCCAGCCCTGCGCCGCGAGGGCCGACAGGATCCGGCGGTTGTAGATGTGCCCGCCCGTGAGCTGCTCGGGATCCCCCGCGGAGAGGAAGTGACCCGTCATGAGCGGCTCAATCCACGCGCCCCTCGTACGACGCCCACGCGATATGGGACTCATGCAGCGTGACCGCGATCGCCGCCAGGCCCGTGCCCGCCGGGCCGAGCTCTCCCGCGCGCGCCGCGTGCGCGAGCCGGGTGAAGATCACCCCTGCCAGCGACTCGGTCGTAGTATTGCTCCCAGCCAGCTCCGGATGATCATCCAGATTACGGTAGTTCAAGTCCTCGATACTGGCGCGCAGGACCTCGGTTGCCCGGCCGATATCGACGACAACGCCGTGCTCATCGAGTCGGGGCCGGCGGAAGGTGGCATCGACCACATAGGTCGCGCCATGGAGCCGCTGGGCCGGCCCAAAGACCTCGCCCTGCAGGCTGTGCGCGATCATGACGTGATCGCGGACGGTAACGCTGTACATTGACACTTGCCTCCCGCAATTCAGGGCCCCGGATAATCGATCCGATGGCAGAGCGAACCCGCACCTCCCGCCGCGATCCGTGCCATCGTCGCCGGCAGATCGGCGAAATCACTGTGGCTGTCGATAAGCCGTTCATACACCGGATCGGCCAGGAGGTCGAGCGCCAGCACCAGCCGATCGCGGTGACTGCGCTGCGCGGCGCGCGCTGGCGCCACTGTCCCGACCTGCGATGAGCACAGACGGAGCCGCCCAGAATGGAAGGCCTCGCCGAGGGGGAGTTCGACCGAGCGCGTCCCGAACCAGCTCAACTCGATAATCGCCGCCTCGCGGCCCGCACACGCCAGTGCCTGGCGCAGACCCGCCTCCGTGGCACTGGTATGGAAGACCAGGTCGCGCTCCGCACTCGCCTCGCCGGGGCGACGGAACACCGCCCCCAACGCCGCGACCACGGGCGCCCGCTGCGGCTCGACATCGATAACCTCAACCGAAGTCCCCGGCAGCTCGGCGCACAGCCGCGCCACCAGACAGCCGAGCGTGCCCCCGCCGATCACGCTGATGCGATCGCCCACACGCGGGCCCGCATCCCACAGCGCGTTGACCGCCGTCTCCATGTTCGCGGCCAGCACCGCACGGGCGGCGGGTACCGCCTCCGGCAGCGGCACCACGGCGGTCGCAGGCGCGACATACGCCGTCTGATGGGGGAAGAGGCAGAATACCGAACGCCCGAGAAGGGCCTCGGGACCCGCCTCGACCACGCCGACATTGCTGTAGCCGTAGATAACGGGGCCCGGGAACTCGCCCCGCTGGAACGGCGCCCGCATCGTCGCGTGCTGGCTGGATGGCACCTTGCCATTGAACACAAGGCGCTCGGTGCCACGGCTGACCCCCGAATGCAGCGTGCGCACCCGCACCTCCTCAGCGCCGGGTGCGGTCAGATCCACATCCACCAGCTCGCCTTCACCGGGGCCTCGGATGCAGAAAGCGGTTGCCTGCTCAGTGCTCATGATCCCATGCTGGAGGGTACGATAGAGTCCCCAGGCCGACGTGCGCGCCTCCGCCCCGCGCGGCCAAGCGAATGCGCGGGCCAGGCAGCCGAATACGCCGGACCTGCAGAATGACGACAGCACCCCGCAAGGAGCAGTGGCTCGAGCCCGGCGTCGCGCTGATCGCGACCGCCCTGGCGGGCCTCGCGGCGTTCTGGTGGCTCGCGATACCCACTCCGGCCGTGATGCTCGCCGTAGCCGTGTTCGCCACGATCGTGGTAGCCGTCGGACTCCGAGTCCCAGCGCCAGGCCCACGCCACTGCGGCATCGGGCCCGCCAATCGCGTGACACTCCTGCGCGGCGTGCTCATCGCCGGCCTCGCCGGCCTGCTGCCCTATCCCGAACTCGCCGGCGATCACGCCCTCTCGCTCCTGGCCATTGCGGCCCTCGCCCTGATCCTCGATGGCGCCGACGGCTGGCTCGCCCGGCGCCACGGTATCGAGTCCGACTTCGGCGCACGCTTCGACATGGAGCTCGACGCGGTATTCATCCTCGTCCTCTGCCTGCTCGTCTGGCTCCTGGGCCAGACCGGTCCGTGGGTCCTGCTCATCGGGCTCATGCGCTACGCCTTCGTCCTGGCCGGCTGGCTCCAGCCCATCCTGCGCCGTCCGCTGCCGCCCAGCCGGCGTCGCAAGGCCGTCTGCGTACTCCAGGTTGGCGCGCTGATGGTTTGCCTCGCGCCGATCGTGCCGCCCTACGCCGCGACCGTGATCGCCGCGACCGCCCTGGCGGCCCTGAGCGTGTCCTTCGCACTGGACGTACGCTGGCTCCTGCGCCACGCTGGTCCCACAGCCGCTACCGAAGGTACCTCATGATGACACCCATTCGCCCGTTCCGTCTGCCGGTGGCCAGCGCGGCGCTGGCCACCGCCATGGCCGTTAGTGCCCCCGTGGCTGCAGAGCCGCATGAGTGGGAGATCGACGAGGAGCACTTCTCCGTGGCCTTCGAGGTCTCCCACGCCGGCTTCGCCCAGCAATTCGGCCTGTTCCTCGACGCCGAAGGTGCCTTCGTCTACGACGAAAGCGAAGACGAACTCCACGAGGGCAGCGTCACCGTCTACAGCGACAGCGTCTTTACCGATCACGAAGAGCGCGACAACCACATCCGCGACGACGACTTCCTCCACGCCGAGGAATATCCCGAGATGCACTTCGAGGCGACCGACTACGATCCCGACGCGGGCATGCTCTACGGCGATTTCACGCTGCTCGGCGAGACGCGGCCGATCGAACTCGACATCCGGATCAACCGGATCGACGAATACCCGTTCGGCGGCGGCCTATTCGCCAGCCCGCCCTACGTCCTCGGCGCCTCGCTGCGCGGTACCATCCGGCGCAGCGAGTTCGGCATGGACTACGGCATCGAGGACAACATGGTCGGTGACGAAGTCGACATCATCCTCGAGTTCGAGGCACGTCGACAGGACTGAGCGCAGCCGCCCACCCCGGCAGCAAGCGCACAGGTCAGCTCACCGATCGTCTGCGGCCGTGGACGGCCGCAGACGGTCCGTGAGCCGCCACCCCCGCAACCCAGACAGACTCGAAATCAATCCGCGTATCAGGGGCTCCAGTCCCGATACCGCTCACTCGACAGCACCAGCCGCACCATATCCGAGCCGTTGCGCGCTCCCAGCTTCTCCAGCACGCGCGCCCGATGCACTTCCACGGTACGCACACTCATCTCCAGATCCGCCGCAATGATCTTGTTCAGCTTGCCGCGCAGGATCTCCTCCATGACCTCCGATTCCCGCGGCGTCAGCGAATCCAGCGCCGCCTCGATCGCGGCATAGCGTGCCGCCTGCTCACGCCGCTCACGATCGTGCTCCAACCCCTTCGCGACGATCTCCAGCAACTGATCATCGTCAAACGGCTTCTCCAGAAAATCCAGCGCCCCCGCATTCACCGCCTTGACCGCCATCGGGATATCGCCGTGCCCCGTAATGAACACGATCGGCATCTGTATACCCCGCGCGCGCAGAGCATCCTGCAGCTCCAGCCCATTCATCTCCGGTAGACGCACATCGAGCACCAAGCAACCGGCATCCTCCGACGTCACCTGATCGAGCAGCACCGCCGGCGCGTCGAAGGTCTCGACCCGATACCCCCCCGTCGACAACAGAAACGAAACCGCGTCGAGAACATCGGGGTCATCATCCACCAGAAAGACCGTCTCGCGTGTCATGCTGCTTGCCTCCCGTGCGTATACGCGGCCGCCGGCAACCGAATCCGCATCAGCGCACCGCCACCCGGCGCATCCTCGGCGGTCAGTGTGCCGTCATGCGCCTCCACCAGCGAGCGCGCGATGGCCAGTCCGAGACCGGTACCATCGGCACGCCTCGTCACCAGCGGCTCAAACAGCCGCTCACGATCGCCCTCCGGCAATCCCGGGCCGGTGTCCTCGATCAGGATCTCCACACAGTCCGGATTGGTCACCCTGCGCCCGCGGATACGCACCGGCCCACGTGCTCGTGCACCGGGCACCAGCACCCACTCGAGCGCGTTCTGCAGCAGGTTGACCAGGACCTGCCGCAGCGCCACCGCATCGACCTCTACCGGCAGCGCCGTGTCGTTGCAGTCCGTCTCCAGTCGAACGCCGTGATCCCCATACTCCGGTCGGATCAGCTGAACACTGTCGCGGATGAGTTCACGCGCGTCCTCGGTCGCTCGTTCACCCTCCCCCGAACGCAGGAAGGTCCGGATTCGCCGCACAATATCCGACGCCTTCTCATTGCCCGCGACAATGCGCTCGAGCGCACGATCCAGCTCCGCCGTTGAATGCCCCTCACGCAGCAGGCGCCGGGCGCCCTGGGCATAGCTGCTGACCGCGCACAGCGGCTGATTGATCTGATGCGCGATGCCCGCCGCCATCATCGACATCGCATCCAGGCGCCCGGCGCGGGCGAGTGCGGCGAGGTGCTCGCGGGCCCGGGTCTCGGCGGCATCGCGTTCGGCTCGCATGCTCGCGAGCATCAGCGCTGTCAAGGCAAGCATCGCCAGATGGGCGTGCAGCGAGAACACGTCGAGCGGCATGCCAGCCTGCGCGAAGGGACCCTTCTCCGCCGCGGTACAACTCAGTGCGATTGCGGCCATGGCCACGACCGTCATCATGGTGACAGCGGGCGAGCAGCGCAGCGCCACGAGCATCGCGTACGGGAAGACGATATACGACAGCGGCAAGGCAATGGCCCCGGGCATGCCGCTACCGTAGATCAACAGTACCAGCAACGCCCCGCCCGCGATCCACAGCGAGTGGCTCCAGGGCGCGCGGCGCGGCAGAATCCGGTCGACATCAACGGCCAGGAGGAAGGGGCCGATCAGCAGCAGCCCGATCGAGTCCGCTGCCCAGCAGATCCCGAGGATCTCGGGGAAACTCTCCGCAATACCGACCATCCCAAGGGTGCCGCCCAGCGCCCCGACCGAGGAGCTGACACCCGCTCCGATCACGACGAACAGCCCGACGTCCCGGAGACGGCCGAAGCGGCGATCGAAACCGAAGTGGCGCAGCAGTCGTGCCCCGATGACGCCGGCCGCCGCCGTGGCGCCACCGAGCAGGACGGCCTCGCTAGGCCCGGCACCAAACCCGAGATGGAGCAGTGCGACGACCACGAAGACCACGCCGGCCGTTATATCGCCGAGGCGGAAGGTCATCGCGAGCGCCACCCCTGAGGCCGGCCAGAACAGGGGCACCGCGGGCTCACCCAGGGTGAAGTTGAGTGCCGCGACGCCGATCACCGCCAGCAGCAGCGCCGTGACGCACTGGCCAATGAGCCAGCGGCCCCATTGCGCTTCGGCCCCCCGATTCATCGCGGTCGCGCCCATACCCTTCCTTCGCTGCAGAGAATCAATGCGGAGAGTGTGCCCGCCCGCAGTGCTGGATGGCATCGGTGAAAGCACGTAAAACACGGGCCCCGACCACCCCGCCCAATACACACACTACCGATCTCTGCCATAATCGTGGGAATCGCAGCCGCCCAAACGCAATTCGGTTCCATTGATGTCGAGTCGCAAGCCAACCATGGATTTCAAGCTCCTGCTTGCCTTCGTCGACTGCAATCGCGCCGAGGCCGTCCTCGATGCCGCGCGCAACGCTGGCGCGACCGGCGCGACCATCATAGACAACGCCCAGGGCCAGGGCCTCGAGCGCCACTTGACGTTCTTCGGCATGGAGCTGCTGGGCATGCGCACGGTCATTCTCGTGCTGGTAGACGACAAGCACTCCAGCGCCGTTCTCGAGGCCATGGCCGCGGCCGGCGAACTCGATGCCCGCCCCGAGACCGGCATCGCCCTCGAGCTCGACGTGGGGCAGACGCGGGGGTTGAGCGAGCACATCCAGGCGATTGTGAGTGCTGCTACGCGTGGCGGATCCCGCGAATCACCAGAGCAATAGATGGCCGCTCTGCCCGAGGATCGGGACAGCCTCGCGGCGGCCAATCGAGCACCGGACAACGACAGGGAGGCCCGCCTTGCCAATGGCCTGGTTTTCAGGAGGCACAAGTCCGAACCCGTCTCGTCGCCCCGTACGAAGGATTCATGGGTGGTTCCGGAGTCGCATCGTGATCGAATCACTTGATCAACATCAAGGACTGGCTCCAAATTCGCGATATCATTCTGGCGCCTGCGGTACAGCCGAATCTGTGGCACCGCAAGCGACTTGCAATCCCGTAATCGGTTACAACCCGTTCCCAATCCAATGCTACAGGTGATCTGATGGAACTCGATCCGCTGCTTCTGTCACGCATCCAGTTCGCGTTCGTGGTCTCGTTCCACGCGATATTCCCCGTGTTCACGATCGGACTGGCTGCCTACATCGCGGTTCTGGAGGGCCTGCTGTTCCGGACCCGCAACCCCTTGTGGGAACAGCTCTCGAAATTCTGGACCAAGGTCTTTGCCGTCGTCTTCGGCATGGGCGTGGTGTCCGGTATCGTCATGGCGTTCCAGTTCGGCACCAACTGGAGCAATTTCTCCTACGCCACGGCCAACTTCATGGGGCCGATCCTCAGCTACGAGGTCGTCACGGCGTTCTTCCTCGAGGCGACCTTCCTCGGCGTGCTCCTGTTTGGCCGTGACAAGGTCCCGCGCGGGGTCCACTTGTTCGCGGCCATCATGGTGGCGGTCGGTACCTTCATCTCCTCTTTCTGGATCCTTTCGGCCAACTCGTGGATGCAAACGCCGGCCGGGGTCGAACTGCGCGACGGCATCTTCCACATGACGTCGTGGACCGAGGCGATCTTCAGCAGCTCGTTCCCCTACCGCTTCTCGCACATGGCACTGGCCTCGTTCCTGACCGGCGGCTTCGTCGTGGCCGGTGTCAGCGCCTGGTACCTGCTGCGCAATCGCGAGATCGAAGCCAACCGCAAGGCCCTGTCGATGTGCATGTGGTTGATCCTGATCGCCGCACCGTTGCAGCTCGTGGTCGGCGACCTCCACGGCCTCAACACCCTGGAGGAGCAGCCGACGAAGGTGGCAGCCATGGAGGGCCACTGGGAGTCCCAGTCACGCGCGCCACTGATCCTGTTCGCGATCCCCGACTCAGCCAACGAGACCAATCACTTCGAGGTCGGCATTCCGGCACTGGCGAGCGTCATCCTCAAGCACGACGCCGACGGCGTCGTTCCGGGGCTGACCGATGTCAGCGCCGAGGAGCGCCCACCGGTCGGACCGACCTTCTGGTCCTTCCGGATCATGGTCGCAATCGGGCTGGTGATGATCGGCTTCGCCCTGTGGGGCGCCTGGCTGCGTTTCCGTGGTCGACTCTATAGCTCATCGGCCTTCAAGAAGGGACTGGTCTGGATGATCCCGGCGCCGTTCGTTGCCGTGCTCGCCGGTTGGTTCGTTACCGAGATCGGGCGCGCCCCGTGGCTGGTCTACCAGCAGATGACCCTGGAGGAAGGGCTGACGCCGGCGCTGACGGGTGGCATGGCGCTGTTCACGCTGATCGGTTTCATCCTTGTCTACAGCGTCGTGTTCCTCGCCGGCCTATATTACCTGGTGCGGATCGTGCGCAAGGGCATGGAGGAGGTCACCGTGACCGAGCATCCCGAGCACCATCGGGCCAAGCGCCCCTTCTCCGCGGCGGACGTGCCGCTCGAAGACGACCTCAATCCGTCGACGGCGAGGTAACAAACCATGGAACTGATTGATCTGACCCTTATCTGGCTGGTTATCATCGGCTTCGGCGTGATCATGTACATCCTCATGGATGGCTTCGACCTCGGCGTGGGCATTCTCTTCCCCGTCGCGCCGAGCGAGGAGTGCCGCAATTCGATGATGAATTCGGTGGCTCCGGTGTGGGACGGCAACGAGACCTGGTTGATCCTTGGCGGAGCCGGCCTGCTGGCCGCGTTCCCATTGGTCTACTCGGTCTTCCTGCCGGCCCTGTACATCGGCGTGTTCCTGATGCTCGCCGGTCTCATCTTCCGCGGCATCGCCTTCGAGTTCCGCTTCAAGGCGAACCGCTCGCGCTACCTGTGGAACTGGGCCTTCTTCGGCGGCTCGACCGTTGCCTCTTTCGCCCAAGGCGCCGTCGTCGGCACCTACATCCAGGGTTTCGAGACCGAAGGGTTCGTCTATGTCGGTGGCCCGCTGGACTGGCTGACACCGTTCACGGTGATCACCGGCCTCGGCCTGGTCGCCGGCTACGCGCTGCTCGGTGCGACCTGGACGATCATGAAGACCGAAGGTCAGACCCAGGAGTGGGCCTACCGCATCACGCCGTGGCTGCTCGGCGCGGTGATTGCAGTCTTCCTCATCATCAGCATCTGGACGCCCCTGGTCGATCCCTTCGTCGCCGAGCGCTGGTTCGGCCAGTTCCATGTCCTGTGGGTCCTGCCCGGCGGCGCCCTGCTCCTGGCGTGGATACTCTACCGGGCCGTACAGAAGCGCGAGGAGATCCTGCCCTTCGTGGCCACGATGGGCATCTTCATCTGCGCGTATCTGGGCTTGCTGGTGAGCAAGTGGCCCTACATCGTCCCCCCCGACCACACCTACTGGGATGCCGCCTCCGATCCCGGTTCGCAGCTCTTTCTCCTGATCGGCGTGCTGTTCATCACCCCGATCGTCCTGGCCTATACCGCCTGGACGTACTGGGTGTTCCGCGGCAAGGTGCGTTCGGATGCGGGGTATCACTGACGAACGTTGCGTTGGCGGGGCGGGCCGGCCTACCGGTCGGTCCTCCCCGCCGAACTGAAGGGCAGACCACGGTGACAGGCATACAGGGGCCGCCATGTTCGCGCTGATCACCGTGGCCTTTGCGGCCGGGGTAATCGTCGCCTTCGTGCTGCCGCGACATGCGGCGTTCAGCCGCCACCTGGCACTCGGCGCTGCCCTCGGGGCGGCCGGTCTACTACTGCTACTCGCGATCGCTGGACTCATCGACGGCGAGAGTCCACTGCCCCCACCCCTGCTGGCCTCGTTCGCGGTGATGCTCGTGTACGGCGCCCTCCTGGGGGCGACCGGCGGCGCCGTCGCCTGGCTCCTTGGCCGTTTGCCCCTGTTCGCGCGGCTGTTTGTCACCCGCCCGGGCTTCGACCCGGAAGGCGAAGGCGTCGAGCGCGACGCCATTGAGGCGCGCCGCCGCCAGCGACTACGGACTGCCACGGCACGAGTCGAAAGGGAGTTGGCCGCGGGCCGATTCGATGAGGATCTCTGGCAGCAGGCGACGGATGAGGTCGGTGACATGACCGAGCGCCAGCGCCGCCGCTACATCGAACTCCGCGCAGACCGGATCGTGCACGGCGGATGAGTACCCGCAACGCAACCCAGCACAGCCAGTGGCTCGCTCGCTTCGCGCGGCGTGAGCGTGTGCGCCTCACGCTCGCCGCAGGTGCGGGCCTGATCACGGGCGGACTGATCATCACCCAGGCCGGCCTCATCGCCGCCATCATCCACGGCGCCGTCGCTGAAGGCCTCGGCATCGGTGAACTCGGCCCGCTGTTCGCCCTGCTCGTCGCCGTCGTTACCGCGCGCGCCGCGGGTCAGTGGGCCCAACAGGCGGCGGGAATCGCCGCCGCGGCGGCGATCCGCCAGGACCTGCGGGCGGAAGTACTCGACCGGATCGCGGCGATCGGCCCGGTTCGCCTCGCCAACGCCCACAGCGCGGGCATCGCCAGCCAGGCGCTGGAGCAGGTCGACGCCGTCGATGGCTACTTCGCCCGCTATCTCCCCCAAAAGATCGTGGCGGTCGGTGTGCCGCTGGCCATCCTTGCCGTCGCCGTAACCCAGGACTGGATCGTCGCCCTGCTGCTACTGCTGGCCGCACCGTTGATCCCCTTGTTCATGGCCCTCGTCGGCATGGGCGCGGAACACCTCAACCGCCAGCAGTTCGAGACGGTCACCCGTCTGGCCTGCCACTTCCTCGATCGGGTTCGCGGCATGTCGACGTTGCGCCTCTTTGGCCGTGGCGAGGATGCTGTGCGTGCGGTCGCAGAAGTCGCGGAAGAGTACCGCTGGCGCAATATGCGGACGCTGCGGGTCGCATTCCTCTCTTCGGCGGTCCTCGAGTTCTTCGCCGCAGTCGCCATCGCGACAGTCGCGATCTATGTCGGCTTCGGCCTGCTCGGCTATATCGAGTTCGGCAACGCCGACGAACTCACTCTTTTCTCCGGACTCTTCGTGCTATTGCTGGCACCGGAGTTTTTCCAGCCGCTGCGCACGCTCGCCCAGCATTACCACGACCGCGCCGCTGCCCTGGGGGCAACCGAAGGTTTGCGCGAGCTACTCGACGGCGACGGCCCGAGCGCGCCGGCTCAGCCGGCAACCGCGGTCGGGGGCGCGGCCCGGGTGATGATCGATGACGTCGATTTCGCTCACCCCGGACGTTCCCGCATCCTCGACCAGGCTTTCCTCGCCGTCGAGCCGGGCGAATGCGTCGCCCTGACGGGGCCCTCCGGCTGCGGCAAGTCGACCCTGCTGCAGCTCCTGGCCGGATTGATCGCGCCCACACGGGGACGGATCGACATCGACGGCCGCGAGCCCGGGGAGGCCGCGCCCGTCGCCTGGGTCGGCCAGCGCCCCTTCCTCGTGGCCGGCACCATTGCCAGCAACATTGCCCTCGCCCGTCCCAGCGCCAGTCGCGAGGAGATCCGTGCGGCCGCGGAGCGCGCCCGCGTCACCGCGTTCAGCGACCCACTGCCCGAAGGGCTCGACACCCCGCTTGCGGAAGGCGGGCGCGGGCTTTCCGGGGGACAGGGGCAGCGTGTAGCGATCGCCCGCGCCTTCCTCGCCGAAGCACCACTGCTCCTGCTCGATGAGCCCACGGCGAGCCTGGATGCTCGTGCCGAAGCGCAGGTGCTCGAGGCGTTGCAGGCGCTCGCGGCTGCCGGTGCGACGCTCGTGATCGCCAGCCACCACCCCGCCGTTCATGCCCTGATGGACCGTATTGTGACGTTCAAGCAGGGCCGCCTGGTCGAGGTGACGGCGCCATGAACGAACTGCGACCCTATCTGCGGCTGCTCGCTGCCTACCGGGGCCGCATCCTCCTCGGCAGCGCGCTGATGCTTGCCACGGTCGCTGCCGGCGTCGGTCTGCTCGCGCTCTCCGGCTGGTTCATCACCGCCACCGGTGTCGTCGCGCTACTGCTCGCCGCCGGCACCCAAGCGCGCCTGGAGGTCTTTCTGCCGGGCGCCGGGATCCGCTTTTTTGCGCTTGCGCGAACCGTGGCGCGTTACTTCGAGCGGGTGCAGAACCACGACGTGGTATTGCGCCTACTGGCCGATCTGCGCACCCACGTATTCGCACGCTTAATACCGCTTGACCCGGCCACGCTCGCCCGCTTCCGCGGCGCGCTGGTCCTTAACCGCCTTACAGCCGATATCGATGCCCTCGACAGCCTCTACCTGCGCTGTCTCGCGCCGCCGCTCGTCGGTCTCCTCGCCATCCTCGGTGTCACCCTCCTGCTCGGCCTGTTTGCCCCCCTCGCCGGGCTACTCACAGGTGGGCTGCTACTCGTGCTCGTCGTCGGCATCACCGTCACCGTGGCCTCCCCCGGTGCGGCGCTGGGTGAGCGTATCGCCCAGCACAGTGAACGGGCCCGCATACATATCGTGGACCTGGTCCGTGGTCTGGCCGAACTGCGCGCGTTCGGGGTCACGGACCGACAGCGCGCGGCGATCGACGACGAGACGGGCAAGCAGACGAGCACCCAGGCACGTTCGGCCCGACTGGCCGCAGGTGGTGAGGCACTGGCGGGTCTGGCCGTCCACTACGGCGTTGCCCTGAGCCTACTGCTCGCGGTGTGGTTCCACGCCGAAGGCCATGTCAGCGGCCCCGTCGCCGCCCTGATGCCGCTCGCCGTGCTCGCGCTGGCCGAGGGCCTCGCCCCGGTACCCGGCGGTCTGCTCCAGCTCGGTCGCAGCCGGGCCGCCGCTCGCCGCCTCAACGAACAGGTCGACGTCGAACCGGCCATCAAGGAACCGGCGGTGCCGACATCCCCGCGGAGTGGGACCGACCTGCGAATCGAACGCGTGACCGTGCGCTACACCGCGGCAGCCGACGCCGCCCTGCAAGACTTCTCGCTGGTGATCGCCCCCGGGGAGCGCGTCGCCGTCATCGGCCGCTCAGGCTGTGGCAAATCGACACTCGCCGATCTGTGTGCACGCCTGGTCGAGCCCGAGCGAGGCCAGGTACGCCTCGGCGGGGTCGACATTGCCCACCTGCGCCTGGGTGATCTCCACGGCCGCATCGGCTACCTGACCCAGCGAAGCGAGATCTTCGCCGATACCATCGCGGCCAATCTGCGCCTGGCACGCCCCGATGCCACAGAGGCCGCGCTCTGGGATGCCCTGGAGAGAGTCTGCCTGGCCGACTTCGTCGACTCGCTCGGCGACGGCCTCGCCACCTGGGTCGGGGAGAACGGCATGCGCCTCTCCGGCGGTCAGGCGCGGCGGCTGGCGCTGGCCCGAGTGGTCCTGCGCGACGCCCCGATCGCGCTACTCGACGAGCCCTTGGCGGGACTGGACCGCGAGACGGCAAGGGAGATGAACGCCCGGCTCGAACCCTGGCTCGCCGCGCGTACCACGCTGTTACTCGGCCATGAACGCGCCGCGCTGCCCAGCGCCGACCGCGTCATTGCCCTCGAGCCGTAGCCGCCCCAGCCCCTCTTCGGCCCTTCTGCATCACCGGCGCCGCGGCGCTGGATTCAAGTGGCCCGCGGCATGACATGGATGGCCCGCGCGAGCAGCGACACCCGCGCGGTTACCCCCGGCTCGATCCCGTTGCGGCGCGCCGCGTGGGTCGATACCTCGAAGCGGATCCGATCGCCACCCTCGCGACTTCGCAGGACCACCGACGATTGCGAACCCAGACGCACGCACTCCTCGACGACGCCCTCCACGGGGTTCTCGCGCTCGCCGCGCGACGGGCGACCCCGGCGATGGAGCAGGATATCGGCATCCGGGATGTACCAATCCACGGGTGTCGCTTCGGGGAGATCGGCGACCTCGGCGACCTCAAGCTCACGGCCATGCCACTGCAGGCGGGGGGTGCCATCGCGCCGGACGATGGAGCCGGCAAATACATTATGCAGACCAAGCAACCGCGCCACATGGGCCGAGCAGGGGCGAGCAAATACCTCGGCCGGGGCGCCAGTCTGCAGGCTGCGACCATTGTGCAGTACGCAGATCCGGTCCGCGATTGTCTGCGCTTCCTGCAGGTCGTGTGTGACCAGCACGATGGGGATGTCGATCTCCTGCCGCAACAGTGCCAACTCACGCTGCAGCCGCGCCCGCGTCATCATGTCGACTGCGGAGAAGGGTTCGTCGAGCAGCAGGACTCGCGGATCGCGCGCCAGCGCCCGCGCGACCGCGACCCGCTGCTGCTGGCCACCGGAGAGCTGCTCCGGGTAACGCTCCTCGAGCCCCTTCAACCGCACCCGGGCGAGCAAATCGCGGGCGCGATCACCACTGTGCACGCCGCCACCATCACCCATCGCGATCTGGAGATTCTCCTGCGCCGTGAGATGCGGGAAAAGCGCATAATCCTGGAACACCATGCCGACACGCCGCATCTGGGGTCGCCAGTGGATCCCCCGGGCCGTGTCCAGCCAGCAATCACTGCCACAGTCGATCTCGCCCTGCCGCGGACGGTGCAGGCCCGCGATCGCGCGCAACACCGTCGTCTTGCCGCTGCCCGAAGGGCCCACCAGCGCGAGCATCTCCCACCGGGAGACGCCAAAGTCGACCGCCAGCGGGATCGGGTCGGTCGCCTGCAGACGTACGGCGAGTTCAGCGGACACCGATCGATCTCCGCTTGCCGGCCAGGGCGTAGACCAACGCGATAGCGACGAAGGACGTGACCAGCAGCAGCAGGCTCATCGCCCCCGCCGCCTCCTCATCGAACGCCTGCACCCGGTCATAGATGGCGATGGCAACCGTTCGCGTCTCGCCATCGATCGCCCCGCCCACCATGAGCACGACCCCGAATTCGCCGATCGTGTGGACGAAGGTCAGCACAAAGGCGGAGACGACGCCAGGCCAGACCAGCGGCAGTTCCACCCGGCGGAAGGTCCGCCAGGGCGAAAGCCCCGAGCACCAGGCCGCCTCGCGCAGGTGCATCGGTACTGTCTCGAAGGCGCGCTGCACCGGCTGGATCGCAAACGGGATATTGAAGATCACGGACGCGATGACGATACCGGGGAAACTGAAATTGAGTCCGCTGCCGGTCAGGGACTGCCAGAATGCGCCCACCGGTTGGTCCGTACTGAAGGTCACGAGCAGATAATAGCCAAGGACGGTTGGCGGCAGCACGAGTGGCAGGGCTACCAGTGCTTCGACAAAGCCCCGTCCGCGAAAGCGGTGATACGCCAACCAGCGCCCGACCACGATACCGATCGGCAACAGGATCGCCGTGGTCCAGGCCGCGAGTTCGAGCGAGAGCCAAAAGGCGGTCCAGTCCACGAGCTAGTGCCCGGCCTCAGGGGTGCGATTGCATCGCTGGTCGTCCGTACGCTCTGGCAGCAGCCTTGCCCCCGTCGGCGCCTGGTCAATCCCTTCACGGATCGGTGCAGTGCGAGAATCAGACGCCATCGGGCAGCACGAAACCGTAGTCATGCAGAATCGACCGGGCCGGATCCTGCTGCAGGTACTCATAAAAGGCGGTTGCCGTCTCGCCCGCCCCTTCGACCAATGCCATACGCTGGCGTAGCGGCGCATGCATTGCCTCCGGAATGCGATCAAACTGGCTGCGGTCCGCGATCGGCCCCGCACGGGCCAGCGACAGGGCCACGATACCACCATCCGTCTCACCGGACAGTGCGTAACGGGCCGCCTGGGAGACATTCTCCGCATGAATGAGATGCGGCTGAATCGCGCCCCACAGCCCCGCGTCCTGCAGCGCCTCCCGGGCGGCGACCCCGTAGGGCGCATGCTCGGGATTGGCGATGGCGAAGCGAGCGAGATCGCCCTCTCCCAGGCGTCGGCCCAGTGCGTCGAGCGAGCCGTCGAGCAGTGACGCATCGCCCCCCTCGCCGATCAGGACCACAACCCGTCCGATGGCATAGACGACGCCTTCGTCGACGAGGTGTCCGTCGCGATAGAGGGCCTCCACATAGGATTCGTCTGCGGAGAGGTAGAGCTCGAACGGCGCACCCTGCGCGATCTGACGGCGGAAATTGCCGCTCGAGCCGTAATTCAGTCGGACTTCTCGTCCCGTATCCGCCGTGAAGCGCTCGGCTACGGCATCCAGCGCATACTGCAGATCGGACGCGGCGGCGACGATGGGACGATCTGCGTCCGCAACCGACGCTGGCACAAGGCCGACATACAGCAACAGCCCGACGAAGACGTGAAGCGCGGCTCGACGCATGCGGGCCTCCGTGGCGAGATGGGCGCTGCGGCAACGCCTTATTGCCCACGCCCCCGGGCTCAAGTCCACCCGGCGCCGCCGTTCGGCAGCGCCGGGCCAGCCCAGCAATGTCAGTTGGCGACCTTCTTCAGCACGTCCATCAAATCCATCGGCATGGGGAACACGATGGTCTTCGACTGGCCATCCTGCGACATGCCTGCCAGCGTCTGCAGATAGCGGAGCTGGATCGCACGCGGATCGCCACCAAGACGCTCCGCCGCCTTGACCAGATTCTCGGCGGCCTGCATCTCGCCCTCGGCGTGGATGACCTTCGCGCGCCGGGCGCGCTCGGCCTCGGCCTGCTGGGCAATGGCGCGAATCATGCTCTCATCGATGTCGACATGCTTGATCTCGACATTGGAGACCTTGATGCCCCACTGATCCGTATGGGTATCGAGGATGGTCTGGATATCGGCATTGAGCTTGTCCCGTTCGGAGAGCATCTCGTCGAGATCATGCTTGCCGAGCACGGAGCGCAGGGTCGTCTGCGCGAGCTGGCTGGTCGCGTTGAAGAAGTGCTCGACATTGATCACCGCCTTCTGCGGATCAACCACGCGGAAGTAGACCACGGCATTGACCTGCACCGAGACGTTGTCCTGCGAAATGACATCCTGCGTCGGCACATCCATCGTGATCACGCGCAGATCGATACGCTCCATCTGCTGGATCACGGGGATCACGATGATCAGGCCCGGCCCCTTGACTTTCCAGAACCGGCCGAGCTGGAAGATCACGCCCCGCTCATACTCGCGCAGGACCCGGATCGCGCTGGCGACGAATACCACCAGCAGACCGATCAAAATACCCCAAAACATCAACATGATTATGTCTCCTTATCTCCCGAGAAATCCGGCTCGACATGCACGATGAGTCCATCGCGCTTGATCACTCGCACCCGCGTTCCGGGTTCGATGGTCTTGTCACTGCGTGCAGACCAGCGCTCACCGAGCATCATGATCTGACCCTGAGACTCCGTAATCGGCATGATCGCCTCGCCCGTCGATACCGAGACCTCCTCGGCGCCACTGACCACAGGCCGGCGCCAGGCGCTGGCGGCGACATAAACCAGCGCGGCGGTCACGAGCGCACCCGCCAGGGCGATGGCCGCGATCAGCTCGATCGCGATCTGGAATCCCGGCACGTCAGTATCCATGAGCACAATGGAGCCGATCACCATGGATACGATGCCACCGATGCCGAGCACGCCGAAACTCGGTGCGAAGGCCTCGGCCACGATCAGGATCATGCCCAGAATCAGCAGCAACAGCCCGACATAGTTCACCGGCAGCACCTGCAGCGCGTACAACGCCAGTAGCAGGCAGATCGCGCCGATCGTCCCGGGCAGCAGTGCGCCGGGGCTGTAGCCCTCCAGCAGCAGGCCGTAGATGCCGATCATCAGCAACAGGTAGGCCACCGTCGGGTTGGTGATAACCGACAACAGTTCGCTGCGCCAATCGGGATCGCGCCGCTCCACCCGCAGATCCTTCGTCTCCAGCGTAATCATGTCGCGGCCAACCCTGACCTCCAGGCCATCGGCGAGCTCGAGTACCTCTTGCACATCCTGAGCGACGAAGTTGGCGACATTCTCCTCGACGGCGCTGCGCGCACTCAGATTCGCCGCCTCGCGCACGGCCTTCTCCGCCCAGTCCGCATTACGACCTGTCTCTTCGGCAAGGCTGCGGATCCATGCCACGGCGTCGTTGAGCGCCTTGCGCTCCCCCGGCGTCAGTTCGTCCTCTGCCGGGGCTTCATAGTCCTCGGGATCATCGACAATCTCGTCGTTGTCGGCCGCGCCTTCGCCACCGTCACCGTTGGTCTCGACCGAAGCGCCCTCGGCGTCACCGCCCTCGCCATTGCCCTCGGCCTCTTCCTCACGCTCCTCCTCTTCCGGGTCTTCCTCCGGTGTGGGCACGGAGGGTCCGTCACCACCGAGTGCAACCGGTGTCGCCGACCCGACGTTGGTGGCCGGCGCCATCGCTGCAACATGCGCCGCATAGAGGATAAAAGTGCCCGCGCTCGTCGCCTGTGCGCCTTCCGGGGCGACATAGACCGCGACGGGGACCTGCGAGCCGCGGATGCCGCGAACGATGTCGCGCGTCGAGGTAACCAGCCCCCCCGGGGTGTTCATCTGGATAATGATGAACCGCGTGTTCTCCTCGTCCCCGGCCCGATCGATGTTGCGCTGCAGATAGTCCCGTGTTGCCGGGCCGATCGCACCATCGATCTCGAGCAGGATCGCGCGGTCGCGGGTGTCCTGCGCCTCCACATCGGCCTCATCGGCGACGGAGATGCCGCCCAGGGCGAGGATCGCCGTGCCCAGCGCAAGCAGAGTCCCCCAGCACCATAACCGGATAATGCTACGCCTCGGTCTCGAATCCATGCCTGCCTTCACGCACTCAGTCCCATTGGTAGTCGATCGTGATCTCTTCACCGGGCCGGATCCGGCGCCGCGCATACAGGTCGAAGCCGTCGAATTCCGCATTCGGCGGCAGGGAGTGATTCAAATAGCGCAATCGGTTGAACCCGCGGCGTCCGATCCATCCATTCTCTCCTTCGACCCAGAGGACATGCGAGCCGTTGCGTCGCGCCTCCGGCCCCAGATACCGGCCGATGTAGGCCCCGCGCTCGATCGCACAGCGCGCAAACAGCCCCTTGCCGTGGATCGGCGAACGATCCACGTAGACCAATTCGCGTGTCCGTCGATCGATCTCGCGCTCGGCAGCCCCAGGCGGCCAGGCCATCAGCGCACCCTCGATGCCGCCGCGCCCTGCCCACGCGGAGAATATCGCATATCTGTCTCGACCATTCGCACACGCCCGCGTTCCGGTGTCATCCAGCAACCACACACCACCGTGCATGTCACAACCACCTAGAGACGCCGCCCCCACCCTAGCGCACGGGCCCGTTCAGCCCAAAGCATCAGCCGCTCCGAATGCCTGCTGGCGCAGCTCGTTCACGCGGTCGCGCAGGCGAGCCGCCTCCTCAAACTCCAGATTCTGTGCGTGATCGAACATCTGCCGTTCCAGCCGCTCGATCTCGCGCGCCAGTTCCGCGGGCGACTTCGACGCATACTCGGCGCGCTGTTCCGCCACTTCAGCGAAACGCTCCGGCGTGCCCGGCGCTCCGGCCTGGTTCGCCTCCATAATATCGGCCACCGCCTTGCGGATGCCCTGGGGCGTAATCCCGTGCTCCGCATTGAAGGCCAGCTGCTTGTTCCGCCGGCGCTCGGTCTCGGCCAGTGCGCGCTGCATCGAGCCCGTCATCTCGTCAGCATACAGGATCGCCCGCCCCTCGATATTGCGCGCCGCGCGCCCGATGGTCTGGATCAGCGAGCGCTCAGCGCGCAGAAAGCCCTCCTTGTCGGCATCGAGGATCGCGACCAGGGCGACCTCGGGCATGTCCAGGCCCTCGCGCAGCAGGTTGATCCCCACAAGGGCATCGAACTTGCCTAGGCGCAGATCCCGGATGATCTCGACGCGTTCAACCGTGTCGATGTCGGAATGCAGGTAGCGCACCCGCACACCGTTCTCCGCCAGATAGTCCGTGAGATCCTCGGCCATCTTCTTGGTCAGCGTGGTCACCAGCACACGCTCGTCACGCGCGGTGCAGCGATTGATCTCCGAGAGCAGGTCATCGACCTGGCTGGCGACCGGGCGCACCTCGACGGCGGGATCGACCAATCCGGTCGGGCGCACGACCTGCTCCACGACCTGATCCGAGACCCGCTCCTCGTACGGCCCCGGCGTCGCCGACACAAAGAGCGTCTGCGGCTGCAGGTGGCGGAATTCCTCGAACTGCAGTGGCCGATTGTCCAGCGCGGAGGGCAGGCGGAAGCCGTACTGGACCAGCGTCTCCTTGCGCGCGCGGTCACCGCGATACATGCCGCCGATCTGCGGGATGGTGACGTGGCTCTCGTCGAGGATCAGCAACGCGTCCGGCGGGATGTAGTCGAACAGACAGGGCGGGGGCTCGCCCGGCTCGCGCCCCGAGAGATAGCGCGAATAGTTCTCAATGCCCGAGCAGTAGCCCAGCTCGTGAATCATCTCCAGATCGAACTGGGTGCGCTGCTCCAGGCGCTGCGCCTCGAGCAGCTTGCCCTCGCCACGCAACACCTCGAGATGTTCGGCCAATTCCGCCTTGATCTGATCGAGGGCGGTGAGCAAGCGCTCACGCGGTGTCACATAGTGCGTCTTCGGATAGACTGTCAACCGCGGCACGCGGCGCTTGACCTCCCCGGTAAGCGGATCGAACCAGGCCAGATTCTCGACCTCGTCGTCGAACAGCTCGATCCGGATCGCCTCGTCCTCCGACTCGGCCGGGTGGATGTCGATCACCTCACCACGGACGCGGAACGTGCCACGCTTGAGTTCGAATTCGTTGCGCTGATACTGCATGTCGGACAGCCGCCGCAGGATCTGGCGCTGGCCGATTTCGTCGCCGCGGGAGAGATGGAGCACCATCTTCAGGTAGGCCTGCGGATCGCCCAGTCCGTAGATCGCCGACACCGTCGCGACGATGATCGTATCGCGGCGCTCCAGCAGCGCCTTCGTCGCCGACAGCCGCATCTGCTCGATGTGCTCGTTCACCGACGCATCTTTCTCGATGAACGTGTCCGAGGCCGGCACGTACGCCTCTGGCTGATAGTAGTCGTAATAGGAGACGAAATACTCGACCGCGTTATCGGGAAAGAACTCCTTCATCTCGCCGTAGAGCTGCGCCGCCAGGGTCTTGTTCGGCGCCATGATCACGGTCGGCCGTTGGCTGCGCTCGATCACGTTCGCCATCGTGAACGTCTTGCCCGAGCCCGTGACCCCGAGCAGCGTTTGATGCATGAGCCCGTCTTCCAGGCCCTCGCAGAGCTGCGCGATCGCCTCGGGCTGATCGCCCGCCGGCTCGAACTGCTTCTCGATGCGGAACGGCTTGGACATGGAACCCGGCTGGCGGTAAGGTAACTGCACCGCGGCGGCGCCCCGAGCAGCCGACGGAGAACCCTCGGCCCGCCCCGCGGGCGCCGCAGGCCCCTCATCATATAGCAACGCCACCATCCGGGAATAGCGCCGTGACCGAACAGCTCTCCGACCGCGTCCAGCAGGTACAGCCCTCGCCCACCCTTGCCGTGACCGCGCTTGCCGCGCAGCTCCGCGCCCAAGGGCGTGACATCATCGGCCTCGGCGCTGGCGAGCCCGATTTCGACACGCCCGAACCGATCCGCGAGGCCGCGATCCAGGCAATCCGGGACGGTCAGACCCGTTACACGGCGGTCGACGGCACCCCCGAACTCAAACGGGCGGTGATCGCCAAGTTCCACCGCGACAACGGCATCGAATACAAGAGCGAACAGATCCTCGTCTCATGTGGCGGCAAGCAGAGCTTCTTCAATCTGGCACAGGCGTTGCTGAATCCGGGCGACGAAGCCGTTATCCCGGCACCGTACTGGGTGTCCTACCCCGACATGGTGAAGCTCGCTGGCGGCAAGCCGGTGATCGTCAGCACAACCCAGGAGCAACGCTACAAGATCACGCCGGCTCAGCTCGCCGAGGCCCTTACGCCGAAGACCCGGCTGGTCGTGATCAACAGCCCCTCCAATCCCAGCGGCATGGCCTACAGTGCCGAGGAGCTTGCTGAACTCGGCGATGTGCTCGCGCAGCACCCCGATCTGATCATCGCCACCGACGACATGTACGAGCACATCCTCTGGAACGAGCTGCCCTTCCACAACATCGTCAATGCCCGGCCCGACCTCTACAACCGCACGGTGGTCATGAACGGGGTGTCGAAGGCCTATGCCATGACGGGCTGGCGAATCGGGTATTGCGGCGGGCCGCCCGAGCTCATCAAGGCGATGAAGAAGATCCAGTCGCAGAGCACATCGAACCCCGCCTCGATCTCCCAGGCAGCGGCCACCGCGGCGCTCAATGGTGATCAGGAGTGCGTGCGCGAGATGGTCGGCCACTTCCGCGAGCGCCACGACTTCGTCGTCGACGCGCTCAACGACATCCAGGGCGTCGAGGCCCTCCCTGGCGACGGCACCTTCTACTGCTTCCCCCGAGTCGCGGCCGCGATTGAGGCCTACGGTGCACGCGACGACGTCGACCTGTGCTCGCGCCTGCTCGACGACACCGGCGTAGCGCTGGTCCCCGGCTCCGCATTCGGCACACCGGGCCATCTGCGACTCTCCTACGCAACCAGCAAGGATCAGCTCCAGGACGCGCTGCAGCGGCTGAAGAAGGCGCTGGGCTGAGCACGCGCCGATTTTGCTCAAATAGGTCGGAGTTGCGGCCCGCGCCCGCGCCGCAGGTCGGACTGAGCGCCCACAGGGTGTGAAGCCCGACATCGCTGCGACTTCCGGCGCGGTGCGCCCTCCGCCCGACCTACGTCGCCAACATTCACCGACAGAACCTTGACCAGTCGCGGCGCGATGATTACCATTCGCGCCCTGTTAAGCGCCTCCGATTCCCCGGTAGCTCAGCGGTAGAGCGGGTGACTGTTAATCACTAGGTCGGCGGTTCGAATCCGTCCCGGGGAGCCATACAATCAAGAACTTACGGCATCTGCCGGACCATCCCTCCGCCACTGGTCACGGCACCACTTGCAGTTTCGTCT